>JBEKJJ010000413.1:0-8679 GCA_050011295.1 Bryobacteraceae bacterium
GCACCCTTTGCGCTTCTAAGGAACTTCGCGCAAAACGGAGTGCGGCGCGAGCCAGTTCCTGGTCCGTTTGGCGGTGCGCGCCGCACCCTTTGCGCTTCTAAGGAACTTCGCGCAAAACGGAGCGCGGCGCGGGTCAGTTCCTGGTCCGTTTGGCGGTGCGCGCCGCACCCTTAGCGCTTCCTGCCGGTCGCGGCTCGGCTTTCACATACTCGTGTCCGGATCCTGATTGCAGAACCGTTCCATGGCCGGCTTCGCCCGCTCGAAGCTGGCTTTCAGTTCCGGCAATTGCGCCGCTGCAGCCGCGAGGTCGCCGGCACGGCCGGTTTGCTCCAGCTTTTTCGCGATCTGTTCCATCTCGACTCCCCCCACGTTACCGGCGGCGCCTTTGATGGAGTGCGCGGTCAGCCGCACCGCGCCCGCATCGAGGTCGCTCACAGCTTGCGCCAAAAGCCCGATCTGGCGGGGTATGTCGTCCACAAATCCACGGACAATTCGCTGCGCCATTTCTTCATTCCCGGACAGGCGTTCTACAAAATCGTCCGCGTCGAATATCGTGACAGCCTGTTCCGGCGTGGACTGCGGCGGTGAAACTTCCCCCCGATCTAAAGTGTTGGGCCTCGAAGCTGTCCATTGCTCGATGGCCTGTTCCACTTCCTTGCGCCGGAGCGGTTTCGTGACGTAATCATTCATCCCTGCCTCGAGACACTTCTCGCGATCGCCGGCCATGGCGTGGGCGGTAGTGGCGATGATGGGAATAACGGGGTTGCGGACCGTGGTACCAGGTTGACGAATCTGCCGCGTGGCTTCGTAACCATCCATTTCAGGCATCTGACAATCCATCAATATCAGGTCGTAATCTTTTTCCGCCAGGATGCGCAGGGCGCTGCGGCCGTCGGAAACGACATCGGCCCGGTAACCCAGGTTCTCCAGAATTCCCAGGGCTACCTGTTGATTCACCTGATTATCTTCCACTACGAGCAGACGGAGTTGCTGCCGCTGTTCTCGACTGGTGGCTGATTGATTCGGCGTTGCGCGCGGGAGTGCCGCGGCAGGTCCGTAACCCAGGATGGAAGCCAGGCACGCGCCCAACTCGCCCTGCTTCACAGGCTTTGCCACGTGTGCGGCAAATCCCAGCCGGCGCCAGCGCTCAGCATCGGCGGCCAGCCTGAGCGGGGTTAACAGCACACAGGCGGTGCCGGCCAGCTTGGGATCCTCGCGAATGAGCTGCGCGAGCCGATCGCCATCCGTGCCAGGCATTTCCAGATCCAGCAATACCGCGTCGAAGGGAGGGCCATCTCCGCTGCGCATTAACTCAAGAGCGGTTTGGACGTCAGGAGCTTCCGAAGCGCTGGCCTTCCACAGTGCCAGCAGTTCCATGATCAGGCTGCGGCTGGCCCGGTTGTCGTCGACCACTAGAATTCGCCATCCCGCCAGCGAGAGGTGCCTTGGCCGCTCCACGCCTGATTGCTGCTCCAGGCACACCGTGAACCAGAAACAGGACCCTTCACCCTCTACGCTCTCGACACCAATCCTGCCGCCCATGGTATCCACCAGCATGCGCACAATCGACAGGCCCAAACCGGTACCTCCGTAGCGGCGGCTGGTGGAAGCATCCACCTGGGAGAAGGGGTGGAACAGCAGATTGCGCTTGCTTTCAGGGATGCCGATGCCGGTGTCGCGCACCTCGCAACGGATTCCTTCACGGGGTCCGGTAGTGTCCCGCTTCAGGCGAATTGAAACCTCGCCTGTCGAGGTGAACTTTACGGCGTTCCCGGCCAGATTCACTAAGACCTGCCGGAGGCGGCTGGCATCGCCCAGCAGACGCGTGGGGACATCCGGCTCAATGAAGACCAGCAGGTCCACTCCTTTTTCCTGACTCTTCACCGCCATGAGGTCCGCAACTCCCTCTACCAAGGTGCGCAGATCGAAGGGAATCTGCTCCAGCTTTAATCGGCGGGCTTCGAGGCGCGAGAAGTCCAGAATTTGGTTCAGGATATTCAGCAGAGCTTCGGCGCTGTCGCGCAGCGTCTCGGCGCGCTTGCGCTGGCGCGAATCCAAATTACCGTCCAATAACAATCCGGCCATGCCCAGAATGCCGTTCATGGGAGTGCGGATCTCATGACTCATGTTGGCCAGGAATGAACTCTTGGCTTGGCTAGCGGCATCGGCTTGTTCCCGCGCGTGAATCAGTTCCTGCTCGTAGCGTTTCCGCTCGGTGATCTCCTCGGCAATCCCAACCACTCGAATTAATTGCCCAGCTTCGTCGCGAATGGGGAAAGCATGGTCCCGGATCCATTTCTCCTTCCCGCCGGGCGTAAGGATGCGGTATTCGGAACTAACCGGCTCTCCCTCCATTTGCCTCGCTAGCATTGAAGAGGCCCGGTCTACATCATCCGGGTGGATGGCGTCCACCCAGGACATGGGGTCCTGGTAAACGCTCTCGCAGGTCCTTTCCCAGACATGTTCATATGCGGGGCTGATGTAGGGTGTCTCGTTAGGCGTATGAGGCACCATCCAAATCACTTCACGCGTGTTTTCCGCCAACTGGCGAAATTTTTCCTCGCTGCTCTTCAAGGCCTGCTCGGCTTGCTTGCGCTCGGTGCAGTCTCGCACGATGATGGATACGGCCGCTACTACGCCTGCGGAGTTTCGGATGGGCGACCCGGTAATGGAAACCAGAATTTTCCGTCCGTCCCGATGCAGGTAAGCACTTTCGTATTGGGGGATGGCGTTGCCCTGTAATATCCGTTCCGTGAAATCCTGTAGAAGGGGTAGCCGTTCCGGCGCCAACAGTAAGGACACGGGCTGGCCGATCATATCCCCGGCCGCGTGTCCAAAAACCGCCTCCGCGCCGCGGTTCCAAGTGAGAATAATACCTGCCGGAGTGTAGGAAATAATTGCGTCATCGGAACTCTCGACAATAGCGGCCAGGAACGCTCGCGCTTCCTCGGCCGCGCGCCGCTCGGTCATATCCCGCTTGATTGCGATATAGCTCGAAATTTCACCGCTCGCGTCCAGTATGGGAGTGATGCGCATCTCCTCGTGATACAAGGTTCCATCCTTGCGCCGGTTGATCAGCTCGCCGCGCCAGATTCGTCTCGAGCGGATGGTCTTCCACAGATCTTGATAAACCTCACGGGGGACGCGGCCGGATTTCACCAGGCTTGGGTATTGGCCCACGGCTTCGTGGCTGGAATAGCCCGTCATGGCGGTGAATGCGGGATTCACGTATCGGATTTTCCCGTCGATGCCGGTGATCACGATTCCGTCGGCGGCCTGCTCCACGGCCGCGGCCAGACCGGCCTGCATGACGCTACTCTCTTCGAACACAGCTAACCTCGGTGAGGCGAATCCCTCTTTGCGCTTATCGGCCGTGCTTCGGAATTCTTCCGGAAAACCTTAGGACGCCGATGTGCACCCTTACTCACGAAACCAATACGACAACCGATATGCCCATCAGGTCCACGTAGTAAGGTGGACCGGAAAAACCGCAGCAATGAACGCGCCCAAAATTCTCGTTGTGGACGACACGCCCACCAATCTGGACGTGGCGAGAAGCATTTTAGAGGCGGAAGGCTTCCACACCCTGATTGCCTGTGACGGCGCGACGGCGCGCCAGTTGAGCCGGACGGAGCAGCCGGACCTCATCTTGTTGGACGTAATGATGCCTGGTGAGTCGGGTTTTGAAACTTGCGCGCAGTTAAAATCGGATCCGCTCACCGCCAACATTCCCATCATTTTTCTGTCCTCGCTGGACGATGTCAAGAGCAAAGTGGCCGGCCTGAAGATTGGCGGCGTGGATTACATCGCGAAACCGGTGCATGGCGAGGAGGTGTTGGCGCGCGTGCGTGTGCATCTCAGAATCCGCGAGAACAACCGGGCGCAGGTCGCGGAGCATCGGGCCCGCCTCGAGCAGTTGCGCGACGCCCAACAGGCCATCCTGGTGCGTCCAGAGGATTGCCCGGAGGCTAACTTCGCGGTCTATTACCGGCCGCTCGAAGAAGCCGGGGGCGATTTCTACGACGTGGTCCCATTGGGCACCGGCATTTTCGCCTACTTTGTCGCGGATATCAGCGGCCATGGAGTGAGCGCGGCGTTTCTCACTTCGGCCGTAAAGGCGTTGCTACGCCAGTACGCGGGACCAGTCTTTTCGCCCGAAGACACCATGCACGGTGTGGATTCCGTGATGGGCCAGATGCTGGGCGAGGAGCAATATCTGACGGCGTGCTATGTACGGCTGAATCGCCCGACTCGCCGGCTGACTGTAGTGGGCGCGGGACATCCTCCGCTGATTCTGGTGAGCCGCAGCGGAACGCCGCAGACGGTGGAGATGGAAAGCGACCCGTTGGGAATGTTCGGCACGGCGACCCTGCACCGCCAGGACCTACGCGTGTCGCCTGGTGACCGGTTCTTTCTGTATAGCGATGGCTTGATCGAATCCTCGCCAGGCGGAGGCCGGAGGGACGGACTGGAGCGTTTGGTGGAGGCCTGTGTCCGCCACAGGGCTGCCCCACTCCCTGAATCGGCCGCTTTGATTGTGCATGAGATTTGCCCGGAGGAGCACACGGTGAAAGATGATTTGCTGCTGTTGGCCGCCGAGGTGGGTCCGTGATTCAGTCCGCCCGGGCACTTTTTGAAATGCGGAGGGAACTGCCCGCAACATTACAGGCCGCCGAGGAGTTGATTGAGGATTTTCGGCGCCGAAGCCAGGTGCTGCTGGATCGGGAAAGCTGGTTTGCCGCTGAGTTGCTGCTACGCGAAGCGCTAGCCAATGCCGTAGCGCATGGCTCTCACACCGATCCGGGCAAACACGTGCGTTGCCGTCTGCGGCTCAAGCGAAACCGCCTGCTGATCGCCGTTGAAGACTACGGCTGCGGTTTCGATTGGCGCGCGGCCTGGAGCAATCAGGCCAATTTGTCGGATTGTTCGGGACGCGGTATCGAATTGAGGAGAACCACCAATGATAGCCGTAACCAGAGAAGACAAAAAAGTAGTCGTTCGGCCAGAGGGAGACAGCATCGTGGCCGCGTCGATCCCCGAACTGCGGTTGAAGATGCGAGAGATCGTTTCTGAAGGCGTAGAGGAGCTGGTCATCGATCTGGCCGACGTGCAGATGGTGGATTCGAGCGGCATTGGCCTGCTCATCTCAGCCTTCAACTCCCAGCGCAAGGTGGGTGGGCGTTTGGCCGTGATTCATGCCTCCACCGAGATTCTAGAGCTGTTCCGTACCATGCGGATGCATCAGCATTTCAGCGTGTCGGGAAACTGAGGAGACCATAACCAGGATGACGAACTGGTGCAAGACTATTTGGCGGAATGCCGCGAGCATCTGGCCACCATTGAGAACGACCTGCTGACGATTGAGCAGGGCGGCGCGGATATCGACGAGCAACTGGTGAACCGCGTATTCCGCGCGGCCCACTCCATCAAGGGCGGAGCCGGCTTCTTCGATTTGTCCAAGATCCGGGAATTGGCGCATCGAACCGAGAACGCGCTCGACCTGATCCGCTCCCGACAGATGGTTCCTACGCCCGAGGCAGTGAGCATTCTGTTGCTGGCTTTCGACAAGCTCCGCGAGATGATCGGGAATCACCGCGCGAGCAATCAGGCAGACATCGGCGAGTTTGTCCTGGCGTTAACGGCGCTCGCGGCGGGGAGTTTGCCTGAGGCCGAGAGAAGCTCGCTTTCCGAACAGGTCACAGTGCAGATGCCGGACGCGAAAAAAGGAATTCAGGTGTCGGCCTTCGACTTGAGCCAGGCGCGCAAGGGTGACAAGCGCGTATACCTAATCCAATACGACCTGATTCACGACATCGAGCGGCGCAACAAGACGCCTTGGGAAGTATTCAAGCGCCTGATCAAGTGCGGCACTATTCTGGAAACGGTTTTCGATCTGGACTCGGCCGGAACCCTGGACGATGCGCCCTCCAATCAGTTGATGCTGGAGGTGCTGTATGCCACCGTGCTCGAGCCGGAGCTGCTGGAAGGCTTGGTGGAAGTCCCCCCGGAGCGGGTGCGTCTGATCGAAAAGGATGGCTCCATCCGATCCCTGGCCGCGCCGGTTCCCCTAGCGGTGGCGACTATGCCGGTTAAGCCGCAAGTGGAAATCAAGCCGGCGGCTCAAGCCAAGCCGGTAACACCAGACAAGCCAGTGACCGCGCCTCCCGTGGTGGAGGAGTCGCCCAAAGCTGCTGCGGGCGCGCCCGTTCCAGCCAACGAGACCACTATCCGGCTGAACGTAACATTGCTCGATTCCCTGATGACACTGGCCGGCGAGCTGGTGCTTAGCCGCAACCAATTGAACGAGTCGCTGGCCCGGCAGGACGAGCGGGGTATCCGCTCCGGCGCTCAACGGGTAAGCCTGGTGACCTCCGAACTGCAAGAGGTAGTTACGCAGACCCGCATGCAGCCGGTGGGCGGTCTGTTCAGCAAGTTTCCGCGGCTGGTGCGCGATCTGGCGCGGGATTTAGGCAAAGATGCGCAACTGAAGCTGGAAGGCGGCGAGGTTGAAATCGACAAGACCATCCTAGAGGGACTGAGCGATCCGCTCACGCACATGGTGCGCAATTCGGTGGATCACGGCATTGAGCCCTCGGCCGAGCGGGTTGCGGCCGGTAAACCAGCGCTGGGAACGGTGACGCTCAAAGCGTCGCATCAGGCCGGGCAGGTGGTGATCGAGATTTCGGACGACGGCAAGGGGTTGGCGGCTGAGAAGATCGCAGCTTCTTCGATCGCGAAGGGCCTGATTACGCGCGAACAGGTGCAGAGCATGTCGGAGCGCGAGAAGATGGCGCTGGTTTTCCTGCCGGGCGTTTCCACCGCCGAGAAAGTTAGCGCGGTTTCAGGGCGAGGGGTCGGCATGGATGTAGTCAAGACTAATCTCGACCGGCTGGGTGGCAAGATCGAAATCGACTCCGCGCCCGGGCAGGGCTCTCGTTTCCGCATCAAGTTGCCGCTGACGCTCGCCATCATTCCCTCGCTCCTGGTGTCGGATGGCGGCCAGCGTTTTGCGATCCCCCAGGTCAGCGTGGGCGAGCTGATCCGTATTCCGGCCGCGCAACTCGCCGAGCGGACAGATCGGGTGGGTGACGCCCAGGTGCTCAACGTCCGCGACCGGCTGGTGCCGATGCTGTTTCTGGCGGACGCGTTGGGTTTGCCGCGCCCCGAAAGCTCCTCGCGGGCGCTGAATGTCGTCCTGGTAGACACGGGCGCATTTGAATATGGGCTGGTAGTGGAGGATTTGCACGACACTGTCGAGATTGTGGTGAAACCTCTGGGAAGGCATTTGAAAAGCCTGCACGATTACGCGGGCGCGACCATTCTGGGAGATGGCCGGGTAGCGGCGATTCTGGATGTGGCCGGTCTGGCGGCGCGTGCGAACCTGACCGCTGGCACGGCAGAAACCGCGTCCCGGCAGACCGTTTCGGAAAGAGCGTCATCGTCCGGTGAGCTGCACTCGTTGCTGGTGTTCCACAACGCACCTGAGGAAACTTGCGCGGTGCCGATTGAGCAGGTATCGCGCATCGAGCGGGTGCGGCCGGCCCAGGTGCAGCACTTGGGCGGACGCCGCACCATGCAATATTGCGGCGCGAGCCTCCCGCTGGTGGCCTTGCACGATACGGCGGCAGTGGGCGAGCTGAGCGAAGAGCAGCAATGGGTGGTGATTGTTTTCGAGCGCTTGGGCCGTCCGCTGGGACTGCTGGCGGCAGAGCCCCTCGACATGTTGGAAGCGGAGTTAAATATCGACCCGGTCACTCTGCGGCAGAAGGGCATCGGCGGATCGGCGGTACTGAAGGATCGCACCATTCTGCTGTTGGACATTTTCGAGCTGGCCGATGTTGCACGGCCCGAAGGGGCAGCAGCGGAGCTCCGCAACCTGGCTACGGCGGTTGGGCCGGGCGAACAAGCTCTCACCGTATTGGTGGCGGACGATTCGGATTTCTTCCGCGGCCAGATTCAGCGGTTGGTGGAGTCGGTGGGCTGCAAGGTGCTGACCGCCGCGGATGGGGAAGCGGCCTGGGAGATGCTGGACCATCACGCCGGTGAAGTGGACCTGGTGGCTACCGATATCGAGATGCCGCGCCTGGACGGCCTGGCTTTGACGCAGCGGATTCGCGCGGATAAGCGCTTCGCCGGGCTGCAGGTGATCGCATTGTCTTCGTTGGCCGGGGAAGAGGAGATCGCGCGCGGCATGGCGGCCGGCGTCAACGAGTATCAGATCAAGCTCAATAAGGACGAGCTCACGGATAGTATTCGCAAGGCAATCATGCGGAAAGAGAAGGCTCCGGCGCTCGAGGAATGCCTGGCATAAAGGCAAGGATCCATGACTATGAACAAATTGACGAACATGAAAATCGGTAAGAAGCTGGCGCTGGTATTTGGCAGCGCGATGATTCTGATCGCCTCTGTAGGCGGACTAGGAATCTGGTCTCTCCATTCCGTGCAAAAGGCCGGAAACCAATCTCAATTCGAGACCGAGAACACGCTATTAGCGAAGGAATACTCCGCCGATACAGGGCAGCTGATGATGTCCGCGGCTACGTCGGTGATTCGCGGAAAGCTCAGCGAGGATGACGCGTCTCATGTGGCCGACCTCCGCAAAGCTTACGGCGCAGTTATGGCCAAGCTGCGTACCCGGGTTACGGCTAGCGAAGGGCGGCGGCTGATGGATCTGTGGGG
>JBEKJJ010000414.1:0-4902 GCA_050011295.1 Bryobacteraceae bacterium
ACGTGCGTCTGCTGCCGAATCAGTAAACCTCGAAGCAGAAAATTCGATTTTCCCCGTTCACCGCTAAAGCATACTCACCGGCATCCAGCATTTCGCTGGGTTCGATCTTGAACAGATGGTCCCTCAGCGGCGTCACCCTCAAATGCAGAGGCTGCGACGAAGCCTCGCGGTTGCCATCTTTCACTTCCAAAAGAAAAAGCTCGATCTTCTCCGGCACCAGCTGCCGGGCGTCGAGGATGAAAATTGGCTCAGGCAGCGGTGTACGAGTGGAGGAACTAGCGCCTGCGACGACATGCACAGGACCATCCTTCCGCTTCTCCTCGCGCGCCTGTCCGATTTCGACGTCAATCAACTTCTTGGCCTGCAGCAGGTAGGGCAAGTCCGGTTTGGGTGGCACAGGGCCGTCGTACTTCTCCTGACAGCTCAGCCACACCGCGCCCAGAACCAATAAGCACAAAATTCTTGCACCCATGGCTCCAGTGTCCCACCAGCCACCAGCAACCAGCGGCCAGCAACCCTAGCCCCGCGCCGCCAGCCCCGCCCGCTCCTCCACCGCCAGACAAATCTTCGCCAGCTCAGCTTCGTCAATCGGCTTGCTCAACACGAACCCTTCGCTGCCCTGAAACGCGCGCGCCAAATCGGTATCGAATCCATCCGTCAGCAGGACAAAGCCGCCCACCTTATAACGCACGCGCTCGAAAAACTCCACCCAGTTCAGCCCCGGCTGGCGGACCGCGCACAGCGCCATGTCGAATCGCATGCGCTGGACCAGATCTACGCCTTCTTCGGCGTTCGATACAGGCACCACACGGTCGCCCCGCTCCCCCAGCAACTGCAAAAGCTGGCGCTGCACTTTCGCATCCGGATCCACTACCAGCACGTTGAGATGCCGGCTTCTTCCGCCAAGCGCCGCTCCAGCCGCGGGCCCACTCGATCGCGTCTCCAGCACCTGCAGCTCGATATCGAACCGGGCCTGCACCGGCGAAACGCGGACAGATCGGAACTCGCCGCCATGACTTTGGATTATGCCGCGGCACGCTCCCAGCGCCAGCGCTCCTCCACCCAAATGATCGCCGTCGGCCGCATCCAATCGTTGAAACTCGTTGGAACGCGTGGAATATGCAACCTCCACCAGCATCCTTCTCGCAAGCAAGCTGCTCGAAACCGTGATCAGCTTCTCGCGCGCCTCGGCGGCCGCCTTCTCAGCGTCCACCAGCAGGTTCAGCAGCACCTGCTCGAGCTGTCCCGGACACCCCATGATGATGGTCGGTTTCGCGGCCAACTGCGACCGTATCTCCACGCCTTTGGCCTTGCATTCCGGCTCCCGGAACTGCAGCAATCCCGTCAGCAGTGCCGTTAGATCCACGGCTTGCACCTCGGTTTGCTCCACCTTGGCGAGAGAATCCAGCCGCGCCACAATCTGGGATGCGCGCTGCGCATCGGCCGCGATGATTTCCAGTTCTTCGCGAAAATCATCCATCCGGCGCGAGCGCAGCCCGGACGCCCGTGCCACGATGGATTCGAGCGGTAGCCTCAACTCATTGGCCACTTCTGAGATCAATTGCCCAGCCGCCGCCAGCTTTTCGCTGCGAAACAGCTGCTCGCGCACCGAATGCTGCTCCTGAAGTTTTAGCGCGGTGGCTACCTGATTTGCCAGGTGCTGCAGGGCCGCTTGATCGGCCTGGCTGTAGTAGCGGATTCTCTCGTCATTATGTAGCTCGATCACTCCCACCAGCTCGCTCTGCGCGAACATCGGAACGAAGATGGCCGAGCGTGGGCCGCCTGTGCCACCCTCCTTGCGAAAGAATGGACTGCGCCGGGTATCAGGAATGGCGATCAGAGTACGGTTCCGAAAGCAGGCTGCGATCCCGGCCGCCATGCCGCTCCTGGGATTGTCCAACTCGATGGATTCCATCATGGCGCCCGTCGCATGCACGCTTTCGAGCGACTTCGTCCCCCGGTTCAGCAGGTACATGCCGGTTCCCGAGGAAGCCGTAACTTTCGGTAGCGTCATCTCCAGCCGCCGCAGGATTTCCGCCGGCGACCCAGCGCCGATCACATCCTCGCCCAGCGAGTTCAGAACGCGCATGCGCCGGCGCAGCGCGGCCATCCTACGCTCTCGGAACCACCAGATCACAAGCAGCGCAGCCGCCAGCATCACGGAGGCCAGAAGCAGGGGAGGAGGGATCATCCAGGCTTTTTCCACCACCGTAATCGAAGCCGGCCCCGGCACCAGGATCTGGAAGAACCGGTCGTAAGGCGGAAGCTTGCAGAACTGGCTGTCTATTCCGGTTACGCGTATTCGATCACCTGTATGGAAGGCGTACGGGTGTGGCCCTGAATCGCCCCGTGTCCGGGGCAGCACTACATCGATGGAGGCGCCTCTTTCTCCCAGCGAAATCACGTCACTCGCGGCGTTCTCTTTTTCCTGCGCCACGGCGCTTTCCGTTGTAACCAGCACGCCCAGGTATCGAAAGGATGCGAGATCCGAAAGCCGGACGATTTTCGCCACCGGCGGCACACCCCGGCCCGTACGCCGTAGCGTGCGAGGAATCAGAACCGCGAGACCCGCGTGCCGCGAGATGGTCCCTTGCGATTCAACAAAGTCGCCCGGCGCAAAATCCCGAAACTGCCGCTCGGAGCCCTCCAACAATAGCCCATAGCCACTCTGGTCCTGAATGGCCAGATAAAGCGATTCGGATACCCATACCGGAGTCACCGAAACTTGCCCGCTCACCAGCACTTCCTTGCCGTCGTAAACCGGCGTCCAATCCGGCGCCATGCGCGACACAGCTTGTTGCAGGGTCAGGCGGGTTTGAGCCGAGAGAGCTGCCGCGAGGCAGAATAGGGCCGCGAGTAAACGCGAATGGACGCGAATAAACCATTTGGATTCAGCCGCTTTACTCCGTTCCTCTCCTTTGGCTTGCATGACCTTACCTTGATAGATCGGCAGATTTCGAATAAAAGCAGAGACAGATCCGACCGGCTAAAGGCCGCGAATCTGTAGGCATTGTGGTTCACCAGCCGGTATACAGAAACGTAGACATGTATTCACACACACGCTATCCTTAGAAGATGAAGTCCCCGGAGAAGATGAAGTCCCCGGCACGCGCTCCTAACGTCCGCATTAGCCCGCGGGCTCATGAGTTGCTTCGCAAACTGGCCGAAGAGGAACAGCGTTCCATGCAGTCCATTCTGGACCGGGCCCTCGAACGGTACCGCCGTGAGAGGTTCCTGCACGCCGCCAACGCCGACTTCGCGGCCCTCAAACTGGATGCGAAGTCGTGGAAAGAAGAGCTCCGGGATCGAGAGCTGTGGGAGCAGACTCTGGCGGACGGGTTGTCTGAGGAATGAACACGCCGGAGCCGTCCCGCGGAGAGATCTGGGATGTAGATTTCAATCCCACTCTAGGGCGCGAACAGGCCGGCTTCCGTCCCGCTCTCATCCTATCGGTTGATCTTTTCAATCAGGGCCCGGCAGAACTGATCGTGGTCGTTCCCCTAACTCGAACTCCACGCAAGATCCGCTGGCACGTAGGGGTGCGGCCGCCCGAAGCTGGCGTAGCAGCTGAAAGCTTCATTCAATGCGAGAACGTGCGGTCTGTTTCGAAGCAGAGACTAAGACGGCGACGCGGGCGGGTCTCGGCGGAAACCCTGGAGCAGGTTGAGGATCGCATCCGGATTCTATTGGGCTTGTGACAGCCGCTACTTCACGGCAATCGTCACCGCCGGACTAACCTGCCCCGAAATATTAACCACCACCGGCACTTGATCGCCTGCGGTGACTCCGGCTGGTACCACCGCGTTGATCTGGTAGACGCCCACTAGCCCAGGCGTCAATCCGGAGAAAGCCACTGAGGAATTTATATTCCCGATGGTCACCTGCGGCTGATCGGTTGTCTTCGCCGCCGGAGACCCAGGCGCCGCGGCACCCGGCGCGATGCTCTGATCCACGGCGCCCAGCCCGTCGCAATAAATTACCAGCGTGTCTCCGGCCGTCGCAGGCGAGCTGGGCCCAGCCAAGAATGTGGACTGAACGCCGGCTGTAGTGCGGACGGCGAAAATGCTCCCTTGATTCGGCGCGTTCGCCACTGGCGCAAGAAAAACCGCGGGCTGCGCGGGCGCCATGTCGACGGCCACTGGGACCGATATAGTGGTGTCGCGCGTCACCAGTACCTGCTGGCTGGTGTTCGGAGTCACATCGAATGGAATCGCGGCGTTGATCTGTCCGTTGGATGCGTAAAAAATTGGCGCTGGTTCGCCCGCGATCACCACGGTGGCACCTTGTAAGGTGCTGGCCAACGGCAGTCCCGATGCGCCGCCCGACGCATCCGCAAGCTGGCTCCCGAACACGCTGACGATGGCGCCCGGTGCAAGCGGCACGCCCGCGGCGAAGCTCGCGCCACTGACGACGCCGGAAAGCTGGGGCGCATCGCTAGTAGCGTTGAAGCCCCCGGAAATCTGCAACGATCCTTGCAATGAGGGCTGGACAGCTTCGGCATTCACGGTGATAGTGAGCTCGCTCACTTCCCGGTTGCTGGGATTCCATGTTGCTTGCCATTGGCCGCCGCTACGAAGAGAGAGCAAACTGAGCGGAGGATCGCCATTCGAGAACGACACCACCACGCTTCCTTCATCCACGGCATTCCCGCAATCGTCCACTACATGCGCTTGTAGCGCCACCGGCCATCCCGCCGGTACAGTGAAGGATTGCCCAATCGAGATAAGCGTTGGAACCAGTTTGCTGGGAGTGCAGCTGACCGCGTGCGCCGTCTCACCCGCAGATTCAGATGAACCCGAAACCGTGGCAGCGCCGTTCCGGACAATAAAATGTAGCTTCACATCGCGAACCCGGCCGTCCGAGAATTGCATCGTCAAATTGCCATGGTAGACGCCCGGCGCC
>JBEKJJ010000415.1:0-4808 GCA_050011295.1 Bryobacteraceae bacterium
CCTGATCATAGGCGACCCGCGGCCGGCTAGTGTGGAATTCTCGCGGCTGCCGAATGCCGGCGCTGAAATAGACCAAGTTCGCGGCCATTTCAGAGAGACTCAAACCCGCGTGCTGCGAGGGTCGGACGCGGTGCCGGCCGCTTACAGGGCATCTCAGCCCCAGCGCTTTTCCACGGTCCATATTGCGGCGCATGCGGAAGCGAACCGGCGAAGCCCGCTCGATTCAGCGATTATCCTCTCGCCCCAAGCCGACGGCTATCGGCTCTATGCTCGCGAGATTATGGAAGTGCCAATAGCAGCCGATCTGGTTACTCTGTCCGCTTGCCGTAGTGCGGGTGCAAGTACGCTGTCTGGCGAAGGGCCGGTCGGGTTCGCGTGGGCCTTCTTCCAGGCGGGAGCTGACAATGTAGTAGCCAGTCTGTGGGATGTGAATGACCGTTCCACCGCCGATATGATGAGTGATTTCTATTCGGAGATTGGCGCCGGCCACTCGTACCCGGCGGCACTGCGGCAGGCAAAACTTAAGATGCTCCAGACCAATTATCGAAGGCCTTACTACTGGGCGCCGTTTCAACTCTATAGCCGCCGGTTGCAGTCAACTCAGTGAGTGAGGATGCACGTCGTATAGTTTTCTCCTTGTCGTGCTGCCTTGTTGCCCTGCATTCGCCGAGCGCACATTGATCTTGTCGCGGAGGAAGGTGTAACGTTCACCCCACAACTCGCACTATTCCTGTGTGAACCGACGCTCCAGCAATGCGGGAAGCCAGTCGGCGAGTTCATGGCTCAGTTGGCGCAAATCGTTGCGCCTGGAAATTTCCTGCCACAGCAGGATTCAACCATAGATGTACTAAATTTGAAAAATTTTAAGGAGATCTTTGCATGAGTACCCAGAATAACGAGAAAACGCCCGACCAGATGCCGCTTACAAAGATGCAGGTCGAACGGCTATCGAGCCTGACCGGCGTCGCAGCAACGAAACTCAACGGGCTTTCAGTATCCGAAATTGGCCAGCAGTTTCGCTGGCAAATCGACCCCAACCTGCTGTTGTTCCGCCGCATCTGCGGCAAGGTAGTGAAGAAAGATCCGAACACTGGCATCGAGTACGGTGTTCCCTTCGCCACGGTCTACGCCGAGGACACGATATGCAACATTCTCGGGCTTTTCCCCATCGACGTTCCATGGTCGTGGTTCTTTCCGTTTCTCTGCCACACCGAAGTGATCGGCCAAACCACGACCGACGCTTGCGGCAACTTCTGCGTTTGGGTTCCACGATTTGAAATCGAATGGATCCTGCGATGGCGCATCGAACGCATCTGCTACCTCGAAAGCTTCCAAAAGCCGACGGTTGGCAGCGTCTTGAAGTATTTACAGGGCCAGCCCGTAGGACCCGGCCCAGATCCCGGCCCGGAAGCCACAGTTACTTTGAAACCTGGAACGGCGCTGTACGAGAAGGCCAAGGCGGTGCTGGGCGCAGAGGTTGTCAGCCAGCTTGCCCAGCTTGGTAGCACTAAGACCTTCGGAGCGCAAACTACCGGGCAGCAGGCATTGCTGTCGCGCCAGGCGTTTTCCACGTCAGTGGCTCCGGCCCTTCCGCGGGAATTCCAGAAGCGCGTCGCCGGCGATGCGTCCGAGCACCGGACTGCCGTGCAGAGCACGCTGGCGAACAAACTTGGCCTGAACGCAAGTGTGCTAAAGGATGTGGATCTCACCCGCTTCTACGGGCCGTTCATCCGTTGCTTCGATATCATCGTCACTGAATGGGTGCCGATTTTCGAAGTTCCGGACATCACGTTCCGAGTAACGCAAAACATCAACGGCGTAGAGCAGACTATATACAGCACCGGTCTGTTCGACGTGTCGTGGGATGCGAATGGCGATTCCAACGTCACGCTGGTCGCTTCTCCAATCGCGGTTTCGAGCACGGTGTGCAACACGCCCACCGTTCCGTGCGGCAACGTTCCGTCGCTCGAGTACGTCGGCCTGATGCCGCTCGTGAATCCGCCGCTCCCTGCCGCGCCTTACATCGACGCAACTGCGGGATTTGCCACACGGCCGAACGCACCGCATCCAGGCGGAACAATCGGCGAAGCCGGTGTGCCGCCGGCGACAGCGCCGTACACAGACACGTTGCAAATCTACGGGTGCGTCAACGTGGACAAAGCGGCCTTCTACCGCTTGGAGTACACTTACACCCCGCCCGGTGGTTCGCCCACGGCGCTCGCCCCGTTCGTGTTGACGTGGCCGCTCTATCTGGAAGTTGGCGGCGTTCTGAAGACCATGGTGCAGTCGCCCGATCCGCAAGGGTGGTACTCGGTTACCCCGATCAACGACGGCTGGTTCCCCAATCCCATGGTTTTGGAATGGAACACGGCAGACGGAACATGGGCGGACGGCCTCTACACGGTGCAGCTCGAGGTTGCCAATTCCAGCAAGACCCTGCTGGCCACGTCCACCCCGGTCGGGTTCATGATCGACAACTCAGCTCCAATCGTCGTATTCAGCGCGGAGTGGAGTTTCGCGTCCGACCTGAGCGGAGCGCAATCTTTGCCGACAACAGATTGCGTCGTCATCGACCGCGGAGCGACGCCCGTGGACGTCTACGTCCAGCTCACTTTCTCGGTGAACGCAAGTCACCTGCGCGAAACGTCAGTTAGCTCGGGGGGCTGCAGCGGTGGCGCGCTTCCGCTCTCGCCGTTGTCCGTAACGCAGCACTGGTATGAGAACGCGGCCGACAATTCGTTCTCGGGCGTGGCGCTGTACAGGATTCCGGCCAGCTATCCGGCTGGCGTGTACAGCTTCGGTCTCTATGCCGATACCCGTGCGTTCAACCCATCGGGTGGCGACGGTGGCCAGTTGCTGGATTGGAATTACAACCCAGGCACTGGAGTCTACAACTATGTGGACCCGCAGTTCTCTGTCGCGGTCGTGAACGTCTAACCACTCTAACCCGGAGCGGTCCGTTGCGCAGGCGAGGGACCGCTCCTCTGTTTCATAGTTTCGAGGAGTCTTTTAGATGCCCACCGAGAGCTGGTACCATCTCACGTTGGCGGTGTTCGCAATCTGGCGCGTTGCGCATTTGCTCGCGAAAGAGGACGGGCCATGGGATGTGATCGTTACTGTCCGGCTGCGGCTCGGCAACGGTTTCCTGGGCAGACTGATGGACTGCTTTTATTGCCTAAGTTTGTGGATTGCGGCTCCGGCGGCATACCTGTTGATGAACGGGTGGCACGAATGGCCTCTGTTGTGGCTTGGACTTTCAGGGGCAGCCTGTTTGCTGGAGCAAATGACCGATCGTTCCGGAGCTGTTCAGACGGTTCCGCAGGGAGAAAAATGACATGAGCTGTTGCGGCAAGAAGCGCGAAGAACTACTCCAGCGGCGGACGATGTTCGTGACGCCGAATCCTGTGCGGATGGAGGCTGCGGGCCCGCGCACATCGATCGTCTTTACAGGAAAGGGCGAGTATCTAGTGTCCGGCTCACACTCGCGCGTGGTGTACCAATTTTCGTCAGCGGAGCCAGTGCAGGAGGTCGACGCGAAAGACGCCCTTGACCTGATCCGCAGCGGGCTGTTTCAGGCCAAGAAGTAACGTGCGTGGAAGTCTTTTTTAAGAGCGCAGGCCGTTTCACAAAGCTATCATGCGATTTCCACGCTGGGTCCAGTACTCCTGTTCTCCGCCGTTGCAGAACTTCGCGGAGCTTAAGCAACTCCACGAATCGCGCGCTGCGGCTCGACCGGAAGCGTTCTTAGCCTAATCGTTGAAGAATTGGCTTGCTGCCTCCCGGCCATAACGATCAATGGTGACAACCAGCGCTCGGGTCCGGAGAAAAACGCTAACCAGGACGCTCGGGCCGGGCACTCCAAGACGATTGGCCAGCGCGTGATAAATCTATACATCGTAGTTGGCCTCCCACTACGCCGCGAGTCATCGCCGGGGGCTGAGTTCGAATCCGTTATGGGGCATTAAGGCACGTTGAGAGAAAAAGTTGGAAAACCGTGTTTTTGGGGAGCCACCGTCGAAGCTGGGCGCCCGTGAACCAATTTCCAACTCTGGTTTGACGATGGCTCCTATCCGTTCCGAAACGTCAAACAAAGAGATCGATCGGCACGTGAAAGAACTCCGCCAGCCGCTTTGCCTGCGCCTTACTGATGGACCGCCGGCCACTCAGTACTTCCGTCGCAGCCCCCTTGTTGCCAAGGATGGGCCAAATATCCTTGTGCTTCAAACCGCGGTCTTCCATCAACGCTCGCAACGATTCGTTGGGTGAGACCCGGGGTAGTGGATGATACTTCTCTTCATAATCTTCGATGAGCAAAGTCACCACTTCAGCGAGAGCTTCCTCTTCGGGCGAAAGATCCTCGCGCTCGTCCAACTGCAGAAGCATCTCCGTGACCCGCGCGTGTTCAGCTTCGGATTGAATGGGACGAGGCAGGGTTTTCGCCAACAGTTTGGCGTACACCGAATCCCTGATCTCGATTGTCGTACTCATCGTTTCCAGTCTCCTTTGCTGTACTCGACATGGGTAAGGATATGCAGAATGAACACGCGTTTGGTCTTGTAATTGACCCTGGCAATCAGCCTGTAATCATTGCCATGGATATTGAAAACGGTCCTTCGACCGACGATGTCCGCATGCGCGAAGTCACCCCTCACATCGGCCAGCGAGGCCCAATCCGCCCTCTTAGTGATCCGATACCAATTCAATAGCGGCACCAGTGCATCCTGATGCCTTTCGGCAAACTTCAGGATCGCCGGTTTGCTGATCACCCGCACGATACGAGTTTACAAAACGTAAACCTATGCCGTCAA
>JBEKJJ010000416.1:0-4751 GCA_050011295.1 Bryobacteraceae bacterium
AATCCCAACGGGTATCCTTACCCCTCCATTTTTCAACCCAACGCCAATCGGTTTGAAACGTTGCTCGACATGGGAACGCAAGGCTGGGGATCGGAACGCGTGGATACTCATTTCACGTTTCGACAGGATCAGGACCTTACCACGGTGAACCCCGGCGCTCCCGCGCAGAACATCCTCGAGACCTTCCCCGGCAACCGCGAGTATCAAGTGTTGAACGCATCCGTCGACATCCATGGACTGCCAAAGGACGGCTACTGGTCGGGGCTCGATGCCCAGATCGGCAGGATCAATATTTATGGCGCCGAGTTGGCTTCTCTGGACGGACTCGCCGTGGCTCTGAACCGGCCCAAGTTTAAAGTGACGCTCTATGCAGGCCGCCGGTTCACTTACTACAGCGAACCAGGCCAAAGAGCGATGGGCGGCGCCAACATCGAATTCAAGATCAGCCCTGACTCCTCCTTCGAATACGACGGCATTTGGTATGTGAAGGGTAGCCATACATTTGCGTATAGGAGACGGTTGACTCCGTCCTGGATGTGGAGCACGTATTTCCGGATGGTGGGCGGTTATCCGGTGAACATCAACACCCAGTTTATCTATGCGCCCGGAAGCGGAAAAACATCTCTGCGCGCCAGTTATTTTCAGGAGCTGAGCACCCACGAATTCTTTTATGACTACACCGGCCTTGCCCGGGACAACAGCACGTACAATGTGCTACAAGCTTTGAATATTGGGCCGCTGGCGCAATACAGCCAATTTATGATTGACGCCCGCAGGACTCTCACAGAGCGCTTGCGGTTAGGCGGCTCGGTGTGGGTTCGCCGCTTGCTGAACGACAAGGACCAAGGGCCCTTCGATACTTCGTTCGAGGACTATCGCGTCAACAGCCAGGTCTTTCCGCTGCGCAAGACCGAAATGTTCTTCGAATATCACCAACGCAACTCAGACCGGCTGAGCCCACTGGATTCGACCACGCTGGACAACATTAGCGTCGCGGGTGAAACCAGCGTCAAGGACCTAACAGGCGAGATTCGGCAAAGCTTTGGTGAAGGACGCTTCGGCTTGAGCGGCGGCGCCTATTACCGGCGCATCAGCTTGCAGGATCAATTCTATGTTCTGAATGGCCTGCACCAAAGTGGATGGCTGGCAGGCGCCTGGTGGAAAATCAATTCGCGGGAACGTCTTTTCGTGGACTACGATCTGGACAACGATTTCTTCTTGTTTACACCCGATCTGAAGAACTCGCGCGCTCTGCACGTAGGAATGGTTTGGAAGTACTGAGGGATCATGACCCAGACTAAACATAGTTGGAGGCAGTTCCTTCTGGCGTCGGCCGGCGCCCTTCTATTTGCATCCACGGCTGCGGGCCAGGCTCAACCCACACCTGCGCCCAATCCTCCGCCCAAGGATCAGGCGTCCGCCAAACCCACCGGCAAGAAGAGCGCGCCGAGTGCGCCTCTCAAAGGACCCAACGGAGAAATCTACATCCACTCGTTTCATGCCGACAAGCTGGGCGGCCTGGAGTGTTCGTTGTGCCATACCGCAGTCGCGGATGGTTCAGTGCAGCTCAAGCGGCCGGGCCACGAACAGTGCGCAACCTGCCACGCGGACGATTTCGATAATAACTATGCCAAGGCCCGGGCGACGGTCTGCGCTGTGTGCCATACCTCAGCCACGCGCAGTAAGGCCGACTTGCAGCCCTTCCCGCGTTACCGCGGTGAGCGAGCCATCCTGTTCCGGTTTTCCCACGCCAACCACGTCGATAAACAAGGCCGAAAGAATCCGGCCAGCGGCTTCCGGGGGGACTGCACTTTCTGTCATAAATTCGACCCTCAGGGAGTTTTTGCGAAGTTCCCCGGGCATACTGAGTGCGCCACCTGCCATGCCAAGCCGGGCGTGACTCCGCAACTCACGCCGGCACTCGATGCGGCCGGCTGCGTGGGTTGTCACACGCCTCAGGAAATCGAAAACCCGGGCTTCACGAAAAGCCGCCGCATGATCACCCAGACCGCGGTCTCCGGCAGATATGTGGATATCAAGTTCACTCACATCGCCCATTTCGCCGCGAAGCAGGAGTTCAACCTGGACTGCACCACCTGTCACTACGGCGTTCCCAGGAGCACCAGCCTCTCGGATTTGACGCTGCCTAAGATGGTGGATTGCGTGGCGTGCCACGATACGTCCAAGAACATTTCGTCCGAATTCCGGATGTCGAACTGCAAGACTTGTCACGCCGACACGGTGACCGGTTTATTTACGCCAGTAAGCCACACGCGTAATGTAAAGCCGGCCAGCCATACCGAAAGTTTCCGCATCCACCACCAAGAAGCAGCTTCCAATCCGGACGCCACGTGTTTTGTGTGCCATCAGAACGTCAGATCTACGGCACAAGGCGGGGATCAATGCCTGGGGTGCCATGTGGTGATGAAACCGGTTTCACATACCGCGCGTTGGAAGGACGACCTGCATGGAAAATATGCGGCACTGGATCGCACCACCTGCGCTACCTGCCACCAGGCAGATTATTGCATACGGTGCCACAACCAGGTGCCGAGGAGCCACGAGCCGTTGCCGATTTTCGCGGGAGGCGGACACGCCACTCTGGCATTGTTGGATACCCGCGCTTGTCTAACGTGCCATACGTTCCAGAATACGTGTGCCGAATGCCACTCGGGGGCGTTGACCAATCGGGCTGTTCCGCAGATTAAACATTAATATGACATTGGTGGGAAAATCATGAGAATTCAAACGATCCAAGGGAGGAGTAGAATGCTCCCGCGCCATATATTGGGTTTCCTGTTTCTGGCCGGAGGTTTGTCAGCTCAGACGCCGACCGGCAACCCCAACGGCGCCGATTTCAACTTCCAGCCGCTCGGCGATGCATCCGGTGAGTGCAAATCTTGTCATCCACGGCAATATTTCGAAATGAAGCAATCGGTCCATTTCGGCTACCGGAATATAAGCCCGGTGTTCAACGCATTGGAGGTCGCGAGCAACTTCTTCAACGGCGGCGCGGTGCGGCCGGTTTATGGCGACAGCACGAAAAAGCTGGCTAACGGCGCGCCATTGAACACGAACATGTTTACCACGCCTACGTTCACTGACGTTGCGCAAGCGAACGCGGGTTTTTGTTACACGTGTCATCAATCTCTGATGGAGCTCAAGGGCGAAGATCCCAGCATGCGGCAAGTCCCGGAAATCGCCACGGGCAGCGCCTTTCGCCCGGATCTTCTGCGTCCCCTGCGCGACTATCACATCCTGGACGCGAACGGCAATCAAGCGCTTCCCGCCGAGCCCGGCGGCCCGTTTCCAACCGACGCCGCCACTTGCGGTGGTGTAGAGGCAGGCTGTGGAGGCGACCCGCTTTCAACCACCGGCATCACGTGCGATTCCTGCCACGATGTCGCCGGCCCCGATCTGAACCGCAGCTTCCAGCACGATGGCTTCGCGAACATGAGCATGAAGCTGAACCTGACCAAGGAGAAATCCGGCCAATTCACAGGCGCGGTCGCTGTCAGCGAGTTTTTCCATGTCGCCAGTAACGACCCGAACCGAATCAACTTCATCAATAACTCCGCGTTCTGCAACAGCTGTCACGACGTTCGGATTCCGAAGGGGTTGCCGGGTGATGTGCAGCATCAGGAGTATGACATAAATCCAGGCGGACGGAATGTGAGCTATTTCCGGCTCGAAAACTTGAGCACGGAGTGGCAGACCGGGCCTTTTTCCGGTACCGACAATCCTTTCGGGGCGGTGATTATTTGCCACGACTGTCACACGTCTTTATTTCCCTTTACCCCGCAGACCTCTTATCAAGTCGGAGACATGACGGTGAATGTGGCCTCGCCCGGCGTGTTTCCAGTCAATTTCGCAGCCGTGCCTCAGGTGCCTTTCACGTGTGAAAACGAACTAGGTAACCCGCTCGGAGTATTTTGCGATCCACCAGGGGTTGGCACTGTCGGAACGTTTGTAAATGTGGGTTTGACAACGGATATTTCAAACGCGACGTTCGGGCAGTTCCCGCTTCAAAAGCGCATCGTATCCAGCCACTATTTCTCTGCGCCGGACATTCCGCTTCTGCCCTGGCTTGAACTCGCCATTCGGCTGGGCCCGGATTCCTCTGACCCCATCACCGGCTCGACGGGCATCACACTCGATGGAACGCCCGGGGGGCCTTTGAACGCGTGCGTCCCCGTTGCTGCCGGTGTCGCGGCCGCCGGTTTGCCGTGCGGGCCCGACGCGGGCGCGGTGATCTGCACACTGGACAACCCTTGTTTGAACGAATACGGCCAGCCGCGGTCTCAGCAACTCCGCCGCGAGGAACTTTTGAAGAATGGCGTCCGGGTCAGTCTCCAACACACCGACACCACTGCTCAGCTCGGCGGGACATTCACAGTAAGCGCGGAAGCCGTGGCGCTTACCGGTCATCGTTTCCCCGCCGGCCTTTCGCAGGAGCGGACCACCTATATTCAGCTTAGTGTCTCCGACGACAATGGCTTCGTGCTATATCAATCGGGCTACCAAGTGGACAAGCCGCATCCGCAGACCGGCGCGGACGCACCCAATGGCATCTTGGATGACGAGGACCTGGAGAACGTCCACCTCGTGGCCGACCCGGGAAAATTCGTGGTGCCGTATCAGCCGGGCTCACAGAACAACGGCCAGACCAATGAGGTAATCGAAGATGGTCCCGACAACGGTCCCGACGAGCGGATCTACTTCGGCTCGAACGAGGGTCTGGTCATGTGGCG
>JBEKJJ010000417.1:0-4746 GCA_050011295.1 Bryobacteraceae bacterium
GGCCTCCCAACCGCCGGAAGCACTGATCTTCCAGCACGCGCAGCAGTTTGGCTTGCAGCGAGAACGGAATCTCGGCGATCTCATCCAGAAACAGAGAACCCTTGTCGGCCAGCTCGAACAGGCCCCGCTTCTGGGCCCTTGCATCGGTGAATGCGCCTTTCTCGTAGCCGAATAATTCGCTTTCGAGCAGGGTATCCGGGATGGCGGCGCAGTTAATAGCCAGGAATGGCTCCGCCTGGCGCATACTTTGATAGTGCAGCGTCTTGGCGATCAGATCCTTGCCGGTTCCGTTTTCGCCCTCGATGAGAATGGAGCTTGCCTCACTGACAGCCACGCGCCGGACAAAAGACAGCAGGTCGCGCAAGGCTTCTGATTCGGCGATGATCTGGCGTTTGGCGGGTTCAGCTTCTTCGGTGATGTCCTTTACGGTTGCCACCACGCCTTCCAGGGCTCCAGCTCCGTCCAGTAACTGAACGGTTCGAAATACCACCAGGCGCTCCCGCCCGTTCGCCATGTGCAGGCTGACGGTTCCATTCGGCACACAGGCCGAGGCTTCCAGGCCCTGCAAGACCCCGCAGCCGGGCTCGCAACTGGTGCAGCGAAACACCTCTTGACAGTGCTTGCCGATCATTTCCTCAGCCGTCATGCCGAACAGCGACTGTGCGGATCGGTTTACACCAACAATCGAGAGACGCTTGTCATAAACGAATAGGGCGTCGGAAAGCTGGTCAAAGATCGATTCCAGGATCTCTGGGCGTTGCCACTGGGCGGGAAGGTAGGGCACGGTCGACCTCTCGGTCTGATAAGACATCTTCATTGTACTCCCGATTGGAGCGCTCACTGCGGGTTTTCACCCACCCTTCCGATCCCAAACAGGGGGCGAGCTGATGTCCTAATGCCCAGAAGCTAATCAAAATAAACGCATTTACTCCGCTGGGAAGCGCCAGGCGAACGGTTTCCAAATTGCAGTATTGGGGACGGAGAGTGAAAACGCAATGTCGAAATGGATGCTTAAGATTGCAGTTCCCTCGCTAGTTCTGCTGGGTGGGTTGATGGTGACGTCTTCCTCGTACGGGAAGACCGAGTACACCAAGAAGGAAAAAAAGGCCTGCACCTATTGCCATGTCGCTCAAGGCAAGAAGGAATTGAATGACGTCGGCAAGTGTTACGGTGAGCACAACCACTCGTTGGAGGGCTGCGAAGCGAAGAAGTAGCTGGAAACGTCAAAAGGCAGGAAACTTTAAAGGGAGGTTATAAGTTATGTTGACTTTATGGATTACCTGGGCCGTACTCACAATTGCGGTAATCATGCTGGCCGTCTTTCGGAAATTCTCAGCGCGCAATGAAGACAGCTATGTACATCTGGCGGACGCCGAGGCGCCGGTTATCTCCGAACAGGTGACAGTTGCCCGCAAGCTCGAGAAGATCGATTATTGGGGCAAGACTCTGACCGTGGTGGACATAGCGTTCCTGGCGGTGCTGCTCGGCATAGTGTTCTACAATGCCTGGCGGACCAGCCTCGAATCGATCAAGTAGCGCGTCATCGGGAACTGCAGATTCGAAGGGGCGCCGGGCTGTCTCTGCCAGTGCCTCTTCAAAAACCTTCCCAGACATAGGCGGAAAAAACCCGCGTCTTGTGGAAGCCCATGCGTTCGTAGAGTAAGATGGCGCCGGTGTTGGCGGCCGTCACCGTGAGACTGGCTTTGCGGCACCCGTGCTTGGCCATCGCTTCGAGCGAACGTCGGACCAGTTCATACCCCACGCCCGTGCCTCGCGCCGCGTGCGAAACACATACCTGCGTGATATGGCCGATCTCCCCATGCACCAGGCTGGCCAGCGACATTCCCACCAGCTTTCCAGTGCCTGCGTCCAACGCCACGAAGGACGCCGGCTGAAAAAAGCTGCCACAACCGGGGTATTGAATGATATTTAGCAGGAAGCGGCGCGCTCCAGCGGGCGACCGGTACTGATCATTGATCTGGCTGTCGATGTGCCCCTGGTACGCACTCACGATCAGCCCGGCCGCATCGTCCTGTTTGCGCTCCGTCCAATTATCGATCAGCACCGATTGCGCAATCTTGCGTTGCGGCAATTGAGAAGCCGCGGCCAGATCCACTTCCATGAAATTCCTCGGATGCGCGCGCACATACTGGCGCTGCGGCAACATCAGTGCCGGCCCGCTGCGCAACATCATCAGTTGCGATTCAATTCGTTTGACGAATGGCGTCGCGATCAGGCGATTCACCACGGTTTCGAGCAAACTCGCTTCGTTTTCCATGGTGACGAAATCTTTCATTACATAAAGGTCGCCGACCAGCCCCTTGTGTTCTTCGGAAACGAAATAGCAATAGCCAACCGGATAGCCGTTGATCAAGAGCGCGCAGCCGTTGAGCGCCTGCATGTCCAGGAATCGGCGGACCAGCGCGGCCGAAGCCCGAAAGTCCCAATCCAGAGTTTCGTACCAGGTTTGAGACTCTTCGATCAACAACTGATCCAGGTCCCCGGGCCGCAACTCCCTCAAATCGACGATGCGTGCCGGGGGCGAATCCGAAAGAGCGGCCATATGGTCAGCCTACACCTAAAGCAGCGCTCGCCACCAGGAGGCGCCGATAATCAACGCCGCAGTCACTTCTTCAGGAACTGCTGGATCGACTTGGTGGCTTGCTTAATCCGATGCTCGTTCTCCACCAGTGCGAAACGAACGTGGCCTTCGCCCAGCGGTCCGAATCCGATTCCCGGCGATACGCCCACCAGCGCTTTTTCCATAAGCAATTTTGCAAACTCGAGCGATCCTATGGCGCGATGCCGCTCCGGAATCGGCGCCCAGACGAACATTGAACCACGCGGCGGTTCCACCGGCCAGCCCGCCCGCTTCAATCCCTTCACCAACACATCCCGGCGCTCTTGATAAGTTGCGCAAATCTTCTTGGTCGCGCCGCCGCACTCCCGCAGCGCGATAATGGACGCAATCTGAATGGGCTGAAAAATACCGTAGTCCAGGTAGCTCTTGATACGCGCCAGCGCCCCGATCAGCTTCCGGTTTCCCAGGCAGAACCCCACGCGCCAACCCGCCATGTTGAAACTCTTCGAGAGTGAATAGATCTCCACAGCAATTTCCTTGGCGCCCTCCACTTCCAGGATGCTGGGCGCCTTATAGCCGTCAAAGCAAATATCGGCGTAAGCGAAATCGTGCACGATCATGGTGCCATGCCGCGCGGCCATTTGGACTATATCGCGGAAGAACTGCAGGTCCACGCACTGCGTGGTTGGGTTGTGCGGGAACGAAATCAAAATCATCTTCGGCTTGCGCGACGAAGTGTTGTAGAGATGCTCCAGGCCGTTGAGAAATGTCGCCGGATCGGGCATCGGCAGCATGCAGGCGTGGCCCTCCGCCATGATCACGCCGTATTGATGAATCGGATAAGCCGGATTCGGCGAAACCACCGCATCGTCCGGACCGATCACCGCAAACAACAAATGCGCCAACGCGTCCTTGGCGCCGATAGTTACGATGGCCTCGGCTTCCGGGTCCAGCGCCACTCCATAGCGCGCCTGATAATGTTTCACAATCTCGAGGCGCAGTTGCGGGATGCCGCGCGACATGGAATACCGATGATTGCGCGGATTCTTTGCAGCTTCGATCAGCTTCTTCACCACCGGTTCCGGCGTAGCACCGTCCGGATTGCCCATCCCCAGGTCCACCACGTCCTGTTGTGCAGCCCGCGCCTTGGCCTTCATTTCGTTGATCACAGCGAAAACGTAGGGCGGCAGCTTTTGGATGCGGTAGAATTCTTCCGTCGTCGACGTCATACTTTATTGTAAGAGAGCATGCTCACAGACTTGGTTCAGATCGCCCGCATCGGCCGGCAGAAGCGCGAAGAAAATTCCCGCTTCCGCATCTACCTGAAGAACCACCGCCATTCGGATCGCCGCCTGCGACGCTTTGGCGAGGAGATCCAGGCGCAGATCGATTGCACCCAGTGTGCCAATTGCTGCCGCGTGACCGAGACTGGAATCACCGAGCGCGATATTGAAAAGCTGTCCAAATTCCTGGGAGTCACACACGACGAGTTTCTACGAGACTACACGATGCGCGCGCCGCTGGACAACGACTTGATCCTGAAGCGCGATGAAAACGGTTGCGTGTTCTTGAAGGACAATCTGTGCAGCGTGTACGAAGGCCGGCCAGACAATTGCGCCAACTTTCCGCATCTGGTTCGGGGCCATGGTTCCATCGCCAGCCGGATGTGGCAGTTCGTGGATCGCACCAATTATTGCCCCATCGTTTATAACTGGATGGAAAAGGTGAAGGACGACATCGGCTTCCGCTGACGTCACACTTGCCCCTGGAGCTACTACATCTGCTCAAGGCTGCCGTGGGGCAGGTCCCCGACTGTCCCCGACCTGCCAAAGAACGTCTTCCGACGCGCTCGACCAGGGCCACAATTCGGCTCGCTCTACCAGTCCGGCCCGCACTGGATTCCATTCGATGTACCGCACGATCCGCACCCAGCGATCATTAGGATTCGTCTTGCCAAAACCGCAGCCCGGTTCTACCCAGGATGAGATTGGCTTGCCGGGCGCTGGTGTTCTTCACTGCTGAGGTCGCTCTTGCCCCTGGATACTACATTTACTCAAGGCTGGGTATCGTGGGGCAGGTCCCCGACCTGCCAAAGAACGTCTTCCGACGCGCTCGACCAGGGCCACAATTCGGATCGCTCCACCAGTCCGGCCCGCACAGGATTC
>JBEKJJ010000418.1:0-4707 GCA_050011295.1 Bryobacteraceae bacterium
TCATCGATAATTACGATTTTGGTGCCCGGCTTGGCAACCCGGATCATCTCCTCAATGGCGCGAGCCTTATCGTCGAAAAAATTGATGCCGCCCACGTGATAAACGCTGTCGAAGACGGCATCACGGAACGGTAGCCGCTCCGCTTCGCTTTGGAACAAATGGGCGCTGCGGTGCCAGCCGGTCAAGTTACGGACGCATCGGCGTAGCATACCCCACGACAGATCGATCCCGAAGAACTCAGCGTCCGTGCGCAGGTAGCGCAGGTTGGCGCCAGTCCCAACGGAGACTTCGAGCACGCGTGCTCCTGCCGGAATCTCCGGCTCCCGAATATATTCCAAGCGGTAATTCGGCTTGCGTGAGATCCACGTGTAGAGCCGCTCGGCGATGTCGTAACCCGGCGCCAGCCGGTCGTACATGCGCTGATATTTGCTGTTCGCTCCCGTTACTTCTTTCAAGAATATTGGGATGCCGTCGCGGATCGGGTAGCGCGCCCCGGATTCGGGGTTGAGGAGCGCATCCTCGGCCATCGTTAACGGTGCATGTGTATCCGGATCGCACAATAGCGGAAGACATTCTGGGTTCATGGAAAAACTCCGGTGGGCGTATCCACCAGATGCAGCCAGCCTGGAGGGTTTCACTAATGTATGTTAGCGCCTCTGCTCTTGCCCGGAACCTCATTGCCGATGACCGGCTGTGCCTCGTCGGAGCCTACGTCCGCAAATGGTCGAACAAAGGTGAAGGACACGATCCCCACGGTCCGTCGACGCCAGCAGCGTTTTACGATCCGGCGAATGCTAAAGCCAACCGAGCACCAGAGGACCGGAACGAGCGCAATGGAGTCCCAAATCCGCCTGAGAGGATTCAGCCTCTCGCAGTACAATATCTTCAGTGACCGACGTCCAGCTCTATCTCGCAATCGGAATCCCGACCCTTGCGGTGTTGCTAGGAATCCTCACGAACGTAATCCAGTGGAACGCCATCAACGCGCGATTCAATAGTGTGGAGACGCGGATCGGCAGTGTTGACACGCGGATCAGCAGCCTTGAAACGCGCATCGATGGACGTTTCAACAATCTGGACGTCAGGTTCGACACCCTCACCGGCAAAGTCATTGATGTCTTGAATCGCGTCACCCGCATCGAAGCCAAGCTTCGCATCAGCTAAGCTTTCGGAACCCGGCTGAGAGGATTCTCCCGTGGCAGTACAATATATTTAGTGACAGACCTGCAGCTCTATCTCGCCATCGGGATACCGACTTTCGCCGTATTGATCGGAATCTTAACGAACGTCGTTCATCACAGCTCCACGAATGCCCGATTCAACAGTGTTGATGCAAGGTTCAGTAGCCTTGACGCGCGCTTCAATAGCTTGGACGTCAAGTTCGAGACCCTCACCGGCAAAGTCATCGACGTGGACAATCGCGTCACCCGCATCGAAGCCAAGCTCGGCATCGGATAGATTCGACTCCCCTCGTAACAACACATGTAACAACCCTTGGGCGAATTGCGTGCTAATAATGAGTCATGGTACGCCTTGATTCAATACTCAGCTCCTGGAAGACCGTTCGCGAAGACACCGCACAGGCGGTGGACGATTTCGCCCCCCACAAACTGGATTTCAAACCCTGTGCCGATCTGATGAGTTTCGGCGAAATCGCGCGGCACATCCTGGGTGCCGGCTACGGCCTCACCGGTGTGCTGCTCGATGGCGAAGAGAATTTGGCCACGCCGGAGTTTCGGGAGAAAATCGGAAAGCATGTGGCCGAGTTACCCAAAACCGAGGACGCGGGCGCGCTTGCCGCCGAACTTCGGTCCGCCATGGATCGCCGCGCGGCAGAGCTGGCCGCCCAGCCGCCCGAGTTTTATGCAGGCGAGATCATCCGCATGGACGGGCAGCGCGTTACGCGCCTCGAAATGCTTCAACTCATCAAGGAGCACGAGCTCACCCACCGGCAGCAGCTTTTCATGTATCTTCGATTGAATGGTGTTGTGCCGCCCACTACGCGGCGGAGGCAAGCCAAGGCGAAAGCATAGCGGATTGGCGCGAATTCTTGTATAAGGGAACTGTGCCTTGGAGGAATCTTAAATGGTCAATTGTCCGAACTGCGACGCCGTGATAGACCTGGATGTGGAAGAGCTGGACGAAGGAGACACCCTGACCTGCGATGAGTGCGGAGCCGATCTCAGCGTGACCGGCCTGGATCCTTTGGAACTCGAAACTAGCGAGGATGAGGACGAAGATGAAGAGGAAGACGAAGAAGACGTAGACTACGACGAGGACGAGGAGGAGGAAGATGAGGAGGAGGAAGAGGAAGAAGAGGATTGGCATTAGCCTACTAATCCTGGCCGCCGCCTTCGCTCTTCCCAGCCTGGGAGCTAAAAAGAAATCCGCCGCGGAACCCTATGTCTTGCTGGCGGGCACGGTTTTCCGCGAGGCCGGTTTCGCATTGCCGAACGCGGAAGTGGTTGTAGTTCCCGACCCTCCGCCGGACACGCCGCGCCCCAAGCTCAAGAAGTTCGAAACCGTTTCCGACGCCCGGGGCGAATTCGCGGTTCGGCTTCCCACCGGCAGCATGCGTTACATCATTAAGGTGAGCGCTAAGGGCTTCCACCGGGAAGAAAAGTCCGTTACAGTCGAAGACCAGGACCGGCTGGACGTAACATTCCAACTTCACGAGGAATCCAAATAAACGGATACCTTGTGAGCAAACCGATCCCCGGCGGCATCTGTCTCATCGCCGCGATTCTGAGTTGCGGGCTGAGCGCCCAGGACCGGCGGTCAGGTCAAGATACCAGCCCGCGGTCGGTGCAGGGCGTAGTGACCGATGCGTCCGGCCATCCCGTGAACAAGGCAGTCGTGCAACTGAAAGACACCAAGTCCCTGCAGATCCGATCGTTCATCACCAACCCCGACGGCACCTACCACTTCGCAGGACTAAGCCCGATTGTGGAATACCAACTGAAGGCCGAATATCAGGGCGTTTCCAGCAAACGCAAAACCCTCAGCGTCTTCAGCAGCAAGAAATCAATCACCATCAACCTCAAGCTGAAGAAATGACCAGCTACCCGAGTCCCCAGCCCCCAGTCCCGAGCCCCTAGCCCCTCGGCCGCCCCGCGCTACAATGAATAGCTCATGTCCCCTCTGTTAGCCGGCAAAACCGCGCTGATTCTCGGCGTGGCCAATCGCTGGAGCTTGGCCTACGCCATCGCCCAAGCCTTCGCGCGCGAAGGCGCCAAGCTGATCCTCACCTACCAGGGCGATCGTCAGAAGCTTACTGTCGAGGAGATGGCCGCCGATCTGAAAGCCCATAAAACCCTTCCCTGCGACGTCACCAAAGACGAGGATATTGAGAAACTAACCGCTGAACTGAAGAACCAGGGAACGGTTTTGAACAGTGTGGTTCACAGCATCGCTTTCGGCGATTTGTCCCGCCCGCTGGCCGAGACTTCGCGCTCAAGCTTCAATCAGGCCATGGATATCAGCGCCTATTCGCTGGTGGCTGTCGCCCATGCAACTGCCCCTTTCATGGCCGCTGGCGGGTCCATCCTAACGTTGACTTACTTGGGAGCAACCCGTGTTGTTGAAAATTATAATGTTATGGGGGTGGCAAAAGCCGCTTTGGAAGCTAGCGTGCGGTACCTGGCAAGCGACTTGGGGCCGTCCAACATACGGGTGAACGCAATTTCGGCCGGAGCCGTGAAAACGGTCTCGGCGCGTGGCGTTCGCGATTTTTCAAAAATGCTGGAAGCTGCGGCTCATATGGCGCCCTTGCGCCGAAACACCGATCCCGCGGAAGTGGCTGATGCTGCTGTTTTTCTTGCGAGCGATCTGGGCCGCGGCGTGACCGGAAATATCCTTTTTGTCGACGCGGGCATGCAAATCATGGGATTCTCCCGCGAGCAATGCTAAAGCGCATGGCCGGTCATCTTACCTCCCGGACGCACGGGATTGACAATCGTCAGAGCCATTTTCTACCATGGGATTTCTATAGCCCGTTCCGGTGTGGCCCCAGGAGAGGCTATTCCGAACGGTAATCGCAGTTCCTCCGAGTCTATCTATGATTACGGTTAAGAACCTTTCGAAGAGATACGCCCGTACAGTCGCGGTGGATCACATATCATTTGAAATTCAAAAGGGGCAGGTGGTGGGTTTCCTCGGTCCAAACGGCGCCGGCAAAACCACCACCATGCGCATCCTTACCTGCTTCCTCCCGCCCACCGATGGCAGCGCCAACGTGGCCGGCTTCGACGTGTTGGAACAGCCCATGGAAGTGAAGAAGCGCATCGGCTACCTTCCGGAAACGCCCCCGTTGTATCCGGAAATGGAGGTGGAAGAGTACCTCACTTTTGTCGGCAAACTGAAGGGCATGTCCGGACCGAGCCTCGCTACACGCGTGGGCGAAGTTTGCGAGCGCTGCGCCGTCGCCGATGTACGGAAGAAATTGATCTCCAAGCTTTCCAAAGGCTACCGCCAGCGCGTCGGATTAGCCCAGGCCATCATTCACAATCCGGAAGTCCTGATCCTGGACGAGCCAACCGCTGGATTAGATCCCAAGCAGATCATCGAAACGCGCGATCTGATCCACAGCTTGGCCGGCTCTCACACCATCATTCTCAGCACCCACATTCTGCCCGAAGTGGAACACATCTGCGAGCAGGTGATCATCATCAGCAAAGGGAAAGTGGTGGCCACGGATTCGGTGCAGAA
>JBEKJJ010000419.1:0-4664 GCA_050011295.1 Bryobacteraceae bacterium
TGCGAGCAAACTGCGCACCTATCAGGACGATCTCGCTTTGACGCGCTACCTGCGTCATCGCACCTACTTACTGGAAGACCGGGAAACGCCGGCGGCCACAGCGTCGAGATCCGGTTCCGAGCTGGTGGCAGCCCCTGTGTTGAGTGAACTGATCGCCGCCGACGTGGACAAACTTTCGCCGGAGCGAACACTGGTGGATGCCGGAGAGTTCGCGGTTCTGCTGGCCAAGGCGGCAGAGTTACCTAGTGGTATGCGCGAAATCGGCCGGCTTCGAGAGCTCACTTTCCGTGAGATTGGCGAGGGCACCGGCAAATCCATCGATCGCGACGCGTTCGACGATCATTACTGGCATCTGTTCATCTGGCACAAGGAGAGGCGCGAGATTGTGGGAGCCTACCGATTGGGCCCCTCCGACGAGATCCTTCCGCGGGCGGGAGTGAAGGGTTTCTATACCGCGAGCCTGTTCCGTTGGAACCAGTCCTTCCTCCATCGGACGGGCCCGGCGCTCGAATTGGGGCGCTCCTTCGTCCGCGCCGAATACCAGAAATCCTATGCGCCGCTGCTGCTGTTGTGGAAGGGCATTGGACAGTTCCTGGTGCGAAATCCCCGCTATCGCGTGCTGTTTGGCCCGGTGAGCATCAGCAACAAATACACCATTGCCTCGCGCCAGTTGATGGTGACTTACCTCAGCGCTTTTCGCCGGTCGACGGAGTTGGCGCCGCTGGTGCGGGCCCGCCATCGGTTCCGCCAGCGGCCCTCTAGACTCGCCCGGGAACTGGTGGGCGGTACATTCTGGGATATCGAGGAACTCTCGAACCTGGTGGCCGACGTAGAGACCGACCGGAAGGGGGTACCGGTTCTTTTGAGGCAGTATTTGAAGCTGGGCGGAGAATTGGTGGCCTTCAACGTGGACCGAAAGTTCGCCAACGCCTTGGATGGTTTGATTGTGGTGGACCTATCGAAGACGGACCCGCGCCTGCTGGAGCGTTATCTGGGAAAAGCCGGGGCTGCGGCATTCGCGAAAGATGGCTCGAAAGATGGAACGCCGCCGAATGCGCCCGCGTATGCATAGGCATGAAAAGAACTGTGTGTTGTTTTCTGCTCTCGGTAGTGAGTCTGTTGGCGGACGTGAGCGGCAAATGGTCCGGTAGTTTCGACATTACGGGTCCTGATGGCGAAACCAAAGCCGACACTGCTTTCCTGAATCTGAAGCAAGAGGGCGGCAAGATAACCGGCACCGCTGGTCCTAACGAAGAGAAACAGTTCGAGATCAAAACCGGCAAGATCGAGGGTCAGAAGATTGCGCTCGAAGTTGTGATGGAAGACGGTGGCGTTCTGACGTTCGATCTGGCGCTGGCTGACGATCACATCAAAGGCAACGTGAAGGGCCAGATGGGGGATGAAACGATGACGGCCAAGCTGGATGTGACGCGGGTGAAGTAAAGCGCACCCCCTAACGACCTTGCGCGCCCTCCACCACTTCGTGCAGCGCATTGGTGAGTGTGCGCACCGAAAAGGATTGAGCGTGCAACTGCTCAGCGGCGCTAGCGGTTTCTTCCGAGCTGGCCGCCTGGGACTGTGTTACATGGTTGAGTTGAGAAACCGCACTGTTGATGTGGGAAATCCCTTCGGTTTGCGACTGAACGGACTCGCTAATTTCAGAGAGAGCGGTATCGACTTCCGCAATCTTGGCCACGATTCCAGCCAGAGCCGAGGTGAGCTTGGAGCTATAGACGGTACCTTGCTCGCTGCTGCTTAACGACCGTCCGATGAGTTGATCAGTCTCATGCGCCGCCTGGGAGGCGCGCTGCGCGAGACTTCGAACCTCGTCCGCCACCACGCTGAACCCAGCTCCGGCTTCGCCTGCGCGCGCCGCCTCCACGGCTGCGTTTAGGGCCAAGATATTGGTTTGGAAAGCGATCTCTTCGATGGACTTCATGATCTTGCCCACATCCCGCGAAGAGGCATGAATCTGTTGCATCACCGTGTTCATCTCGAGCATTTGTTGGTCGCCCTGCCCGACCGCCAGGCGCACTTCGGTGACTAGCTTCCGGATGTGATGCGCGCTCGCGCTGGTACGTTGGCAATAGCCCTGCAGCTGTTCGAGCGATGCACTGGTCTGCTCAACGGAAGCGGCCTGTTCGGACGTGCGAGACGCAATGTCCTGGCTGGCGGAAGCCACCTGATTTGCGGCGCTGGTGGTTTCGTCGGCAACTTGATGGAGATCCACGGTGGCCTTTTGAATCGGCACTACGATGGAGCGCGCCGCGAAGTAACAGAAGACCAGCGAACACACGAGAACTGCCGCCGTGAGTAGAAAGACGAAGTTGCGCGAGCGACCCAGTTCACTTTCGACATCGTCGGCATAGACGCCCGCGCCTATGATCCAACCCCACTGCGGGTACAGCTTCACGTAAGAGATTTTGGGAACCGGTTCCTGCTGCCCTGGTTTCGGCCACATGTAGCGCACAAAGCCTTGTCCGCTTTCCTTCGAGACTCGGGCCATTTCAACAAACATCCGAAACCCGTTGGGATCCTTGTAATCTGACAAATCTTTGCCGTCCAGGGCCGGGTTCGCCGGATGCATGATCATAAAGGGCCGGGTGTCGTTGATCCATACATAGTTAGACCCTTCGAAGTGGATACTGCGCAGGGACTCCTTGGCGAGCGATTGGGCTTGCGCCACCGGAAGGACCCCCGACGAAGCTTGCTGCCCGTAGTATCCAACAACACTCGAGGCCGCTTCGATTACGTGGCGAATGTCATCCTTCCTCATCTTGTAGCTGTAGGTTCTCTGCGCGGGCAGCAGCCATGTGATCAGCACCACCGGAAAGCCCAGCGTGAGCACACCTCCCATCAAGAACATCTTGGTGGACAGTTTCAGATTGGAGCCTAGCAACGAAGAGCCTCCCATTTACTGATCGGCTCAAGTGGTGCGGGTCTTAGCGGATTCTGGAATGAAAGCTTCGTCAGGCGGTGCGGAGAAACGTACGGAAAGCTTCGAGTTCGTGCGTTACTGCGAGATATGTATGATCCACTTTGGCGACGAGAGTAGAAAGCTTGTCCCAACGCATTAGAACAATGGAAGCTCCGCGGAACTGGTGTCGGAACGCGAGAAATTCGCTTAGGGTATCAACCAAACCGGAAGTGATTACCGCAGGGCGCGTGCTCGTGGGCGCGGCCATCTGGTTCAATAGTTCCTTATGCCATCGACCTGACGAGGGCATTTGTCCGTCCCATCCGCGAGCAATCAACGTCAGCATCTTTTCGATCTCGGTATAGAAGGAGTGAAGCATCGCGGACGCGGCTGCAGTCTCGATGTCTCCTACCTGCGGATCGGACGACTTGGCGATTAAGGGCGACATCTGCTCGCGGACCATGGCTAAATGCGTGAGCCCAAGTCGAATCTTGGTCGCCAAGTCAGCCGACACGTACTAGCTCTCCACTACTGAGGAGGTACCGAACTAGCGGAGTGTCGTCATCCAGATCCAAGAGGTCGACTGGCCAATCAAATAGGTCGGTGAGTTTGCTAACCGCGGAAAAATAGACCTTCCCCGGTAGCCCGGATACCGCTATATCGATATCGGAATCTGGACGCAACTCGCCGCTCAGTAAGGAGCCAAAAACGAAAACTTGAGAAGCACCCATGCTCCGTAGCAGACTCGCCGCAGCGGTCAAAACTGCTTCTTTTTGGCTGATGGTCGGATGCATCGGCGACGGGGGTTGGGTTAAACTAGCCGGTTTCAACCCTCCGAAGTCGACTATACCATTAGCGGGCCGTTCTCCACCTTAGATGTGAGGCCCGTTCAACCGTCTGGTTCGCCCACACAGACTCGAATCCTCGATCTATCGGGAGAGGTGAAATCTGCAAGAAATCGAGGGGCGAACCCATTGTAGCCGCCCTAGCTGGATCACCGTTGCCTCTATCCCTTCCGCAGCCTTTGTCGACCTCGTACGCGACCGGGTCAAACCAGGACGGTAAACGCCGTCTCGGTCCGCGTCACCGGGCGATATAGCGTATCGCGCTCCATTGGCTCGCGGCCGGCTTCCCGGATCAGCCGCAGCAGTTCGCCCCGGCGCAGACCTTGGCTGGTGGTGGCGCCGGCGTCGTGGTAGATCTTTTCTTCCACCACCGTCCCGTCCAGGTCGTCCGCGCCGAAGCGTTGGGCGATCTGGGCTATGCGCGGGGTCATCATGATCCAGTAGGCTTTGATGTGCTCGATGTTGTCCAGCATCAGGCGCGCTACCGCGATCATTTTCAGATCCAGAAATCCAGTGGTGGTTGCGACATGTTCTAAAGCCGTGTTAGCGGGATGAAACGCAAGCGGAATGAAGGTTTGGAAACCGCCGGTATCGTCCTGAAGAGCCCGCAGCTTCACCAGGTGATCCACGCGGTCCTCTTCGTTTTCGATGTGGCCGTACAGCATGGTGCAGTTGGATTTCAATCCAAGCAGATGCGCCGTGCGAGCCACTTCCAGCCACTGCGCCCCATCGATCTTGTGATCGCAGATAATCCGGCGCACGCGTTCGTTGAAAATTTCGGCGCCTCCGCCGGGCAGCGAGTCGACTCCGGCATCCATCAGCCGCGTGAGGGTCTCGCGGATGGAAAGCTTCGCGCGCTGCGCCAGATACGCGACTTCCACCATGGTGAAGGCCTTGAGGTG
>JBEKJJ010000420.1:0-4638 GCA_050011295.1 Bryobacteraceae bacterium
CGCGCCGAGGGCGCCCGCCTTTGGGATGCCGATGGCAATGAGTACATCGATTACATGTGCGCCTTCGGTCCCAATCTGCTCGGCTACCGGCATCCGGCGGTGGAAGCCGCGGTTCTAGCGCAGCAAAGCCTGGGCGACACCATGACGGGGCCGTCCGAAATCATGGTCGACCTCGCCGAAAAATTCGTATCGATGGTCTCGCACGCGGATTGGGTGATTTTTTGCAAGAACGGAACCGACGCAACAACGATGGCGATGATGACCGCCCGTTCGCATACCAAGAAGCGAAAGATCCTGGTTGCCCACCACGCGTATCACGGCTCAGCGCCCTGGTGCAATCCGTTCACGAACGGAACCGTCCCGGAAGAGCGCGCCCACATCCTGCATTACGAATACAACGATCCAACAAGCCTGGAGGACGCATTCCGCGCGGCGGGTGACGATGTAGCGGGCGTCTTCGGATCCGCATTCCGGCACGATGTTTTCGCGAATCAGGACCTCCCCACGCGGGAATTCGCGGAGACAGCACGAAGGTTGTGCGATAAATCCGGCGCCCTCCTGATCGTCGACGATGTGCGCGCAGGTTTTCGCGTCGCCCGCGACTGTAGTTGGTCGAAGGTCGGAATTCAGCCGGATCTCAGCGCTTGGGGTAAAGCCATCGCCAATGGCTACGCGCTGTCCGCCCTCGCTGGTTCCGAAAAAGCGCGAGCCGCAGCGCAGGGAATTTTTGTAACCGGATCGTACTGGTTCCAGGCTATTCCCATGGCCGCCGCGATCGCGACGCTGAACGAAATCCGCAGCTCGGATTACTTGGAACGCACCGAAAAAACCGGAGCCATGCTGCGTGAAGGATTAGCCAACCAGGCCGGCAGCCACGGATTCAGCCTTCGGCAAACTGGCCCAGTACAATTGCCCATGATTTTGTTCGACGACGATCCCGACCTGCGCTTGGGATATTGCTGGGTAGCCGAAGCGCTGACGCGCGGCGTTTACATCCATCCCTGGCACAACAATTTCATCTGCGCAGCCCTCACCGAGCAAGATGTAAGGCTGACCTTGGATGCGACAGACGAAGCATTCGCCGTGCTCAAGAAACGCCGGCCGACGCTGGGCCCAGTGCAACAGCTCAAAGCCCGGTTCGACCGGCTCCACGAGGAAACACTACAGGAAATGAAGGGCTAATCCGGTTGCCGGGCTGAGAAATTGACCCGTTGAATGCCGTGACTCCGAGGCCGCCGGAAATCTGGTATTCCTTCTTCCTTTGGCCTACCCGGCACTGACCTGTCAATCCCTGGCCCGGCTACCGGTAAATTTCGGTTTTTTAGGAACCTGCTAGAAGAATACGGCGGCGAAGCGCGCCGCGCAATAATCGAACAATACTAGTGATCGGTTGGACAAGCCGGAAGCCCTTTCGCGACCGGCATATTATCGCGGAAGTCACCAGGCGGCGGCACTTGCGTAATCGCAAATTCCACGTCTTTAGGAATCTTGACTTCGACCAGCGGAACCGAACAGGATGAAGTCGCCTGTGGACCATTGGCCGTGAATTGCTGAAGATTCATCACCGGCTTGGTCGGGACCAAACTGGCGTTTAGAATAAGCTTTACTATCTGTTTACTGATGCGCGTAGGATCCACCGCATTCTGAGCCGTCTGCCCAAACGCACTCAGCACAAAAAAACCCGGAAGGAAGAACCTAAAACAAGTCATCGGAACCTCCACTTAGATCGATTCTACCCCATCACCCCCAGCCCCAAGCCCCCAGTCCCTCGGCAGCAACGCTATGATATCCACTTATGCGCCTAGCACTCATCGCACTTCTGACCGGCACCACCGCTCACACCCAGCCGCTCGACGCCGCCTACACTGCCAAGATCCGCCAATTCACCACCGAAAAATTCTTCTCAACCGAACTGGTGGATCATCTCCCCGCATCCGACCGCGTCCCCACCCCCGAGAAAGTGCTCGGCTACATCATTGGCACGCCGCAAAAACTCACCTACACGAAAGACATTTATCGTTACATGCGCGAGCTCGAAAAAGCTACGCCGCGCGTCAAGGTTTTCAGCATCGGCCGTTCCGAAGAGGGCCGCGAAACACTGTTGGTGGCAGTTTCCGACGAAGCCAACATTCAAAAGCTCAACCGCTATCGCGAGATCAACGCCCGCCTGGCCGACCCGCGCAAAACTTCGGAATCCGAAGCCAAGCAGTTGATCGCCGAAGACGTTCCGATGTACTGGGCCTCCGGCAGCATCCACTCGCCCGAAACCGGATCGCCCGAAATGCTGATGGAGCTGGCCTACCGGCTGGCCGTGGAAGACACGCCGCTGATCCGGAACATCCGAAAAAATCTGGTGGTGCTGATTACGCCCTGCACCGAAGTGGACGGCCGTGATCGCGAAGTGGATGTCTATAACTACCACGTCGCGAATCCCACCAAGGCTCAGCCACCGCTGGTCTACTGGGGAAAATATGTCGCGCACGACAACAATCGCGACGGCTTGGGCATGGCCCTGCAGTTGAGCAAGATCATGATGAAGACGTTCCTGGACTGGCATCCGCAAGTGCTGCACGACTTGCATGAGTCCGTCCCGTTCCTCTACGTGTCCACTGGCATGGGGCCCTACAACGCCTGGCTCGACCCTCTGGTTGTCGACGAATGGCAGAAGATGGCGTACGTCGAAATCGAAGAGATGACCAAGCGCGGCATCCCCGGAGTCTGGACCCATGGATTCTACGACGGCTGGGCGCCCAACTATATGTTCTACGTCGCGAACGGCCACAACTCCATCGGGCGTTTCTATGAGACGTTCGGTGGACGCGGGGCCGACACCGGCCCTCGCACGGTTGCCCCCGCCGACACCGCGCGCACCTGGTTCCGTCCCAATCCGCCGCTCGCGAAAGTGAACTGGTCCATCCGGAACAACATTAATATGCAGCAGAGCGCCATCCTGTTCGCGATGAACAATACGGCCGCGAACGGCAAAACATTTCTCGAAAATTTCTACCTGAAGAGCAAGCGATCGGTGGAGAAGGCCGCGCAGGAGGGCCCGGCCGCGTGGGTGATTCCCTCCGATGATCCGCGCCCGGTGGAATGCGCCGATCTGGTGAATCTGCTGGAGCTGCAGGGCATCGAGGTACATCGTTCCACGCAGGATTCCGAAGTGACGGTGAAGCAGGGTAAGGAAGAGAAGAAGCTGAAAATTCCCGCGTCGAGCTACGTCATCCGCATGGACCAGCCTTACAGCCGCATGGCCGACATGCTGCTCGATACCCAGTATTACAACATCAGCGACCCGCGCCCTTACGACGACACCGGCTGGACCCTGGGCGCCCTCCGCAACGTGAAAACCATCCGCGTAACGGATGCTTCTTTCCTCAAAACTCCCATGACGCAGTTGAGCGGACCCGCCCGCGTCGCAGGAAAAGTCACCGGCAATACTTCAGCCGGCGCGTACATCATCAATCACAATGCTGACAACACCCTAGCCACCTTCCGCTTCCGCCTACGCGACGTGAAAATGAACGCGGCAGAAGAATCATTCAAAGCTGCCGGCCAGGATTATCGCGCTGGATCCTTCATCATTCGCGCTGAGGACGCCCCGCGCGGCCCCATCGAACAAGCCGCTACCGAACTCGGCCTGCAGGTACGCGCCGTCGATGAAATACCCAAAGTCGCCATGCACCCGCTAGCCGCGCCGCGTATCGCTCTCGTCCACACGTGGTTGAATACCCAAAACGAAGGCTGGTACCGCATCGCCTTCGACACTCTGAAAATCCCCTACGACTACATCTCCGATCAAAAGCTCCGCCAGATTCCCGATCTTCGCGCGAAATACGACGTAATCATTCTTGGTTCCACCCCCGGCAGCGCGCAGCGCATCGTGAACGGCATGCCCATGCGCGGCGACCCGATTCCCTGGAAGGCTTCCGATATTACGCCCAACCTCGGATCATCGCCCGACACCACCGACGACATGCGCGGCGGCATGGGCCTGGACGGCCTGCTCAAAATCGCGCGCTTCATCGACGATGGCGGCCTGTTCGTAACGGTCACCGGGAACGTTTCCATTCCCATTGACTACGGCTTGATTGAAGGCGTCTCCATCACAACCACGCGCGAGCTGCAAGCCCGTGGCAGTGTTTTGAATGCCGTCATCTCGGACAAGAAGAGCCCCATCACGTATGGTTATGGCGACAATCTCTCGGTCTACTTCAGCCAAGCGCCTGTGTTGCAGGTCAGCGCGACCGGCGGATTCGGCGGATTTGGCGCGGGCGACACTCCCGCCGGACGCCCCACCGGCCGGGGCACGCCCACCGACCCCGACATTCCGCAAGCCCGGCCCTTCGTCGCGCCACCGGAGCGTCCACAAGTGAAGCCCGGCGAAGAGCAGCCGCTAGACGAAGACGCGCGCGAATTCCTGCGCCCGTTCCTGCCCACCCCCGAAACTCGCCCGCGCGTAGTGCTGCGCTTCTCTGACGAAAAAGATCTCCTAGTCTCCGGAATGCTAGCCGGCGGCCGCGAGTTAGCCAACCGGCCAGTAGTAGTGGACGTCCCGCGCGGCCAGGGCCACGCGCTGCTGTTCGCCAACAACCCCATCTGGCGCAACGCGACGCAAGGCAGTTACTTCTTACTTTT
>JBEKJJ010000421.1:0-5183 GCA_050011295.1 Bryobacteraceae bacterium
GGCTTGCGCCTTCTTGCGTTTTTCGTAGACGTCGCAGACGGCCACGATGGCGCACGCGTTGTTGTTCTTCTCGCCATAGTGTTGGAAGACCCCGCCTACGTACGAGCCTCGGCCGCCCGCGCCGATCACGCCAACATTAATGCGGTCGTTAGCGCCAATCACACGCCCGCTCGTCTTGGCACCGCGCGCAGCAGCGAGTGCGGAACTTGCAACGCCCAGCGATAATCCGACTCCGCCGGCGGTTTTCAGGAAATCTCTCCGGTCGACGGAGTTGTCTGGTTCAGACATGGAAACCCTCCCCATTGGGATTTGTATTGGATTTCAGTGTAGCGCTTGCGGGGGGCTGGGGGCTAGGGCCTAGGGACTGGTGGGCCGTAACGGTAGGCTGGTGCTGGTCGTCTTCGTAGTGGTATGGGTCGCTGGGTTGTCGTTTTTCTGGTCGCTGGATTGCTGCTTGCGCAGAAGATTCCGCCGGCTACATTCCATGGGATAGTGCATGGCGTGTCGAAGAAACAGATCACCATCGAAAACGAAGACGGCAACCTGTTGGACTTCGACATCAACCGCAAGACACGTCTGATGCGCGGCCAGACGCAGATTTCGCCTTCGGATCTGGAAAACGGAGAGCCCGTGACCATCGAGGCCCGGCAGGAGATGGGGCGGTTCCTCGTGGCTGTGAGCATCACCGCGCAGCCGAAAACGAAAGATTAGTCGAACTTTTCAAATTCCAACTGATCGCCCACCGCGGTCCTGGTTTCCGCCGCCCGGCCGCTGGGAAGCTCCAGTACCGAATGCGCAAACAGGCTGACCGCCATCCGCCAGCGCGGCACCGCGGGCTTTACCTTCAGCACCTTTTTCTTCTTATCCAGAAACAAGACATCGATCGGAAATTTCATTCCGATGGTGTGCACCGCCTCGCAGGGCGCGATCCATAAACCTTCGCCGGGTTCCAAACCCGTGTGCTTGAGCAGCCCGGTGCGACGCTTGGCGCTGGTATCGGCGATATCCGCCCGGTCTGCCACGAGAGTGTCCTTGGATTGATTGCGGATGCGCAGCTTGGCCAAATTGTTTCTATCATAACGGATGATGAAACGCTGCCAGTGGGCCACCAACGAACTTTCGATCGCGTATCACGACGGGGAGTGGGGCGTTCCGATTCGCGACGATCGAACATTCTTTGAGTTTTTGATCCTGGAAGGCGCGCAAGCCGGTCTGAGCTGGGATACCATCCTGCGCAAGCGCGAGAACTACCGGAAAGCGTTCGATGGCTTCGATCCAGCTAAAGTGGGCGGTTACGGCGCCAGGAAAACCAAGCAACTGCTCAACGATTCCGGCATCGTCCGCAATCGGCTGAAGATCGCCGCCGCCATTCAGAATGCGAAAGCGTTCCTGGCCGTGCAGAAAGAGTTTGGGAGTTTCGATGCCTACATTTGGCATTTCGTGGGAGGCAAACCAAAGAAGAACCAGTGGCGCGATTCGAAACAATTGCCGACCCGGACGCCTGAATCCGACGCCATGAGCGAAGATCTGCAGCGCCGTGGGTTCAAGTTCGTAGGCACAACCATTTGTTATGCGTTCATGCAGGCGGTAGGGCTGGTGAATGATCACGAGCCGGGCTGTTTTCGGCGTTCCCAGGTGTAGTTTACATTTTCCAGACAATTTAATTGCACGGAATTTGCGCCGTTTACTTCGGCAGATGACAACTGCCTTTTCGTATGGCCGTATTCTGACATCACTATGAAACACATCAGTATGAAACATTCACTTTGGATTCTCTCAACCATCTTTGCGGTGGCCGCTCCGGCTGTCGCCGCCGACAAACTTTCGCTTCAATGGGGCCAGCTTGCGCCTCAGGTGGAGGGCCGCCGGTTAACGGTGACCACAACCGATCAAACCAACGGCTATCGGGCGCGCTGCCTGAGGGTAGAAACCGATGGCCTGGTGATCGAAAACCCGTGGGCGGGTGGCCAACCGCTTAAGCTCGACCGTCAGAAGGTGACCAAGATACGCGTGGACGACCGCAGCGGCCGGAACATGTCGCGTCTCGAGGACAAGACCGGTCCCACGCTGGATCTGCTGCTTCAATCCATGCTCACTCCCGCCGCTCCCATTGGATTGGTCGGGACGCCGGTCGTTGCAGCCTATTTCGTCGCGGTCACGCCCTTCTGCGTAATTGGGGATTTATTCGCCCGGCTCAGACCGGCGCTCGACATCGAAATAGTAGACTGATTCATGGCTTCCGGACCACAGCGGCGGCGGGTAACAATTTTTCTGATTTCCGTCTTGATTCCCGCCGTCGTTCTCACCGGCCTGGCCATTCAGCTCTACCGGCAGCAACAAAAACTGATCGTCCAGGAGCTGGAACACGGGCGTCAGGCGCACACTGCCGCGGAGATCCACTCGGTGTACCGTGAAAGCAATCTCCGCTTTGCCTTTTATGGATGCGCGGTGTTTCTGGCGCTCTCTGTTACTCTATTCTGCCGCTACGTGGTCTGGCAGGATTACCGGCGCGAGACCGAGCTGGCCGATCTGCGCTCGCAATTTGTGGCGCACGTGTCGCATGAGCTGCGCACGCCGCTCACCAGCATTCAGATGTTCGCCGAGACCCTGGCGCTGGGACGCGTCGCGGATCCGGAGAAGCAGCGCGAGTATCTGGAAACCATCGCACGCGAGAGTGAACGTCTGGCGCGGCTGGTAGATCAAGTATTGGCTTTCTCGAAAATCGAACAAGGCCGAATGGATTACCGGCTGCAGGCGTTGCCGCTGGTGCCGATTGTCGAAGCGGCAGTCGAAGCCATGGGACCATCGCTCGCCCAACAAGGATTCGCCTTTCGCCGGGACTATTGCGGCTGCGCTCCCATGGTCCGTGCCGATGCGGACGCATTGGAACAGGCCATCTTGAATCTGCTGACCAATGCGATGAAGTATTCCAGCGATTCGCGCGACATCGAACTCCGGCTGCATCAATCGGACGGCGAAGCGATTGTCGAGGTGCTGGATCAGGGCGTCGGCGTTCCAGTGGAGCTGCGGGAACGGATCTTCGAGAAGTTCTTTCGCGCTCCCGCATCGGCACAGACCATGGCTGCAGGCTCAGTTCCCGGCGTGGGCCTTGGATTAACAGTGGTGGCACATGTCGCCGCTGCGCATGGGGGCCGCGTGGAAGTGCGCAATAACGAACCGAAAGGATCGGTATTTTCGTTAATTTTGCCGATAGATCAGAGGTTATGAATCGCGTGCTGGTGGTGGAGGATGAAACCGCGATCCTGCAAGGCCTCCGGGACAATCTCGAGTTCGAAGGCTACCAGGTATTCACGGCGGCTGACGGAATCGCAGGCCTCGAGCTGATCCGCAAGCACGATCCGCACCTGATTGTGCTGGATCTGATGCTGCCTCGCTTGAGCGGCTATGAGTTGTGCCGCAAGCTGCGGGCGGAGGGCGTGCATACGCCGATCCTGATGCTCACCGCGCGCGGTGAGGAAGCCGATCGCGTCCTGGGCCTGGATCTCGGCGCCGACGATTACGTCACCAAGCCGTTCTCGGTGCGGGAATTGATGGCGCGTGTTCGAGCGCTGCTTCGGCGTAGTGTTCAAAGCGCCGACTTGCCGGACGAAATCGAGTTCGGCGATGCGCGCGTCGATTTTGTGCGCTATGAAGCCTTCCGATCCGGGAGGAAAGTGGATCTCACGCGCAAAGAGTTCGGATTACTCCGGCTGTTGGCCGCGAAAGAGGGCGCCGTGGTCACTCGCGATGAACTGCTCGAAAAGGTTTGGGGATATGATGCTACTCCCACCACGCGCACCGTGGACAATCATCTGGCGGCGCTGCGCGCCAAGCTGGAGCGGGACGCCGGTGACCCCTGTCATCTTCTGACAGTACACGGAGTGGGATATAAATTCGTGCGGTAAAACCGGTTCTTTGGTTCTCCAGTTCTTCGGTTCTCAAACCACGAGCGCCTCGCGCTCTGGCGCCACCAAAAACGCGGGGAACGATGGAGGGTCCTTCTGGAAATAGACGTTGTAGCGGCGCACGAACGCGGGCGGCGGCATCTGGTCCCCGCCGTTCAACAAGGTTGGCAGGATTCCGTTTGCAAAATACATGTCCAGCTCGCGCTTTTCCTTGGTCAAGACTTTGCCGCGATGTTCGCACTGGATGAAATCTTTCACGCGCGAATAGGTCCGTTCGGACAGATTGATACGGTTCGCTTCACCGCTGGATTCCATCCTGGAACTGTAGTTCACCGTGTCGCCCCAGATGTCGAATGCAAACTTGTTGATGCCCACCACCCCCGCAATCACGGGCCCCGTGTGGATGCCGATGCGCACCTTCCATTGCGCCAAGCGGTCCGGACGTTGGCGCTGGCGCACCGCTTCCAGCATTTCGAACGCTGCCATCACCATATCCACCGGATGCGCCGGATTGCGCAGCGGAAGTCCGCTGATGCACATATAGCTGTCGCCGATGGTCTTCATCTTCTCCAGGCGATAGCGCGCCACAATCTGATCGAAAGCGGTGAAGTAATCGTGCAGCAGCTCCACCAGCTCCTCAGCCGCTAACTTCTCGGTAGAAAGCGTGAATCCGACGAAATCGGTAAACAGGATGGTCACGTCTTCGAAATACTTGGGTGAAACCAGTGAATCACCGTGGACAATAGAGCGGCGATCGACTTGAGAATGGTCTCTGACAGTGCCGTGCTGGCCAGCCCCAAACTTCCGATCTTCTCGCCGCCTACCTCGATGGGAATTATCGAGACGCCGGCGCCGTAGCCGTTTCCCGAGCGCAGAGCGTCATCGCTGATGGCATCGCTCGCGCCTGCGCGATGGATCTCGTTCCCGGCCTGCAAATAAAAGGCAGCGCCAGGGACGCCGAAGATCGGAATCGCCTGATTGATCGCGATCCAAATGGTGGTTTGAAGACTATCGCTCGCGAGCATGGCCTGGCCCAGCTCATACAGGCGCTCCGTCTCGCGCTTCCTTTCGAGCGCCTCCACCGCACGCTTCCTGGCAGTAAGCGCAGTCTGCGAGACCACGATGGCAGTGATTAAGAATCCAGCGACGGCTACGTAAGATTGTGGATCAGTGGCCTTGAGACTGTACGCGGGTTCCTGAAAGTAATAGAGGAAGCCGAGGGCCGCCAAAACGGACGCAAGAATGGTCTCCAGCCGGTCCCAACGCACCGCGAAAAAC
>JBEKJJ010000422.1:0-4603 GCA_050011295.1 Bryobacteraceae bacterium
CTCATTCTGGCAGGCCATACTTAAATAAGTCAAAATCCTTATCAGGGAAAACCAAGGTCATAGATCTCTTCGTTCGTGATGGTGCTCACTTTCCTTCCGCTGCCGGCGAGCAGCGGACGGTCGAGCTTCAAACGACCTTTCCGCCGCGCCGGAGGAGAAGCCACGGTTTGCTCAATGGCTGCCAGGATTAGCGAGCGTGCCGAGCAGCCCCTCTTCGCGGCTTCCTCGCGGAGCTTCCGGTGCAGGTTGCGCGGGATGTCGATGCTGGTCCGAACGCTGTTGGGCTTCATCTACTCCATTTTGCCATAGACGACTTAAATAAGCCTTCGCATACCCTCACGGGAAGCCAAGCTAATAGATCTTTTCGCTCGTGATGGAACTCACTCTCCTCGATCCATCGTCTAGCAGCGGACGATCGAGCTTCAAACGGCCCTTCCGCGGCGCGGGAGAAGCGATGGTTTGCTCGATGGCAGCCAGGATAAGTGAGCGTGCCGAACAGCCCAGTCAGCAGCCCCAATGAGAAACGAGAAACGAGAAACGGATTGTTAGTCTAACCGCTTTCTAAACCGCATCGCGCTCAGCGACAGAATCACCACGCCGAAAACCGCCAGCGCCACCATCTGCGGCCACAGAACCGACACCCCCGTGCCTTTCAAGAACAAGCCGCGCACGATCTCTATGAAGTAGCGCAAGGGATCGAGCAGCGTCAGGTACTGGATAGATTGCGGCATGTTGCGGATGGGGAACGCGAAGCCGCTCAGCAGGAAGAATGGTTGGAAGAACAAAAATGTCGTCATCATGGCCTGCTGCTGGGTGCGCGAGATTGTGGAAATGAACATTCCCGCGCCCAGGGTGGTCATCAAAAACAATATGGCGCACGCGAATAATAGCAGTGGGCTTCCGCGAAACGGTACATGAAACAAAAACAGCGCGACCATAATCACTAGAAACGTATCCACCAGGCCGACCAGCGCGAACGGCAGCGTTTTTCCGAGCATGAGTTCGATGGGGCGGATGGGCGTCACCATCAACTGTTCCATGGTTCCGATCTCTTTTTCGCGCACAATCGCCATGGCCGTCAGCATCAGAGTGATCTGCATGATGATATTCACCACGATGCCTGGGACGAAATAATTGCGGCTGAGCAAATCGGGATTGAACCAGGCGCGGCTCTGCAGATTCAATTGAGGGACGCCGGCGTGTACGGGACCCGGCGACATTCGCGCGGCCAGCCGGTTCCGGCTTTGCTCATCCATTGCCTCGCTCGCGAAATTGGCGACGATGGAGGACGCGTATCCGGAAACGATGGAAGCGGTGTTGGAGTTGGTTCCATTGATCAGAATCTGAACAGCGGTGGGCCGGCCGCGCTCAATATCCCGCTCGAAGCCCGGCAGGACGCGCACCACCATATCCACTTTGTTCGCATCGAGCAGCATCTGTACTTCGCGATCGTTCGTGGGTGTGGCCAGAATGTCGAATCGTGTCGAACCTTGAAAAGCTGCCAGCAGCTCGCGGCTCTGGGGAGTGCGGTCCTGATCCATCCAAGCCATAGTCGCGTGCTCCACGTCGAGATTCACAGCGTATCCGAAGATCAGCAATTGAATGATGGGCGGCAGAAACAGCATGGTCCGCATGCGAGGCTCGCGAAAAGCCTGTCGAAATTCTTTGCGAATAATTTCCATCAACCGTTCTCGCATTGTTCACGCCACCTTTTGTCTCATTTTTCGCGACGCGGCCAGAAATACCAGCCCGGCGTACACCACCAGCATGCTCACTTCGCCCCACAGAACCCGAATGCCGACGCCTTTCAAGAAAACACCATTCAGAATGGTGACGAAGTAGCGCGCAGGCACGATGAAGCTGATCGCCTGAATCACTTTCGGCATGTTCTGTATGGACCAGATAAATCCGGAGAGCAAGTAGCCCGGCAGGAATGAGCTGAGCATCCCCAATTGAAACGCCAGCATCTGCGTGCGCGCCGAGGCGGAGATGAAGATGCCCCAGCTCAGCGCTCCGAACAGAAAAAGGCAGCTGGTGAAGAACAGGAACCAGACGCTGCCGCGGAACGGCACCTGGAAAATGAATACGCCCACGATGATGCAGATCAGCATGTCCGTAATCCCGAGGGCGAAATAGGCCAGAAGCTTGCCCAGTACCAGCTCAGTGGGCCGCACCGGCGTGGACAGCAGTTGCTCCATGGTGCCGTTTTCCCACTCGCGCGCGATGGTGAGCGAGCTGAGCATGGACGCGATGATCATCATGGTGACGGCAATCAATCCCGGGACGATGAAATTTTTGGATTTGAGATCGCTGTTGTACCAGACACGGATGCGCGGGTCCACCGGCACACGCATCGGCTGCCCGCCCAGGCGGACTTGCGCGTCCGAGCGCAATTGCGCGGCGTAAACCTGGATCACGGATTGCGCATAGCCGAGCGCGATGGAAGCGGTATTCGAATCGCTGCCATCCACCAGCAGTTGGACATCGGCTTCCTGGCCAGCCAACAAATGGCGGGCGTAGTCTCGCGGCACCACCAAGTTCAGCAGGATGGCGCTCTTATCGATGGCCAAGTCGGCGGGTTTGTAGCTGTTCACAACGCCGAGAATCTGGAAATACGTGGACCCGCGAAATTGATCGATCAACTTGCGGCTTTCGGGCGTTTTATCCAGGTCGTAGACATAGGTGGGGATTCGATCAACATCCAGCGTGAGAGCGTAGCCGAACAGCAACAGCATTACCAGCGGCAGCGCCAGCGCCAGCGTCAGGCTTCGGACATCGCGCACGATGTGCAGTAGTTCTTTCTTCGCCACGGTCTTCAGCCTCCGCAGATTCATGCGGCTTTCCTCTCTTCCTGCTCGATCATGGCGACGAAGACGTCTTCCATGGAGGGTTCGATCGGCTCAAGAACCGTGATTGTGATTCCTGCTTGCTGAAGGGCCGCGCGAATTTCAGGCATCGCGCGGGACGTGTCGGATACCGTGACATGCAACCCTCCGCCAAACACAGCGACGTCAGAAACTCCCTCAAGCTTCTCCAGCGTCTTCATGCTGCCGAGGATGTCGGACGCTTCGAGACGCAGCAAGTAATGGCCTTCGAGCGATTGCTTCAGCTCGCCGGGGGTTCCGAGCGCGATGATTTTGCCGCGATACATCAGCGCTAGGCGATGGCAGTATTCGGCTTCATCCATATAATGCGTGCTGACGAAAATAGTGTGTCCGGCGGCCGAAAGCTGGTAAATCAGATCCCAAAATGTTCGGCGAGCGATGGGGTCCACACCCGAGGTAGGCTCGTCAAGGAACAGGATCGGCGGCTCATGCAGAATGGCGCATCCCAAAGCCAGCCGCTGCTTCCAGCCTCCGGAAAGGAGATGCGTCAGAGTGGAGCGCCGCTCTTCGATTCCGGCCATCTTCAGGACGTAGGCTTTGCGTTCCGGGCGTCGCGCCCGCGGAACGCCATAAATGCCGCTGAAAAAGTCGATGTTTTCTTCTACCGTTAGGTCGTCGTAGAGAGAAAACTTCTGCGACATGTATCCAATGTGTTTCTTGATGGCTTCCGATTGAGTCATGACATCCAGGCCGCCGACGGACGCGGTTCCGGAAGTCGGCAGCAGCAATCCGCACACCATGCGGATGGTGGTGGATTTGCCCGCGCCATTGGGTCCGAGGAATCCGAAGATTTCTCCGCGCTGGACGCTGAGGGTGACGTGATCCACAGCGATGAAGTCGCCGAAGCGTTTGACGAGATCGTGGATTTCGACAGCGTTGTTCATGATGTGGCGCACGCACTCGTGCGTGCCGCGTTCACACTCGTGTGAACGCCAGGATCTTGTCCGCGAATCTGTGTTCGCATGAGTGCGAACACGGCACGCACGAGTGCGTGCGCCACGTTAGTTGACATGCGCGGCCTCCGATTTTCTGATCAAGCCAATGAACACGTCTTCGAGCGACGGCACGATCGGGCGAAACTCGCTGGCTCGCACGGCGCTCTTCAATTGATCCACCGAAACGCCAGGCGCGAGAAACAAATGCAACTTGGCGCCCGCCGGTTCCACGCTCAACACGCCCGGCTGCGATTGCAGAAACTCACGGGCAGCCCGGTTATCCGCGGTTTCGACCTCGTAACAGGCTTCATCGAGCGAATGTTTCAGATCGCGCGGCGATTCGCAGCGGATCAGCTTGCCCTGGTTCATCAGTCCCACGCGATTGCAGCGCTCGGCTTCATCCAGATATGCAGTGGTCACGAAAACCGTCAGCCCGTCGCGTACCAGTTGATAAAGAATGGCCCAGAAATCGCGCCGTGACACCGGGTCCACGCCGTTGGTGGGTTCATCCAGGAACAGAACCTGCGGATGATGCAGCAGCGTGCAAATTAGAGCCAGCTTCTGCTTCATGCCTCCCGAAAGTTTCGCCGCCGGGCGCGACCGGAACGGTTCCATGCGCGTCATTCGCAGCAGATCCGGCAGCAGGCGCGCGCGCTCACTTTTGGAGATGCCGAACAGGTCGGCGTAGAAATTCATGTTCTCGTCAACTGTCAGATCGCCGTACAATCCGAAGCGCTGGGCCATGTACCCGATCTGATCCTTCACCGCCTCCACTTCGCGCGC
>JBEKJJ010000423.1:0-4568 GCA_050011295.1 Bryobacteraceae bacterium
GCGCTCGATCCCTGCGCGCGGACAATGGCCACGTCGCGGCCGTTGTAGCGCGGCGTATCCTGCTGCTTGTAGCTTTGGTCGTGCTCCTCGTCCACTACAACCAAGCCGAGATTCTGCACCGGAGCAAATACCCCCGACCGCGTTCCCACTACCACCGTAGCCGCGCCGCTGCGGATTCTGCGCCACTGTTCGGCGCGCTCGGCGTCGTGAAACGCCGAATGCAGAATGGCCACGCGATCGCCGAAACGGTTGAAAAACTGCCCGGCCATGGCGGGAGTGAGTGCAATCTCAGGGACGAGCAGCAGCGCGCTGCGGCCCAGCGCAAGACAGGCGTCGATTGATTTAAGATAAACCTCGGTCTTCCCGGATCCCGTGACTCCTTGCATCAGAAAGGTTTGGAATTTCCCGCTGTTCAGCGCAGCGTCGATCTGTTGGTAAGCGGGAAGCTGATGCGGATTGAGCGTCCTGGGCGGACCCTCGGACGCAAATACGCCAGTGGGCGCTTCCGGTTCAAGCGCGATCAATTGCCGCCGTGCCAGCGATCGCGCAGCCTGGCTGGCGCCTGTCACGGAAACCTCCAGTTCCCCCAGATTGTGCGTGCCCGGATGCAATTCGAGAAAAGCGTGCAGCTCCCGCTCCCGCTTAGTGAGCTTCATGCCCGCTGGAGCACCAGCCAGCCAGGAAGCACGCAGGCGCGACGCAGAAGCACGCAGCGGATCCCGTTGCGCTTCCATATCCTCGATCTCGACGAAACCCTTCTTTTCGAGCGATCGAATCACATTCGCGGCTTTCGGAAGTCTCTTCTGCAGATAAGTAGCCGAGAGCGGCCTGGATTCCAGCAGGCGCAGCACCTGAAGCGTTGGATCGTCCTCGGCAGAACCAAGCAGAAGTTGCCGCGCGGCGTCGCGTCCGGAATCGGTGAGCGAATAGAGCTTCGTCTTTCGAATCTCGCCCGTCAGCGGCGTCATCCCGCGCAGGACTTCACCCAGTGGGGCGCAATAATATTGCGCGATCCAGCGGCCTAACGCGATGAGTTCCACTTCCAGAACCGGCTCTTCATCAATCAGGCGGAAAACTTCCTTCACCGCGCCCTCGGGCGCCTCATCATGCAGCTTCAGAACGATGCCGGTGAGCTTGCGAGATCCGAATGGGACCAGGACGCGGCAGCCAGCCCGCACTCGATGTCGTAGCGTTTCTGGCAACTGGTAGGTGAAGCTTTGATCGAGCGGCACCGGCAGGCTGACATCACAATAGATCATGGAGCCGGCTGGTGATAGAACGCTTTCAAAGCCGGGAACAGCGACTGATAAACCGTGTGACCCGCCGCGTAGATCCGCACTGCATCGGAGTGCGGAGACACCGAATCCACTTCGCGAATTGCGGCTTTCGTGACTTCGGGCACCGACGCGTACACGCCGGTCCCGACCAGCGCGAGCAGCGCCGCGCCATATGCCGACCCTTCTTGCGTCTGCAGCGTCACCACACGCCTGTCGAAAACATCGGCCAACATTTGCCGCCAGAAAGGACTGCGCGCACCGCCGCCGGACACCCGCACTGATTCGAGCGATACGCCGATCTGCTCGATAATATCCAGGCAATCCTTCTGGCTGTACGAAACGCCTTCGAGCAGCGCGCGAATCAGATCGGCCCGTTTATGTTTCGCCGTCAATCCGATCCAACCGCCGCGCGCCAAGGCGTCCAGATGCGGCGTCCGTTCGCCCATCAAATACGGCAGCCAGTAGAGGCCTTGCGATCCGGCCGGGGCCGTGGCTGCTTCGGCGGTGAGCGCTTCGTAATCCGTGCCTGGCGCCAGCTGATTCCGAAACCACTGCAAACTCAGGCCGGCGCCCTGCGTGACGCCCATGACGTGCCACGCGCCTTTCACGGCGTGACAAAATGTGTGCACGCGGCCCGCGGGATCGTATTGCGGCTTGTCGCTATGCGCGAAGACCACGCCCGAAGTTCCAATCGTGCACGAAACCACGCCCGTCACCACGATTCCATTGCCGACGGCGCTGGATGCCTGATCGCCCCCGCCGCCCACTACTGGCGTGCCTGGCTCCAGGCCAGTCTCGCGCGAGGCTTCCAGCGTAATGCCGCCGGTGACATCGCTCGATTCGTAGACACGCGCGAGAATGCCGCGATCCAACTGGAGCGCGTCCACCATTTCGAAGGACCAGCGCCGCTGGACTACATCGAACAGCGCGGTACCGGAGGCATCCGAAACATCGCTCGCGAAATCTCCGGTGAGCTGAAAGCGCACGTAATCCTTCGGCAACAGCATCTTTTTTACACGCTCGAAGTTCCGCGGCTCGTTGTCGCGCACCCAAAGAAGTTTAGGCAGCGTGAACCCGGTGAGCACCGGATTCGCAGTGTAGCGCAGTAAGGCGTCTTTGCCGATTTTGCTGTTGATCCAATCCACCTGCGGCTGGCTGCGTTGATCGCTCCAGATGAGCGCCGGACGAATCACTTGGTTGGATGCGTCCAGAATCACCAGGCCATGCATTTGTCCCGACAATCCCACGCCCCGGACATCTTTACCACTAATTTTGGCTTCAGCGAGAACGCCGCGGACCGCCTGCTTTGCAGCATCCCACCAGTTCTCCGGCCGTTGCTCGGCCCACAATGGACGCTCCATGCGCACGTCTTCATGCGGCGCCGTGGTGGCGTGCCGCACTTGACCGGCTTCATCCACTAGCAGCGCCCGAGTGCCCCCAGTTCCGACGTCGATTCCAAGCCAATAAGCCATGCAGCCGAATTGTAGCGCAAGAACGGTTATTCGGTTCTCCGGTTCTTCGGTTCCTCGGTTCTCCACTTCTTCGGCTCTCTAATTGATCACCCAACAGCCCGAACCGAAGAACCGATGAACTGATGAACCGAAGAACTGTCCTCGTTAGCGCGCCGGCAGCGCGCGAAACGACGTCACTGAAGGATCGCCCGGCAATTCGATGGTCTTGATCAATTGCAGCGTGCTGGTGTCATATACGTGGATGAACGGCGCCGCGCCCGATACGAAGAGCCGCTTGCCATCGCGGCTGATGTTGGCCACGTATCGCGTGCGCTCCAGATCCGTGACCTGCGTGATGCGCTTTTTCTCTAAATCGATCGCCAACAACTGATTCATTACTGCGTAGGCGTGCTTGCGATCGGGTGAAACCACGGCGGAATATAACGGGATCGGTGAGCCTAATTCTACGACGTCGACCTTGCCGTTCGTGACGTCCAGATTCACTAGCCCCATCAGGTCCTTCGCGGTAATCGGATCCTTCGTGTAATACGGGATGCTGAAAATCCCGCTGCGCTCGAACTGAATGAAGAGCGCGAGAGTGTTCAATGCTCCCGCAGTGGGGCTGGTTTGATTCATCAAAGGAAATGTATCGGTTATGCGATTCTGTGCTACGTCAACGTAGTAAAGATCCCGACCCCAGGCGATCAGCTTGCGCTCGTCCCGAGTAAGCGCCAGCGCCGCGACGCCCTGCGGCACTTCGGCGATCTTTAGCGTTTTGCCGCTGGCGACGTCCACGGACCAGATTTGTGGCGACTCCACCACATAGCGATCCATCAGTTCACGTACCGGCTTGACATGAACGTAAAGGCGATCTCCCTTTGCGTTCAGGACCAAGCCGTATATGGTCAGCCGGTAACCGGGCGGAGTGATTTCAAGAACCCGGTCTATCGAGCGAGTCTCCAGGTTCACCACTTCCAACTTCGCGCGGCCGTCGGTGGTGGTGTAGACGAATTTGCCGTCGGGCGATGGGACTAACTCTTTCGGTGCGCGGCCGCGCGTCTGGATCTGACCGGCAATCTCATTCCGTGTGCCATCGAAAATAACAATGCCGTGCGGATGGACACCCAATACATAAAGTTCTGGTTCTTGCGCGAAACTCAGCGCCACCACGAATGAGAATGCAAGCAGTGCTTTCATCTGTCGGGATAAATCAGATCCAGTTTTCGCCAGTCGCGTTCGGCGGCCGCGCATGAGTCGGACCATCCCAGATAGTTGGTCAACTGGTCGGGAACTTGAGCCGGCCACCAACAGTCGTCATAGCAACCGTACAGATCAGCTTCCACGGGCTGGCACAAACCGCTCACTCCGCCGGCCGCGTCGGTTTCCCAGCCCGGGTCAAAGATCAGTGAGCAGCCCAGCGGTAAGGACTGCAGGGCTTTCACGTCGCCCGCGCCTTGCTTGGCCGATCGTTCCACCATGCGCGCTTTTCTATTGATTGGTTTCACGTGATTCATGGCTTCCTCTATGGCGAAATCAATTCGCGATAAGCTGGCACGCTGACCAGCAGGTATGCGCGCGTTTTCAGCGGAACGCTCTGCCCCTCCGGAGTATAGGATGCGTTCACCCAGATATCTCCAGCATTGTTAGTGCTGCGCTGCCGCTGCGGATTGGGGCCTTCCTTCGCCGGCGTGAACAAACCATTTTGGTCGATGGAGCCCACGTACTTTTTGTCCTCATCGTTAGGAGTGGTGAAGGATTCATCCAGCGTCCAGGATGCCTTCACCATTCCCAGATCCAGATCGTCGGCGTTGCCGGCAATTCCATCCGGGCCATTGCTAAA
>JBEKJJ010000424.1:0-4513 GCA_050011295.1 Bryobacteraceae bacterium
GAGGCGGATCGGAACACTTTGATCCGGCGCCTCAGCCTGGATCTTACAGGATTGCCGCCCACCCCCGCGGAGGCGGAAGCGTTTCTGAACGATAAACGCGCGGACGCTTATGAGCGGTTAGTGGACCGTCTGCTAGCGTCCCCTCACTACGGCGAAGCGCGCGCCCGTCAGTGGCTGGACCTGGCGCACTACGCCGATAGCGACGGCTACGAGAAGGATCTGGTTCGCCCCTGGGCCTGGCGCTACCGGCAATGGGTGATCGATGCGTTCAATCGCGACCTGCCCTACGACGAATTCACCGTGGAGCAGATTGCCGGCGATCTGTTGCCCAACGCCACCGTGGAACAAAAGGTTGCCACTGGATTCCTGCGCAACACGCTCACCAATCGTGAAGCAGGCGTGAACCGCGCCGAGGCGCGCTTTGAACAAATTGTGAATCGCACCAATACCGTCGCCACCGTTTGGTTAGGGCTGACGGTGGGTTGCGCGCAGTGCCACAATCACAAGTTCGATCCCATCACGCATAAGGATTACTACCAGTTCTTCGCGTTCTTCAACAGCGCCGACGAGATCGATATCGACGCTCCGCTCCCGGGCGAGATCGGCCCGTATCTCGCCGCCCGTCCCGAGTACGACAAGAAGCGCCGCGAAATTCTGGAATATTACGGCGTGGCCGAGCTGCAGGCGCAATGGGAAGCTCGCATCCAGCAGGAGTTCCGAGAGCAAGGCAAAGAGCTGGAATGGAATTTTGCTGTCACCGAAATGCGCGCCTCCTTCGACGGCGCCGATCACTTCCTGAAGGGCGAATGGACAAAACGAACCCAACGGCAGGCGGATCGGCTGACCGATTACTTCCTCGGAAATCACGGGCCTGATCTCGACAAAAACAAAGCAGTGTCTGCTTTTCTCAACGAAGCCCGGAAGAAACTTAAGGACTTGCGGGCGACTCTTCCCGAGATTACCGAGGCGCCCGTGATGGAGGAGTTGCCGAATCCGCCGCGATCGAACATTCACCTGGGCGGCGATTATCAGGCGCTGGGCGCCGCGGTGGAACCCAATATCCTCTCCGCGTTCGCTCCCATCTCTGAGCAGCACCAGAATCGGCTGACGCTGGCGCGCTGGCTGGTGTCGCGCGACAATCCGCTGACTGCGCGCGTGGCCGTGAATCGCATGTGGCAGGATTTCTTCGGACGCGGCTTGGTGCTATCGAGCGAAAATTTCGGAACGCAGGGCGATAAGCCATCGCATCCGGAACTGTTGGATTATCTGGCGGCAGATTTTCAAGATCACGATTGGAGCCTGAAGTACATGGAGAAGCTGATCGTGATGTCGGCGGCCTACCGGCAAAGCTCGGCCTTCCGCAAGGAATTGGAAAGCACCGATCCGAATAATGTACTGATCGCTCGCCAGTCGCGATTGCGTTTGCCCGCTGAATCCATTCGCGATGAAGCGCTAGCCTCGAGCGGCTTGCTCAACACCGCAATCGGCGGAAAGAGCGTGCGGCCGCCGCAGCCCGCGGGAGTGGCCGAGCTCGGTTACGCCGACAGCGTGAAGTGGCATGAAAGCACGGGAGGGGATCGCTATCGCCGCGGCCTCTACATCCATTTCCAGCGAACCACGCCGTATCCGATGTTGATGAACTTCGACGAACCGGATTCCAACACCACCTGTACCCGCCGAGGCCGGTCGAACACGCCGCTGCAGGCCCTGAATTTGTTGAACGATCCGGTTTTCTTCGAGGCGGCGCAGGCGCTGGCAACGCGTGTTCTGGAGGAAATGTCTGGCGGATTGCCGCAACGCATGGACTACGCGTTCGAACTGGTACTTTCACGCCAGCCGTCGGCGCAGGAACGGAAGCGGCTGATCGAATATTACGAGCAGCAGAAGCAATTGCTCGCTAAAGATCCGAAAGCGCCGGAAAACATGCAGCCATTCCATCCGCAGGGCGTGGACCCGCTCGATGCAGCCGCCTGGGTGGGCGTGAGCCGCGTCCTGCTGAATCTGGACGAATTCATAACGAGAGAGTAGACGATGACTTTCCAAGAGTTCAAGCAAATTCACAGCCGCCGCATGTTTCTGCGCGATTGCGCGGGAGGCCTGGGGACCATCGCACTGGCAAATCTGTTGAACGGCAGCGCGCTCGCCTCAGCGAAACGCACGGACCCGCTAGCTCCCAAAGCGCCGCAGTTCCCGTCCAAAGCCAAGAACGTCATCTTCATGTTCATGGAAGGCGCGCCCAGCCAAGTGGACCTCTTCGATCCCAAGCCGGAGCTCAAAAAATGGCAGGGCCAGCCGCTGCCGCCTTCCATGACCAGCCAGCTCAAGCTGGCATTCATCAAACCCACCGCCGCGGTGCTGGCCAGCCCGCGCGAATTCAAACCCTACGGCCAATGCGGCGCCGAGTATTCGGATTTCATCACCCATACGGCGTCCTGCGCCGACGATATTTGCTTGATCCGGTCCATGTACACGGACGCGTTCAATCATCATCCCGGCCAGTTGCTGCTGATGAGCGGCAGCACGCAAATCGGCCGGCCGACGCTGGGCGCGTGGACCTTGTACGGACTAGGAAGCGAATCGGAGAATCTGCCGGGCTTTGTGGTGTTGAGCTCGGGCGTGGGAACCAGCGGCGGTGAATCGAATTTCTCGAGCGGATTTCTGCCTTCCACCTATCAGGGCGTCCAGTTTCGAAGCGCGGCCGACCCGATTGTTTATCTATCGAATCCCGCGAGCGTCACTCGCGAGACGCAGCGCGCTGGTCTAGACGCACTGCGCGACTTGAACCAGGCCCACCTCGCGAGCACGGGCGATGTCGAAATCGCCTCGCGCATCGCGTCCTATGAGTTAGCATTCCGCATGCAAATGGCCGCGCCGGAGCTGCTGGATTTCTCGAAAGAATCCGCCAGCACGCTCGAAATGTACGGAGTGAATAAGGAGCCCACGCGTCCGTTCGCCACCAACTGTTTGTTAGCCCGCCGCATGGTGGAGCACGGTGTGCGTTTCGTGATGCTGATGCACGCCAGTTGGGATCAGCATACCAATCTGAATCGCGATTTGAAGAAAAATTGCGACATCACCGATCAGCCCACGGCGGCGCTGTTGAAAGACCTGAAGCAGCGCGGATTGCTGGATTCGACGTTGGTCGTTTGGGGCGGGGAATTCGGGCGCACTCCGATGGTTGAGATTCGCAATACAGCCGATCCTGAAAACGCCGGACGCGACCATCATCCCCTCGCCTACAGCATGTGGATGGCGGGCGGCGGCATCAAGGGCGGGCAAGTGGTGGGCAAAACGGACGACCTGGGATTCAACATCGTGGAAGATAAAATCCACGTTCACGATCTGCAGGCCACGATTTTGCAATGTCTGGGCTTCGATCACACGCGGCTGACGTATCATTACATGGGCCGCGATTTCCGGTTGACGGATGTGTCCGGAAACGTAGTGAAGAAACTGCTGGTGTGATCGCGGAGGCGGGACAGCGTATTTCCGACGAGTTCGTGATTCCGGGGAAGCTCCACGGCATGGGTATCGGCGATACCGCCCGGATCCTTCCAGGACCACGCCACCATTCCGGTAATTGTGAATGCAGTGTTGCTGGCCAGGTACAAATCCCGCTCGTACTCGCCCGGCGTCGTCACTACTGGCGGTGTATGGCTATGGCGAATTCCTGCGCTCGGGAGCGATTCCGATATGGACCGCGGCGATCACCTGCCTAATCGGCGGATCGTATCACTTTTGGTCGGCCATGTATCACGGAGTCATCAAGGCGCACTGAGCTTCAGAAAACTCCACCTATTCCGCCGACCGCTTCGAAATTCTGTAGCCATCCGTTCAGTGACACTCCAGGTGCGGGCCCGATCAACCGGTTCGGGAACGGTGTCGCGTAGTCGCGGAATTCAAATCGCAACCCGAGATGCTGGGTGAGCCGGTACTTGATGCCGGCGGCGCCGCTTGCCATGGGTTTGGTTTCGCGCGTGTTCGTCAGTGCCACGAAGTTGTTGAGCGGTTGCGCAGCGTTCGGCTGGCCGGTTCCTGAATAAATGCCCACTCCACCGCCCACGGCGACAAATGGGCGAAAGCGCTTCTCCCTCGCAGCGAAATGTACAAGAAATCGAAAATCCAAAAATTGTGTATGTCCTGAAAGATCCACTTGCGTGCCACCGCTCGTAAGCTTCAGATCGCTCATGCGATAGAGATAGCTGGCTTCTCCACCGATGTATGAATAATCGTTCGCGCCCCCGAAAACGCCAAACGTGCCTCCGTTCTTTAACCCAGTGGAAGCGGTTCCATCGGCGGTTGTTACCGTGGTACTGGGCGTGATGCCGAAACCACCTAACACTCCTGCCTCCCAGGTCTGAGCCGCAGCCAGGGATGCGAACAATACGCCCGCCGAAAAAATCCGAGTTAAACTCTCCACGCTTTCCTCCGCTTCCTTATGGATTGACTACGCGAACGTTAAACGAAGTTGAAATGCCGCCCTGCTGAATCACCAAAGGCACTTCGGAACCGG
>JBEKJJ010000425.1:0-4441 GCA_050011295.1 Bryobacteraceae bacterium
CCCGATTTTCTACCCGAAACCGCATCTATCCGCGAATCCGAGTGGACCGTGTCTCCCATCCCGCAAGACATGCTGGATCGAAGAACGGAAATCACGGGTCCGGTGGATCGCAAGATGGTGATCAACGCGTTGAACTCCGGGGCCAGCGTTTTCATGGCTGATTTCGAGGACGCCAATTCGCCCACTTGGGCTAACGTCGTCGAAGGCCAGATCAATCTGCGCGATGCGGTGAACCGAACCATCCGCCTGGTGAGTCCCGAGGGTAAGAAGTACGAACTGGCGGAGAAGACCGCGACATTGATGGTGCGGCCACGCGGCTGGCACCTGGTGGAAAAGCATGTTCTGGTGGATGGCCAGCCGATTTCCGCATCGCTGTTCGACTTCGGGCTGTTCTTCTTCCACAACGCCTGGCAGCTTATGAAGCGCGGAACGGGTCCGTATTTTTATTTGCCGAAACTGGAGAGCCACTTGGAAGCGCGGCTCTGGAACGACGTGTTTCTTTTTGCCCAGGAACGGCTATCCATCCCGAAGGGAACCGTTCGGGCGACCGTGCTGATCGAAACTATTCTCGCGACTTTCGAAATGGATGAAATTCTGTGGGAGCTGCGCGAGCACTCAGCCGGATTGAATTGTGGCCGCTGGGACTACATTTTCAGCTTCATCAAAAAATTCCGCAAGCGTCCGGAGTTCGTGCTTCCGAACCGGTCGCTCGTAACCATGGACCGCCATTTTCTGCATTCTTACGTGCAGTTGCTGATCAAGACCTGCCACCGCCGGGGCATTCATGCCATGGGAGGAATGGCGGCGCAGATCCCGATCAAGAGCGATCCGGTGGCGAACGAGCAGGCTCTCGAAAAAGTGCGCCAGGACAAGCTGCGCGAGGTGCGCGCGGGGCACGATGGAACATGGGTGGCCCATCCCGGCCTGGTGCCGATTGCCAAAGCGATCTTCGATCAGCATATGCCGGAGCAGAACCAGATCGCACGCAAGCGCGACGATGTGGACGTCAAGGCCAAGGATCTACTCGCGGTTCCCGAAGGCGAGATCACCGAGGCGGGCTTGCGCTGGAACATTGATGTCGGACTGCAATACCTGGAATCCTGGTTAAATGGCCAAGGCTGCGTTCCCATCTACAACTTAATGGAAGACGCCGCAACAGCCGAGATCTGCCGCGCCCAGGTATGGCAGTGGGTGGAGTTTTGCGCAACGCTCGCGGACGGCCGCAAAGTCACTGACCAACTGGTGCAGGAAATGATTGCCGAACAAGTCTCGAAAATGGCGCAAGAACGCGGGCCGCGCTCAATCAATAACGGTTCCTTCCGCCTGGCCGCGGATTTGCTCGAGAAGCTGATGACCGGCGTGGAATTTCCGGAGTTTCTCACTTTGGTAGCGTACAATTACCTTGATTGACCTGTGCCCAGATTTCCACCGAACTCCTGGCTGAGCTGAAGGACGACATCGCCCAACGCCGCATCGCGCACGGCATCTCTCTGCTGGACCACTGCGCGCCTGTTCTTGATAACTTCGATGCTTCGCTCCCCAACTCCGCGCCGTTCCTTGGATATCTGGCGCAATGGGTGGACATTGGCTATCGCGATTCTGACTTGGTGAAGCGGCTGCTGACCTGCTACAGCAAAGAATCACGGTCGAGATTGGTGCTCTCAAGCTACGTGCATCTCCGCATGGCGGAAGCAATGCTGGCGATGTCGGAAGAAGAAGCCGAATCCGCCATTGGCCATCTGAACGTAGTTCTGACCCTGGCTAACGATCTGAACGACTCGGATTTGGTGGCCATCGCGCATTACTGGAAAGCGCGGTGCCAGCGCAAGCGAGGCGAGTACGATCACGCTCTTCGGCACGCCATCAAGGGCCGCGATCTAGCTCTGCAGTGCGGCCAAATGTCGATGGCGGCGGTGATGCGCGTGCTGGAAAGCTGGATTCTTTTTCAAGAAAGCAGGTCAAAAGAGGCTTTCCAAACGCTGGCCGAAGCCCAGGCAGTACTGAGCCAAACCGACGATTACGTTACCCTCGGCAACATTGAATCCACTTACGGACGGATTCTGCGGCGCGAAGGCCGCTACGGACCGGCCATCGAGCACTTCACACGTTCCATTGAACTATTCGAGAAGCGCGACCCGGAGCATCGCAATCTGGCACGGACGCTAGCCAACATGGCGCATGTGCAGCGACTGTTGGCCCAACAATTCCGTAAAAAGATTGACTCAGACGCCGCGCATCGGCGCAAGAGCGGCGCCAGTGGACTCGCGACCCCACAACCGTATCGAGAGAAAATGGAGCAGCTCCGCCAGGAGGCTCTCGAAAATCTGGATCAGGCGGCGCGAATCTATGAGCGACATCCCAATCATCGCGGCATGGGGACTGTTCATCTGAATCGGGGATATCTGTACCTGGATGAAGGCCAGTTAGATTTGGCCGGCGAGCAAGCGGATGCCGCGTATATTTGCGGCGAACAAAAGCAGGATCTGATTCTGATGGCGCGCGCGCGAATTCTCCAATGCGCGGTGGAAAATGCACGAGTGGAAGAGGGGATCGAAGAGCGCCTGGATGCCCGGAGCCACGCGCAGGCTGCTCTGGACTATGCGCGTGATGCTGTAGAGATGGCCAAACACACGCAAAATCGCCGGCTGCTGGCGCGCGTCCATACCTGGCAGGGGCTCACGCTTTCGAACCATTTCTTCAACGCCCGGGATGCCGCGCGTGAATCCATGAACCAGGCGGCCGGGTTTCTGGAACCGGGAATCCACGATCATGTTTGGGAGGATTTCCAGATCCTGAAAGGCCGCGTGCTGGAGGGCGCCGACATGAACCAGACGCTGCTGGCATGGTCCCATGGGCAGGTGGGTGACAAAACGTTCCAGCAGTTGGAAGAGGATTTCGCCGACATCGTAATTCCGAAAGTTTGGGAGCAGGAAGGCCGGAAAGTTTCGCGAGTATCCAAGCGGCTATCGATTTCGCCCAAGAAAGTCCGCCGCGTGCTGGAACGGCTGGGCTTGCGCGCGGCCGACGCGTCGGAGAGCGAGCCGGATTAGTTGCCAACGGATTACCCCCTTGTTTCGTCTATAGTGTGACTTATGCTGCTACAGGATCTCCGCTACTCCTTGCGGGTTCTGTTTCAGAATCCGGGCTTTGCGGCGGTGGCTGTGCTGTCGCTGGCGCTTGGAATTGGGGCCAACACCGCGATTTTCAGCATCGTAGACGCAGTGCTGCTCAAATGGCTGCCGGTCTCATCGCCGCAGGAGCTGGTGGTGATCGCGCGCAATCCTGTGGAGCCGAGCGTCGGGTTTAACTATCCCGACTACGAATACATTCGCGATCATAACCAGGTCTTTTCGGGCATCCTCGTTTCGGGCGGCGGGCGCGCGCTTAGTATGACGGTCCCGGACGAGGGTTCGCACGGATCGAGCGAATTGGTGCCAGGGACCCTGGTTTCAGGCAACTACTTCCAGGTGCTGGGCGTGACGCCGGCCATCGGGCGGCTGTTTACTCCCGAAGACAATAAGACGCCTGGCGCTCATCCGATTGCAATTCTAAGCTACGATTTCTGGAAAACTCGATTCGCGAGCGACCCGCGCGTATTGGGCAGGAAGATCACGCTCAATGGTTCTCCGTTCACCATCATCGGCGTATCCAGGCAGGGTTTCACGGGAACCAGCGTCGGGAACTCCACCAGCTTGTTCCTTCCGGTGATGATGCTGCAACAGGTCAACGCCAACGCTCGCGAGTGGAACACGCGCCACTTCTGGTGGCTCACTCCGCTGGCGCGCTTGAAGCCCGGAGTCAGCGTGCAAAAGGCCACTGCCGACATGGAAATCCTGTTCAAGCAGATTGAGCAGAACGATCCCACCCCAGCCTACGACAAAGACCGTGATCTTCGAAATCACGCCGTGCTGCTCGCGGGAAGTGGCGGCTATTCGTTTCTGCGGAACCGGTTCTCGAAACCGCTCGCCGCGCTGGGCGCAGTGGTGGGTTTAGTTTTGCTGATCGCTTGCGCGAACGTGGCCAACTTGCTGTTGGCCCGGGCCGCCTCGCGACGCAAGGAAATTGCGATTCGAGTCGCGATCGGCGCCGGGCGCTGGCGCCTCATTTCGCAACTTGTCACCGAAGCAGCGATCCTGGCGGTGATCGGCGGACTGGCTGGACTGGTTTTCGCATATTGGAGCATACGGGTGTTGCTGAGCCTGCTTCCGACCGGAGCGTTCCCTCTGGATTTGCATCTGACACCGGACGCGCGCCTTCTCGGTTTTTCCTTTGCGGTATCCCTGCTCACCGGTTTGATCTGCGGTTTTGTGCCGGCGCTCAAAGCTACGCGTCCGGACGTGGTATCGGCTTTGAAGAGCGACTTCACCGAGCGTTTCGCGCGGCTGGACCTTCGCAGGGTGCTGGTGATCGTTCAAGTAGCGCTTTCCTTGTTGCTGCTAGT
>JBEKJJ010000426.1:0-4439 GCA_050011295.1 Bryobacteraceae bacterium
CTCCGAAGATTTAACGGCGGAACTTTACGAAACAGCCGTGGCCGAGTTAGGACGCCTGGGAATCCATCGCTACGAGATCTCAAACTTCGCGCGGCCCGGATTTGAATCGCTGCACAATTTGAAATACTGGCGGCTGGAACCTTACATCGGTTTCGGCGCCGACGCGCATTCTTTCGATGGTTCGCTGCGTTTTCAAAACGTCGAATCGGCGAGCGAATATGTCGGGGCGAAATCCCCGCGGATCGCGTCGACACCGGCCAACCACGCGGAGGAGCGCTTCTTTATTGGTCTTCGCCTCACGGACGGTATTCGGCTGGATGCGGATGAATGGACGCGTTTTGAAGCGCCGATCCTACATTTCCTATCGGAAGGGTTACTCACGAGAGAAGGCGAGAGACTTCGGCTAACAGATCGAGGCGTGCTGCTCTCGAATGAAGTCTTCGCGGAATTCATCACGGCATGAACATCGACTTACGCAGTGACACCGTCACTCGCCCCACCCCCGCTATGCGCCGCGCCATGGCCGAAGCCGAAGTCGGCGACGATGTGTACGGCGAAGATCCCACGGTCAATCGGCTGGAGCAGCGCGCGGCCGAGATTCTCGGCAAGGAGGCCGGTCTCTATGTGCCCACCGGTACCATGGGCAATGTCATCGGCATCAAGATCCACACCGAACATGGCCAGGAAGTAGTTTGCGAATCGCGCGCCCACATTCTGGATTGGGAGCTTTCGATGACGGCCTGGTTCGCCGGCTGCCTGATCCGCCCCGTGTATGTCGAGAGCGGCATCCTGACTTGGAATAGTATCCGCGACGCGCTGCGATTCAAGAGCCCGCATTGCGCGCCCACCGGCCTCATCGAAATCGAAAACACGCACAACATGGCCGGCGGCACTGTTTATCCCATGGATGTGCTGCAGGAAATTTGTGGGAATGCGCACGACCATGGCATTCCGATTCACATGGATGGCGCGCGGATTTTCAACGCAGCCTGTCATCTGAATCGGCCAGTGCGCGAGCTTGCAGCGCCTGCCGATACCGTGATGTTCTGTTTATCGAAGGGACTGGGCGCGCCAGTTGGATCCATGCTGGTCGGTCGCGCGGATGACATGGAGCGCGGCCGGCTTTATCGCAAACGTTTGGGAGGCGCCATGCGGCAGGTGGGCGTGCTGGCTGCAGCAGGATTGATTGCGCTGGCAGAAATGCCCAACCGCCTGGGTGAGGATCACGCTAATGCGCGATTCCTCGCCGCGGAGCTGGCCAAATTAGACGGATTGAAAGTGCATCCCGAGCGCGTTCAAACCAATATCGTAGTGTTCGATATCAGTGCCACCGGTCTCAATGCCGGCGAATTCATCACGCGGCTCAAGGCTCACGGAGTTTTGATGAGCGAAGCATCTACGCCGCGCGAGGTCCGCGCCGTCACGCATTACGACGTCACACGCCAGGATTGTGCTCGGGCGGCCGAGGCCGTCGCGGAGTTACTCAAGCAAATTTCGGAACCACAAATGGCTTCCGATACTCACGCGTGAACATCGCGTTCGCTTCCGCATCGCCCTTGCAGGTATAGGAAGCCGCGTCGAAATTCAACGTGCGCCCCACGCGGTAGGAAATGTTCGCCAAATGGATCAGCGTGGTGGAAATCGCTCCTACTTCGATTTCAGCATTCAGGTCGGACTGTTTCCGGCTACGCACCGCGTTGACGAAATTCTCGAAGTGATTCTCGCCGGCGGTGCGCGTCGGCCCCGGCTCCTGCTCCCGGCCGAGCCACGTCTTGTATGTCGTATAGCCTTCGATCGCCATGTAGCCTTTGGAGCCGTAGAACAAATTGCCGATCGTATTCGGATCGAATTTGCCGCTCTTCGATCGCGCCTCGCCGATGCCGCCTTCGTGATTGCTCATCCAATGACGGACTTCGAATTCCATCATCTTCTTCTTACCGCCATCGTTGAATTCGTAGAGGGCGGAGATGGTGTTGGGCGTTTCCTGATCGTCGTCGAACATGAAATGGCCGCCCATCGCTGTCACTTTGGTTGGATACGTCACGCCAAGTCCCCAGCGTGCGATGTCCAACTCGTGGATGCCCTGGTTTCCCAAGTCGCCATTGCCGTAGTCCCAGAACCAGTGCCAGTTGTAGTGAAACCGATTCTTGCTGAACGCATGCTGCGGCGCAGGGCCCAGCCACAGATCGTAATCCACGCCCGGTGGCACCGGCTCAACCGGCGTGCGGCCGATGGTGTTGCGCCATTTGTAGCACAGACCGCGGGCCATGTAGACATCACCCAGCAGGCCGTCGCGCATGCTCTGGACGGCTTCTTGCAGCGCCGGCGATGACCGGCTTTGGCTGCCCTGCTGCACCAGACGGTTGTACTTCCGCGCGGCCGCCACAATTTGCTTGGCTTCATACATGTTGTGCGCGCAAGGTTTTTCTACATACACGTCCTTGCCGGCCTGACAGCTCCAGATAGTCTGCAGCGTGTGAGAGTGATTCGGCGTGGCAATGGAAATCGCGTCGATGGATTTGTCTTCCAGAAGTTTGCGGAGGTCCGAATACGTAGCCGGACGCTTCTGAAATTGACTGGCGGCTTCGTTCAATACTTTTTCGTCGATATCGCACAGCGCGGCGATTTCAACATTCGCGATGCGCCCGTATTCTTTCAGGTGGTCCTTGCCGCGTCCTCGCAATCCGACACAAGCGACGCGTACGGTATCGTTGGGGCTGGGCGTGGCGCGCCGGGCAGCGGCCAGTACGCCCGCGGAACTCATGAGAAAGTGTCTGCGGTTCATAATCGATTCCTGAAGGTCAGTATAGCGCCAAAGAATCGGGGAATGAGTATCCTGTCACCGGATTTTGTGCATACTGGTGCGAGATGCCGAAATGTCCCGGGTGTGCCACTGAGATCGCTGAGAGCAGCCGTTTCTGCTTGAGCTGCGGCGCCCCGACGCTGACTTCGGCTTCCGTCATAGCAGGCCCCGAGTTTGACGAGGGCCGCTTTGTCCCCGGCACTTTGCTCGCGGAACGATACCGGATTCTTGGACGCCTCGGCAAAGGCGGAATGGGAGAAGTCTACCGCGCCAACGATTTGCGCCTTGGCCAAACCGTAGCACTCAAGTTTCTACCCGAGGCCACCGCGCGGGACCCTGGAATGCTCGCGCGTTTTTACAATGAGGTTCGAGTCGCGCGCCAGGTCACGCATCCGAACGTGTGCCGCGTGTTCGACATTGGCGACGTGGATGGCCAGCCATTTATCTCCATGCAATTTGTGGACGGCGAGAATCTGGGGTCGTTGCTGATGCGCATTGGACGCCTTCCGGCGGACAAAGCTGTTGAAATGTCGCGGCGCCTCTGCGCGGGACTTGCGGCGGCTCATTCGCAGGGCGTGCTGCATCGCGATCTGAAGCCGGCCAACATTATGATCGACGGGCGCGGCCAGGTATTGATCACAGATTTTGGATTGGCGGGTATTGAGGAAGAGATCCGCGGCGCCGATATCAACAGCGGCACACCTGCCTACATGGCGCCCGAGCAATTGGCGGGCAAGGAAGTGAGCGTCAAGAGCGACATTTATGCGCTGGGCCTGGTGATGTATGAAATGTTCACGGGCAAGCGCGCTTTTGAAGCTGACACACTCGCGGACTTGATTCGAATGCGTGGGGAAAGCCGGCCTATGGAGATATCCAGCACCGTGCGCGACGTGGACCCGGCGGTGGAGCGGATCATTCTCAGATGCCTGGATCCTGATCCACTAAAACGTCCGGCGGGCGCGCTCGCGGTTTCCGCCGCGCTGCCTGGAGGCGATCCACTGGCGGCAGCGCTCGCGGCCGGCGAAACGCCGTCACCAGAAATGGTAGCGGCGGCCGGCACTCAGGAGGGTTTGAAGCCCGCACTTGCGATCGCGTGCCTGGCTGCAATTCTGATCGCACTGGGCGCTAACGTAATTCTGGAGTCGCAACAAAATCTGGCGTCAAAGGTCAACTTTGAACTGCCTCCCGAGGCATTAGCGGTGCAGGCGCGCAGGACCATCCAGCAATTCGGTTATCCAGGTCCGGTTGCAGACAGAGCCTTCACCTTTGACTACGCAGGCGATTATCTTATTTATCTTCGGGAGCATTCGAAACATGCTCTGGATTGGAACGCGATCGGCGCCGGGCAGCCTCCTCCAATTTACTTCTCGTATCGCGAGAGTCCGCAGCCGCTCGAGACGCACAATTTCAACGATCTCGGCCGCGTGACCTCTATCGACCCGCCGCCGGACATATCCGGAATGGCGCAGATTACGTTGGACCTGAGCGGGCGATTGCTCAGATTTTCGGCTGTTCCTCCGCAGGTGGATTCTTCGCCTCCAGCAGCTCACGACCCCGACCCCGCACCTCTTTTCGCCGCCGCCGGCCTGGATTTGAAATCGTTTCAGCCAGCGACGCCCCAGTGGACGCCGCTTGC
>JBEKJJ010000427.1:0-5011 GCA_050011295.1 Bryobacteraceae bacterium
GGGACATGGTCATTCACTAGGCCGACTGCTTGCATGAATGCATAGCAGATGGTCGAACCAACGAACTTGAACCCACGGCGCTGCAGATCTTTGCTCATGGCGTCGGATTCGGGTGTCCGGGTGGGCAACTGTTTCGAATCGCGCCACTGGTTCTTCTTTGGCTTGCCTCCCACGAACTGCCAAATGTAGGCGTCGAAACTCCCGAACTCATTTTGAACGGCCAGGAATGCTTTCGCATTCTGAATGGCGGCGGCGATCTTCAGCCGATTGCGAACGATGCCGGAATCGTTGAGCAGTTGCTTGGTTTTCCTCGCGCCGTAACCGGCAACTTTCGCTGGATCGAATCCGTCGAACGCTTTCCGGTAGTTCTCGCGCTTCCGCAGGATGGTATCCCAGCTCAGACCGGCTTGCGCGCCTTCCAGGATCAAAAACTCGAAGAATGTGCGATCGTCGTGAATCGGAACGCCCCACTCCCGGTCGTGATACGCGATCGAAAGTTCGTTGGTGGCCCACGGGCAGCGTTTCATCATCCGTTATGATAGAAACAATTTGGCCAAGCTGCGCATCCGCAATCAATCCAAGGACACTCTTGTCGCGGACCGCGCGGATATCGCCGATACCAGCGCCAAGCGCCGCACCGGCCTGCTGAAGCATACGGATTTGGAACCCGGCGAAGGTTTGTGGATCGCACCCTGCGAAGCGGTGCATACCATCGGAATGAAGTTTCCGATCGATGTGTTGTTTCTCGATAAGAAGAAAAAAGTGCTGAAGGTAAAGCCCGCGATGGCGCGCTGGCGGATGGCGGTGAGCCTTTTCGCGCATTCGGTACTGGAGCTTCCCAGCGGCCGGGCGGCGGAAACCAAGACCGCGGTGGGCGATCAGTTGGAATTTGAAAAGTATGAGTAAAGGCACCGACTCCCTTACGGTCGCGGCTCGGTAGATTTCGGCTGCGCGGTAATGCTCACAGCCACGAGGAACCGCCCCATCTCCTGCCGAGCCTCGATGGTTACCGGCTCACCGTTTTCCAGATCCGACGGCGAAATCTGAGTCTGGCCGCGCATCAGACGCGTCTTGTGGTTGATGTCGAAGTCCAGTAGATTGCCGTCCTCGTTTTCGATGGTGATCTGTTTTTTCGACACGCCATGCACGATCCCATGGAATGTGGCCGGCGGAATCTTCTGCGCGAGCAGCAACCCAGCAACCAGAAAAACGACAGCCCAGCGACCCATACCACTACGAAGACGACCAGTATTAGCCTTCCGTTACGCACCAGCCACCAGCGACACCTAGCGTAGCCCAGCGACCAGCCACTGTTTAGCGCTAAACTGAAATCCAATACAGATCCCAATGGGGAGGGTTTCCATGTCTGAACCAGACAACTCCGTCGACCGGAGAGATTTCCTGAAAACCGCCGGCGGAGTCGGATTATCGCTGGGCGTTGCAAGTTCCGCACTCGCTGCCGCGCGCGGTGCCAAGACGAGCGGGCGTGTGATTGGCGCTAACGACCGCATTAATGTCGGCGTAATCGGTGCCGGCGGCCGAGGCTCCTACGTAAGTGGGGTCTTCCAACACTATGGCGAGAAAAACAACAACGCATGCGCCATCGTGGCCGTCTGCGACGTTTATGAAAAGCGCAAGAAAGCGCAAGCCGATCGATTCAAATGCGACGGATACCTGGACTATCGCGAGGTGATCAACCGCTCCGACATCGACGCGGTGATTGTCGCCACGCCCGACCACTGGCACGCCAAAATCGCCCTCGATGCCATGGATCACGGCAAAGACGTGTACCTCGAGAAGCCCATGTGCCACACCAATGAGGAGATCAAGCAACTGGTCAGCACGGTGAAGGAGACCAAGCGCGTCCTCCAGGTGGGTTCGCAAACCACTTCCGGCGACCAATGGTGGAAGGCCCGCAAGGCCATCGCCGACGGCATGATCGGCCAGATGATCATGAGCCAGGGGTCGTATCACCGCAACTCCAACGAGGGCGAGTGGAACTGGCCCATCGACAAGGAAGCAGGTCCGGACGGCAAGGGTGAGAATTACATCGATTGGAAAATGTGGCTCGGGCCAGCGCCCAAGCGCGCCTACGACGCCGATCGATTCTTCCGCTTCCGCAAGTATTGGGATTATTCCGGCGGCATCGCTACCGATCTCTTTTATCACGTTGTCGCGCCGCTGCAGATCTGTTGGGGCGAGCCGCAATTCCCCTCGCGCGTCACAGGCACCGGCGGCATCTATGTTTTCAAAGATGAGCGCGAAGTCCCGGACACCTTCATGTTGGTGGCCGATTATCCGGCCGGCCATTCGCTGGTGCTCAGTTCATCGATGGCGAACTCGCATCACATTCCCGGATTGATCCGCGGCCACGAAGGCACCATCATCATGGTGGAGAACGGACAGTTCGAGAGCCGCGCCGAAAATATCACCGTGATTCCGGAGCTCGAGTACAATCGCGAGACCAAAGAGCGGACCACCATGAAGCCGGAGTATCTAGCCAAGTTCGGCAAGGATCCGATCAAGATTCCCGTGGACGAAAAAGACATGATGACAGCCCACGTCGAAAACTTCATCAGTTGCGTTCGCAGCCGTGAAAAGCCACATCTGGATGTAGAGACGGGCGCGCGCGCTCAGGCGGTCATCAATCTTGCAGTGCAGAGCTACCGCGAAGGCCGGCTACTGTTCTGGGACGAAAAGAATTGGAAGGCATCCACGAAAGCGGTGAAAGCTTAGTGGGGCAAGTCTCTGACTTGCCAACCCCCACTTGATGCGGCTCGCTCTATTCGGAGGAACGTTCGACCCCATTCATAGCGCACACCTGACAGTGGCGCGTGAAGCGGCCGACCAATTTCACCTGGATCAAGTGTGGTTTGTGCCGGCCGCTCATCCTCCGCACAAATCAGACCAGACCGGCGCCAGTTACGAAGAGCGCTGCAAGATGGTGGAGTTGGCCTGCCAGGGTGACCCGCGCCTGATAGTCTCGCGTCTGGAATCCGGCGCGGGCAAAAGTTATTCCATTGATACCATCCAGCGGGTTCGGGCCTCCGGAGAGGAGCCGTATTTCATCATCGGCGCCGATGCCTTCGCTGAAATCGCTACCTGGCATCGCTGGCAGGATTTGGTGCGTCTGACCGAATTCATCGTAGTGACGCGGCCGGGCCACGACTATGCCTCGCCCCCGGGCGCTCGCGTCCACCGGCTGGACACGGTAGCTCTCCCAGACTCATCGTCGGAAATCCGCCGAAGGCTCGCCGCGGGCGATATCCCCTCCGAACTGCCCCGGCCAGTGGCACAATATATCGTAGAGAACGGTTTATATCATCTTCCTTGCACTACTTCCCGTTCCGTCAGTCACCCGTAATATATCTGTAATGCGACTGTAACCGAAATCGGGGTACCTTCAAGTGAGGGGCATATGAAGAAGATCGTCCTGATCGAAGATGATTCTGACCTCTTTGGTCTGTTGAAATACAACCTGGAGAAGGAAGGGTTCTCCTTTGCGGGATCGCAGACCGGCAAGGGCGCTATTGAGCTGTGCCGCCGGGAGCGGCCTGACCTGGTGATCCTGGATATCATGCTGCCGGATTCTGACGGTCTGGATATTTGCAAAGGCCTGCGTAACCACTCCGAGCTGGCCCACGTTCCCATCCTCTTCCTGACCGCCAAAGTCTCTGAAACTGACCGGATCCTGGGCCTCGAACTCGGCGCGAACGACTATATCGTGAAGCCTTTCTTCATTCGCGAACTGATCGCACGGATTAAGAACCAGTTTCGAAGCCAAACCGTACCCGTGAGGACCGTTCGTGCCGGAGCCCTCGAGCTGGACCGAGCCAGTTGCCGCGTATTGCGGCATGGCAGCGAAATTGCGCTGACTGCCACCGAATTCCGCCTGTTGGATTTTCTGATGAGCCGCCCGGGCGTGGTCTACAGCCGCGAGCAGCTCCTGGACGCCGTGTGGGGCCATGATCGCGCGGTAACCGACCGCACGGTGGACGTCTACATCCTGCGCTTACGCCAGAAAATCGAGCCAGACCCCACCAATCCCGGCCTGATCCGCGCCGTTCGAGGCTTCGGCTACAGCTTCAACGAGAACGCAGTCGAGCCCGTTTCGAATGCCTCGGTAACCGCTTAGGGCAGTTCAGGTTACACTGGTAAGTAAAGATCGTTTCTGGTTTCTTGTTTCTAGTTTCTGGTTGCCGAACGCTTCTGGCATCCAACTAGAAACCAGAAACCAGAAACCAGAAACTAAATGCCCGACCGAGCCCAAACCCTAACTGACGCCCTGGATGACCACATCCTGGTCCTGGATGGCGCCATGGGCACTATGATCCATCAGGTGCCGCTCTCCATCGAGACCGATTACCTGGGGCGCGAAAATTGTCCGGAGATTTTGAAGAACGTCACGCGGCCGGATGTCATCAGCGGCATTCATCGCGCTTATCTCGAAGCGGGCGCCGACATCGTGGAGACGAATTCGTTCGGTGGAACCAGCATCGCCCTTGCGGACAACAAACTCGAGGATCGGGCTTACGAATTGAACTTCGCGGCGGCCAAAATCGCGCGGCAGGCAGCGGATGAGTTCTCAACCATTGCCAAGCCGCGCTTCGTGGCCGGCTCCATGGGACCAACCAACAAGGACCTGAACATCACCTGCACGGTCACGTTCCCAAAGCTGCACGATGCCTATTACGAACAAGCCAAGGGGTTGGTGGAAGGCGGCTCGGATTTCCTTTTGATCGAGACTTGTTTCGACACCGGAAGCCTTAAGGCCGCGCTACTGGCCGTGCAAAAGCTCCGGCGCGATCTCGGCCTGCCGATTCCCGTAATCGCTTCCGTCACCATTGAGCGCAATGGCACTATGCTCGGCGGTCAACCGATCGACGCGCTGTATGCTTCTATCGCCAATAACGACCTGTTGGCCATCGGAATGAATTGCGCCACCGGCCCGGATCTGATGACGGATCACATCCGCAGCTTGCATGAAATGTCCCGCTTCCGCGTTTCCTGT
>JBEKJJ010000428.1:0-4309 GCA_050011295.1 Bryobacteraceae bacterium
CGGAGCGCTAGCATCGGATCCAACCGCGCTGCGCGCCTCGCCGGCAAATAACTGGCGCCGACCGCCGCAATTGCTAACGCCGCCACCGCTGCCGCCAGCGTCGTAGGATCGTGCGGCGTTAGCCCGAATAGGAGCGTGCTTGCGGCCGTGGAAGCTGCCAGCGCCAGTGCTGTCCCGACCGCCAGTCCTATTGCCAGCAGCGACCCTGCTTCACCCAAAATCATTTTCGATACATCGCCCGAATCCGCTCCCAGCGCCATGCGGATTCCAATCTCGGTGCGCCGCCGCGCCACCATGTACGACATCACGCCATACAGCCCGATGATCGCGAGCAGCGTGGCTAGCGCGGCAAAAACTCCCGAGAGTATCGCCATAACGCGCTCATCCACCAGATGATCGCGAATCATGGTTTTGAAAACTTGGAAGTAAATCAAGATATCCGGACTAACACCGGCGATCACACTCTTCACTTGATCGGTGAGCGCGGGCAGCCGCACACTCGACCGGATCAGGATTTGCGCGAAGGGGCCGCCGCCCAGTGGGTACTGCGAGGAAGGCACAAAACAGATGATCTGCTGCGATTCGCGCACCGTCTGGTATTTAGTGTCCTTCACTACACCTACAATTTGATAAACCGTCTCGGGATAATCGGGTTCTCCAACCGAATGAAAGGTTCTGCCGATCGGATTGGCACCGTTCAGCAGCTTTCTGGCGAAGGATTCATTCACAATTGCGACGCTCGGCGAATTGGTGGTGTCGTGTTCATCGAAAACTCGTCCAGCCAGCAGCGGGATTTCCATGGTCTTGAAGAACTCTGGGCCCACCCAATCGAATCGGGAACTACCTGCCTGCCCTGACTGTGCGGCGTCCATACGGACGCCCATGGTCCAACTGCTGCCGCCCAACGGAATAACGCTGGCATCCGCGGCTGCCTCTACTCCTGGAATTGCTTGTAGTCGACGGATGATGTTCTGCCGCAGCGGGAAGCGCTGTTCTTTGGGAACGTCCAGGCGCCGGGGATCCAGCGCTACCAGCAAAATGCCGTCCTGGCGAAAACCTGGGTCCACTGTCAGCAGATTGCGAAAACTCCGCAAGAACAAGAGCGCGCCGACTAGCAATACCAGCGACAGCGCCACTTGAGAAACCACCAGCAACCGCCGCAACCCGAAGCCTTCCCGTGTAGCCGTGTTCCCGCGGCCACTGGCCTTCATCGCCGTGCCTGGCTCGGTGCGCGTTGCGCGCAGGGCGGGAGCCAGTCCGAACAGGATGCACGTTGAAACGGCTAAGCAGCCAAGGAAGGTAAAGACTCGCCAGTCCGGCGTCAGGTCGAAGAACTCATTGCTCTCGGTGGTGAGCAGCGCGAGTAGAACTTTGGTCAGAGCCGGCGCCAGCAGAGCGCCCAAAACCGTGCCGCTCACAGCCAGCAATAGGCTCTCGGACAAGAGCTGGCGGACCAGCCGACCGCGCGAGGCGCCAATTGCCAGGCGCACCGAGATCTCCCGTTCGCGCGCGCTGGCTCGCGCCAGCATGAGATTAGCTAGATTCGCACATGCGATAAGCAGCACCAGACCCGTGGTCGCCATCAATATCCACAGCGGATCAACCGCTCCACCCTGAATCGAATTAAAACCTTTGCTCGCGGGGAACGCCCCTAGCTTGAGCGTCAGGTAATCCTTCATGTCGGAACCATAGCCAGTGGGCATGGTCGCCTCGAACAATCCCGGAGAAATTCCATTCAAATGCGCGGTGGCCTGCAGCAATGACCAACCGGGTTTCAGGCGTCCGATCGCGGCTAGGAACCAAACGTGGCGCAGATCCAGAAAACTTGGTCCGCCGCGCACCAGCGGTTCGGCACAGAGCGGAATGGCTACGTCGAAGCTACCGCCCACATCAACACCGAAAAAGCTGGCGGGCGTTATCCCGATCACCGGAAATGAATGGCCATCGAGCGAGAGAGACCATCCCAGCGCGGACGGGTCTCGACCAAACTCGCGCTGCCAGAACGCATAGCTGATCACTGCGCCCGGTGCCGCGCAGCCGCGTTGATCTTCAGTGGAAGTGAAAACACGGCCTCGTATCGGTGTGACGCCGAGCACGTTGAAGAAATCCCCGCTCACCAAAAGACCGCTGGCAGATCGTACTTCTCCAGTCTTGGCTAGATTGAATCCCATGTCGGTCCAGGCCGCGATGCTCGAGAATGCCTGTTGATGATCGCGAATCTGCTCCCACAATGGATTCGTGAGCTGAGGATAGGACCCGTTGAAGGTGCCTGCGCCCCAATTCCGGTTCGCAATGTGAACCATGGCGAGTTCCTGGGGATTTTTCACCGGCAAACTGCGCAGACGAAGCGCGTCCAGCAACTGAAAGATGGTGGTGTTCGCGCCGATCCCGATGGTGAGCGACGCGATTGCGATGGCCGTGAATCCCAGGTTGAGGCGAAGCGAGCGCGCGCCGTAGCGCAGATCCTGCCAGAAAGTTTCGAGAAACCCGATGCTGTTCATGCGATAGATTTCCTCCCTCACCAGAACCTCGTTTCCCAGCTTTCTATGAGCGGCCGATCGAGCTTCGTCGGGCTTCATTCCGCGCGCGATATTCTCATCGGTTTCGATTTCGATATAGCCGCGCAGCTCACGCGCCCGTTCGGCGTCCCATTGGCGGCGGCGGAAAAATCGAGACCAAGCCATTCACTCGTACCTGAGCGCCTGGATTGGATCCACTCGGGCGGCGCGCTGCGCTGGAATGAAACCGGCCAGCGCAGCGGTCAGCAAGAGCACGGACATCGCAGCAACGATCGTCAGCGGATCGTTGGGCTGGACGCCATAGAGTTGGGACTTGACGAATCGCGCGAGAATCCATGCGGCGGGTAGAGCGATTGCTACGCCAGCGCCCACCAAGCCCGCGATTTCTTTCATCACCAGCCACGTGACATTGCCTCCACGCGCGCCCAACGCCATCCGAATCCCAATCTCTTGCGTGCGCTGCGCAACGTTGAAGGCCATCAGGCCGTACAATCCGATCGCGGCAAGGACAGTGGCACACACACCAAATACGATAGCCAGACAGGCCACCACGCGCTCGGTGGTGAGCAGCATGTCGCGCTGCTCATCCAGGGTTCGCATTTCGTAGACCGGCAGGTCGCGGTCGACCTCCCGAATTGCGCGCCGGATGCTTGATGACATTTGCCGCGCATCGATCCGGGTTTTCACGTAGACGTTGGCTTGAAAGATGGCCCCTTCCATCTGCTCGTAATCAATAATCGTCTGAGGCGGGCTCGCGTCCCGCAAGCTCGAGTACTTGGCGTCCTTGATCACGCCGACGATTTCGATGTATGTCTTGGTTCCCGGAAAGGTACCAAACCCGAAGCGCCCGCCCAGCGGAGAACGGCCGGCGAAGTAGTGACGCGCGAACGATTCGTTGACTAAGGCGACCTTGTTTTTGCTGGCCGCATCCGCAGCCGAGAAATCCCGCCCGGCCAATAGTGGAATGCCAAGGGTTGCCAAATATCCGGGCGACGCGGCGTTGTGGCACGGGATGACATTATCGCCGGGCTTCGGTTGATAGCCCGCCACCGTTACGGTGTCGCACCACCAGCTGTCACCCAGAACGCGCTCGATCCCGATACCGGCCGATTCGACACCCGGCAGAGCGCGCAGTTTCTCCACTACCGTTTGGAAAACTCGCTGTCTGCGCTCGGGGCCGTAGCCGTTCAAGCTGGGATCAATTGAAAACCCGATGATGTTTTGTGTTCGAAATCCGGGATCGAGCGCGCGTAGATTGATGAGCGATCGCGCGAACAGGCCGGAGGCAATCAGCAAAAGGACGGACACGAAAACTTGGGCCATCACCAGCACCCGGCGCAAGCGCGAGGAGCCACCAGCTACGCCGCGAGCCCGCTCCTTCAAGGCGGGGACCAAATCCACGCGCATGGTGCCGAGGGCGGCCGCGAGGCCGAACAACACGCCAGTAAAGGTGCAAACGATAAGGGTGAATCCCAGGACGCGCAAATCGGGAGTGGAGCGCAATCCGAGCGGTGTGTCTCCAACGGCGAGAACATCCAGCAACACTTGATCGATCCACATGGCACCGAGCAAACCGGCCGTGCCCCCCATTAGCGCCAAGAGCAGACTCTCGACCAGCGACTGTCTCACGATGCGCCCTCGGCTCGCACCTAGCGCGAGACGCACGGCAATCTCACGTCCTCGGCCTGCGGCGCGGGCCAGAAGCAGGTTTGCAACGTTAGCGCAGGCGATCAACAAAACCATGCCGACCATCCCCATCAAAACTCGCAAAGGCGTCTGATATTGTTCCC
>JBEKJJ010000429.1:0-4300 GCA_050011295.1 Bryobacteraceae bacterium
GCGGCGATCAATGACGCGGCCATCCCCAACGGTGCGAATATCCCGACCGGTGCGATCAAGATCCAGAACATCAACCCACAAAGCATGATCGGCTGCACCAGCGCGATCTTCAAAGCCAGAAAGATTCCACGGCGTAATTTGCTTTGCCATGACGTCGGATGGCGATTTGCCGGCGACCGCCAGACGGCCAGAGTGCCAGGCAGCAGGAGACAAGAAAACGTGAGCATCGCCATGAAGGCGGCGGGCAAATCACGAGGTCGCAGGTCCGAGTACAGCGAAATTTGTCTCAGCGGAACCGACAGGCAAACCGCGATCAAGAAGCCCACTGCCCCGACCGCCGCCAGAAATGCCAGACAACTCAGCGGGGATTCCAAATGCATCCTGGGCTGCTTCACCGTGCTCACGCTATTCTGTCTCAGCCAAAGTGCATCCCGGAACGCGCCTAGACAGAATCGCGTTGCGTCACTCGGTGGGACATACCAGAGTTCGGATCGCCACTCCTCCAACCATTGCGAGCGTTGGTCATAAGGCGCTAAAGAGGAGGCGACGCGAAGAATCGTATGCTGCAGCCATTCGCGCTTCATGCGTCCTGCACCTCCTCTGTGGATGCCAGCTTCGCCAGCAATGGATAGCGCTTGCGGGAAGCTTCGAGCGTCGTTTCGCCGGACCGCGTGAGCTTGTAATACTTGCGCGGAGGCCGCTGCTCGGCGTCTGCAATCGACTGGCGCTCCCAGTGGGATCGAATCAACTGGTCGCGTTCCATCCGGCGCAGCGCGGGATACACGGTTCCGCTGGGAAGGCCCGTCACCTCCATCACGGTATAGCCATAAATGTGGCCTGCGGCGATGGCCTGCAGGATCATCGCCGAACTGTGGGAGAGTCTTGGCGCTTCTGCCATGCTGGAAGTATACCTATGTAGATCTCTACCTGGCAAGAGAAAAATCGAGTCCGGCGGTGCCGCTGTGTGAAAATGAATATGAACGCGTCCTTCATGGCGAGGTGCGGCCCCACGCGGCACTCCTCCGCGAGCTTAGCCGGCCTCCCCGCACCAGGAGCGATACCTTTGAATAATACTGGCTTATACTTTGGCATTCTGTCTCTCGTCATGGGGAGTTCGTGGGCCCAACCGGTCATCCGTAACGATGGAACGGGCATAGTGAACGCCGCTAGCTATTCCGCACAAGGTCTGCCAAACGCGTCCGTCGCACAAGGCTCAATCTTCACCATCTTCGGATCGGGCCTGGGCCCGGCGGCAGCGGTCCACGCTTCGGCTTTTCCGCTGGGAACTTCATTACAAGGGGTCTCAATCAGCATTTCGCAAGGCGGGATAACCGTTCCGGCGATTCCGCTCTACGCCAGCGCAACACAGATCAACGCCGTCATGCCTTCGAATGCCCCCATCGGCTTGGACACCGTTGTTGTCACTTTTAATGGGCAAAGCTCCTGCGCGCAATGCCCGGAAACGGGGATGGTCCAAGTGGTCCCATCGAGCTTCGGCATCTTCACAATCAATCAGGCGGGTAATGGCCAAGGCGTGTTTACAACCGGAGCAAATCGGATGATTGAGTACACCTCTCCGGCGGCTCCCGGTGAGGTTTTGAATATCTGGGGAACCGGGCTCGGCGCAATCCCCGGGAGCGATGCCGAGCCCCCGGCGGCCGGCAATGTAGGTTCAATAATCCCTACTGTCTATGTCGGCGGAGTGGAGGTCGCGGCGGCATATCACGGACGCTCGCCCTGTTGCAGCGGTGTGGACCAGATCCAATTTCAGGTACCGGCAAGCGTTAGCGGTTGCAATATTCCTGTTGCGGTCCAGACCGGTACCGTCGTGAGCAACTTTGCCTCCATCGCGGTCGCATCCCCTGGTCACGCCTGCGTTGATCCCGATGGGACCTCGGTTTCGGATTTCCCCAATCCCGCCGCTCTTGGCGCCATCTCGACCGGCTATGTCGGCCTTTCCAGGCTCATCGATAGCCAAGTTCAAACAGAAGATTTCTTTCCGTTCACCACCAGCACTGTGACAATTACAGAAGACTATGGCTACGCGAATTTCGAAAAATTTCCTTACGCGAGCTTCAGCCTGACCGAACTCCCGCTCCAGATTCTGAATTTCGGAGCCTGTTTGGTGTATACGTTTAATCAGGGAGAGACCGGCACGGGTCAACCCTTCCAGGCCGCGACGCCCACCTTTAATTTAGTTCCGGGCGACGCTTTGGATGCCGGAGCGGCCATCGCGATCAACGGTCCCAACGGCGGGAAACAGATCGCTCCCCTCGCGCCGACGCCCCCGGCAGGCATCGGCAACTATGGTGCTGACCTCGGCGAATCGAGCGGGCCTAATCCGCTCTACCTAACGCCAGGCTCCTACAACGTCTCGGGCATTGGTGGAAATGACGTGGATCCATTTAGCGTCAGTATTCAAATGCCCGAACAACTGGCTTGGACCAACCAGAGCAGCCTGAATACCATCTCGCGCGCAAATGGCGTCACTGTAACGTGGAGTGGGGCGGACCCCAACGGCTACGTCATCATCAGCGGTATATCGTTCAGCGTGAGTGGCACCGGCAGCGCCGGCTTCAATTGCACCGCGAGAGCTGCTGACAATCAATTCACGGTACCCGCCATCGTGCTTCTGGCATTGCCGCAGAATGCCATTAACGAATCGGATGGAATCAACACATCGGATGCGTCTCTTCAGATCGGAATCGCTACAGCGCCCGTGATGTTTAAAGCAACTGGGCTCGACCTCGCACTGGCCGTCGCATCGTTCTCCATCGCGCAGTCCGTGAATTATCAGTAGATGGCACCCCAACGCGCCGCTGTGCCAAAATAGATCAAACGCGTCCTTCATGGAAAATCTGACATCCCCCGCACCACCCGCGGCCTCGCTTGCCGCGTCCCCCGAACAAGCCGCGCCCTCCGGCGAAAACTCATTCGCGGATATTCTGTCTGAGTTCGAACAGCAGCACCATGGTCCTGCGCGCGGACAGGCCACTCAAGGCACGGTGGTTTCCATCACGGCTGACGCCATATTTGTCGATATCGGCCGGAAAATCGACGGGATTCTTCCCACCCAATTGTTTCGCGACGAAGCTGGCTCGCTCTCCATCCACGTTGGCGATAAGCTGCTGGTCAGCATCACCGGCAGCGATGGGGAAGGTTCCTACACGCTCTCCACAATTAAAGTGGAGCGCCCCAAGGACTGGAGCGCGCTGGAAAGCGCTTTCGCCGAACAGCGTGCCATCGCCGCCATGGTAACCGAGATCGTGAAGGGCGGCCTGCGCGTCGACGTCGGCGTACCGGCGTTTCTGCCGGCCTCGCGCAGCGGCGCCAAGGACCAGGCCGAAATCGAAAAACTGGTCGGCCAGGAAATTCAGTGCAAGATCATCAAGCTGGATACCAGTGACGAAGATGTCGTGGTGGATCGCCGCGTCGTGCTGGATGAAGAGGAAAAGCAGGCGCGCCAGAAACGGCTGGCGGAACTGGTGGAAGGCGCGGTGCTGCGTGGCACCGTTCGCAGCGTCACCGACTTCGGCGCCTTTGTCGATCTGGGAGGCGTGGACGGGTTGCTGCACGTCACCGACATGGCCTGGCACCGCGTCGCGAAACCGTCCGACTTTGTGAGCCCGGGCGACTCGGTGGAAGTCAAGATCCTCAAAATCAGCCCGGAGACGCGCCGTATCTCGCTCGGCATGAAGCAGCTCACCCCCGATCCATGGACGCTTGTGTGTGAGACGTTCCAGGTTGGCCAGCGCGTCCAGGGGAAAGTATCCCGCCTCACCGATTTCGGCGCGTTCATCGAACTCACGCCCGGCCTCGACGGACTCATTCACATCTCCGAGATGTCCTGGTCGAAAAAGATCAAGCGGCCGAGCGATGTGTTGAAGCCCGGCGAAAGCGTGGAGGCGCTGGTGCTGGGCGTCAACGCCGCGGAACGCCGGATTTCGCTCGGGCTCAAGCAAGCGTTGGGCGATCCGTGGGAGGAAGCCGCGCGCAAGTACGCCCCTGGAAATATTGTGGAAGGCCCCGTATCGAGCCTCACCAACTTCGGCTGCTTCGTCAGCCTGGGAGACGGCATCGAAGGCATGATCCACATTTCGGACATCACGCGCGAGAAACGCCTGAATCATCCGCGCGAGGCGATCACGGCCGGGCAGAAAGTCCGCGCCGTGGTGCTAGAACTCGATCAGGAACGGCGGCGCATTAAGCTCGGAATCAAGCAATTGGAACCCACCACCGCCGACGAATATATCGGCGAGCACCAAGCCGGCGAGACTGTTACCGGACGGATCGTCGAAGC
>JBEKJJ010000430.1:0-5114 GCA_050011295.1 Bryobacteraceae bacterium
GGCGGCTATTCGTTTCTGCGAAACCGGTTCTCGAAACCGCTCGCCGTGCTCGGTGCGGTGGTGGGTTTGGTTTTGCTGATCGCGTGCGCGAACGTAGCCAACCTGCTGCTGGCTCGCGCGGCTTCGCGGCGCAAGGAAATTGCGATTCGAGTGGCCATCGGCGCCGGGCGCTGGCGCCTGATTTCGCAATTCGTCACGGAAGCGGTGATCCTGGCCGTGATCGGCGGGCTGGCCGGCCTGGCTTTCGCATATTGGAGCGTGCAGGTGTTGCTGAGCCTGCTGCCAATCGGAACCTTTCCACTGGATCTGCACCTGACGCCGGATGTGCGGCTGCTTGGGTTTTCCTTTGCGGTTTCTCTGCTGACTGGTTTGATCTGCGGCATCGTGCCGGCGCTAAAGCTACGCGTCCGGACGTGGTATCGGCTTTGAAGAGCGACTTCACCGAGCGTTTCGCGCGGCTGGACCTTCGCAGGGTGCTGGTGATCGTTCAAGTAGCGCTTTCCTTGTTGCTGCTAGTGCGCGAGAACGTGTTGATTGTGTCGACTTCCGCAGGTTCGATCGGATATAAGGGGCAACGCATCCGCACTTTTGAATACCGGTTGCTGAGCGCGGCATCGAAACTGCCGGGCGTGCGCGTGGCCAGCCTGGCGATGCTTACCCCATTACAAGGCTCGCGATGGAATTCTGGGATCACCGTGCAAGGGTATTCGTGGAGGCCCGACGAGAAGCCCTACATTGATTTCAATGCGGTCAGCCCCGGCTATTTCGAAACCCTGGGCATAGCGATTCTCGAGGGCCGCGACTTCCGCAACCAGGATAATCCAGCCTTTACTCCGGATCCGTTGGAGAAACCATTGCCGGATGGTAAAGAACCACCTGAGCCGCCCGGACCGCCCAAGGTCGCGATCGTCAATCACAGCATGGCTGCGAAATTCTTCCCGAATGAGAGCGCACTCGGCAAACGTTTTTCCATGGGCGACGAGTTCAAGATCGAAGATTCCTACGAGATCGTCGGGGTGGTGAAAGACACTAAGTATTTTGGATTGCGCGAGGCCGTGGAAAACATGATCTACGTTTCCAGTTGGCGGCAGGGCGCCAACGATATGGTGCTTTGCCTGAGAAGCACCAGGGATCCGAAGCCGCTGATCGAGGCGGTGCGGCGCGAGATGCGCAATCTGGATAGCGCGATCCCAGTGAGAGAAACCGTGACCATGGAGCAGCAGTTGAATAATCATATTTCGCAAGAACGGCTGATCGCGATGCTGTCGAGCTTCTTTGGTTCGCTCGCGCTGCTCCTCGCGGCCATCGGATTGTATGGCTTGATGGCTCACAGCGCCACGCGCCGGACGCGAGAGATCGGAATTCGAATGGCGCTAGGCGCGCGACGGACCAGTGTGCTATGGCTGATCCTGCGGGATGCCGTAGTCCTGGTGTTGCTCGGAGCAGTGATCGGCCTGCCCGTTGCGTTCGGCGTAACGCGATTCGTGAGTAGCTTTTTATATGGGCTCACGGCGCGCGACCCGATAACGATGGTAGCGGCTACGGTTGTTCTCGCTTCGGTTACTGTAGTCGCCAGCTTCGTGCCGGCACGGCGGGCGAGCAAGGTAGATCCGATGGTGGCGTTGCGTTATGAGTGATCGTTGCAACACTCCCTTCCGGTCGCGGCTCGGAAAAACACGAGACGTGATTCGGGTGACGTAAAACCGAGCCGCGACCGCAAGGGAGCGTTGCGCGTCAGTTGATGAATCAAGCAATCCCCAGCTTTTTTTGCAGTTCTTCGAGCGAAACGCCTTTGGTCTCTGGATAGAGCGACAGCACCACAAAGAACTGCAGGATCATCATCGCTGAGAAGAACATGAACGGAACCGCGCCGGAGCGTGCCGCCAGGACCGGGAACACACCGGAGATTGCCGCGTTCATCACCCAATGGGTTGTGCTGCCCAGGCTCTGGCCTTTCGCCCGCACCCGATTGGGAAAAACTTCGCCGATGTAAACCCAGATGACCGCGCCTTGGGAGAAGGCGAAGAACGCGATGTAGCCTACCAGCAGCCAGACCAGCCAGTCCTCGTGTTGGGCGGTGGAAAAAATGAACGCGACTCCAGCCAGGCATATTGCCGTTCCTACGGCACCGACCAGGAGCAGCTTTTTGCGCCCGAGTTTATCGATCACCGTCATCGCGATCATCGTAAACAGCAAATTAGTGGCGCCGATCGCCACGGCCTGCAAATCCCCCGAGACTTTGCTGAATCCGGCTTTGGCAAAGATGTCGTTCAAGTAATAAAGGATGGCGTTGATCCCCGATAACTGGTTAAACATTCCGATGGATACCGCCAGGAAAATCGGGAGCCGGTACTTTCGCTGGAACAAGGGTTCGTCGGCGTGCCCATGATCGGCGTCAATGGACGCTATGATGTCTTGAAGCTCACCTTCGACATTTTCCTCACCGATCTGGCGCAGCACATCGCGTGCTTCCGCGACGCGGCCTTTCTTCGCCAGCCAGCGCGGACTCCGTGGAATGCCGAAAAGCAAAAGAAAGAAAAGGATTGCCGGGGCGGCCGACACTCCGAGCTTCCAGCGCCATTCGGCAGCGCCGAAACCCGCCAGGCCGATCAGGTAATTCGAGAAATAAGCCAGCAGAATACCCCCGACGACATTGAACTGGAAGAAGCCGACCAAGCGGCCGCGCCATTTTGCGGGCGCAATCTCGGCGATATACATGGGTCCCAGCACAGAAGATCCGCCGATGCCGATACCGCCAATCAGGCGGAAGGACACCAGCGAATACCAATCCCACGCAAACGCGCAGCCGAGCGCGGAGATGACGTATAAGATAGCCATCACCCGCAGGCTGTCGCGCCTTCCATAACGATCGCCCGGTATGCCTGCAAACAGCGCCCCGAGGATGGTTCCATAAAGAGCGCTGGCAACGGTGAGACCCAACGCGGCGTGCGAAAGCTGATAGGCGTCGGTAAGCGCGTGAGTGGCGCCGGCAATCACTGCGGTATCGAAGCCGAACAGTAATCCACCGAGGGCGGCTACACCGGTGCTTCTCAACAGAGAGGAATTTATTTTCATGAGATGATCACCAGATTGACTCCAGGGTCGAGAGGTCGCTCTTAATCACGCCCGGTTGGCCGCCTTTCGAGTAGAATTCAATGCCCCGTGCGCCGTACGCTGGAAATACGAGATTCGTCATGGCGATTCGCCCGTCGTCGGCGAAAACCTCGATAGAACTTCGGTCCACGAGAATGTGCAATCGAAGTTCGCTAGCGTCAAGATGGAGCGGCGCGGTGGTTCGGACCGGGAAATCCTTACTGAAACTGGTGTTGCCGGAATGTGTGCGGTCGACGAAGAGCTGCTGTTTTTCGCGATCGAACCCAACTAGTGTGAGGGATCCGTCAACGGCCAGCAGCTTCCAGCCGATCTCTTTGGCGGTCCCGAGTTGGACGGTTGCGCGCAGTTCGAACGTCTCGCTTCCCGTGTCGTATGGCTTTCGAAGTTGCTCCAGAGAATCGATCGGATTCTGCACCAGGCGCAAACCCTCCGGTGTGCTGCGAAGCCCGAGTTTGCGCGGCACGGTCATCTGCCCGCGCCAGGGCTTCGTAGGGACCTCGGCGGCGTATTGCCAATTGTTCATCCAACCGATCATAACCGGAGATTGGGTGCGTGGCAGATTATTAAATGTCAGGGCGCAGTAGCAATCCTTGCCGTAGTCGGTCCAAAGAGTGAGGCCGGGCGGGTTGTCGTTGGTAAAACGCGAGCCGTCGAATTGGCCGACGAAATATTGTTCTCCCGATCCTCCCTGCAATGCTCCCGGATTCAGCCCAACTTTCAACACCCAGCGTGTCTGGCCAGGTTTTGATTCCACCGGCAATTCGAAAAGTTCGGGACATTCCCACTGGCCACTCGTTGCGCCCGCCGGGCCGAAGTCACTGAGTGCCTGCCAATGCTTCAGGTCTGCTGACCCGTAGAAACGAACCTTGTGATCGTTCGGTAGCGAGACGGCCATCACCCAGCGCTTTGCGCGATCGGACCACAATACCTTAGGATCGCGGAAATCGGACATGTGGAGATCCAGAACCGGGTTCTGCGCGTACTTGGTCCAGGTGCGGCCGCGATCGTTGCTATACGCGAGATTCTGAGTCTGGAGAGCCGGACGGGATGCGGCTTCGGGGGTGTGGCCGGTATAGATTGCGACGAGACATGGCTTGCCCCCGGTGCAGAATCCACTGCTGTTGTGTTGATCCACCACCGTGCTGCCGGTGAAGATCATGATGCCGTTCTCTTCAGGGATTGCGACGGGCAATTCGCGCCAATGAACCAGATCGCGGCTGACGGCGTGGCCCCAGCTCATATGGCCCCAACGGTCGCCCAAAGGATTGAATTGGAAAAACAGATGATACTCGCCTTCGAAGTAGACCAAGCCGTTGGGATCGTTGGTCCAGTTGCGGGCGGGAGAGAAGTGGAACTGCGGGCGGTAGGGTTCCTGGTAGCGTCCAGTCTGGCAGAGACAAGCCAGTGTTGCGGTGAGAAGAGAAGCGGCTAAGCGCTGGGGCAAGATCTCTACAGTCTAGCTGCTGGGGGCTGCGGAGAGGGACGGGGGGCTGGGGGCACTAATGTATACATAATTGCTTTTAGAGTATACTTAAATGGACGTTATGAATGGGCATACATCTTCTTCATCGATGGCGCCGTTGCCGGTCACGCGCGCCCTTCGCAAATTGGGCCACGACATCCGGGATGCCCGGCGGCGGCGGCGCATTCCCGTCGCAATCCTGGCGCAGCGGGCATCTATCAGCCGGATGACTCTCAATAAAGTCGAAAAAGGTCAACCCGGCGTTTCGGCCGGGGCTTACGCCACTGTTCTCTTTACGCTTGGAATGGCCGATCGGCTGGCGGACGTGGCCGACCCCCGGCACGATAGCGTTGGGCTGGCCCTGGAGGAGGAGCACCTGCCGCAGCGCATCCGGCTGCCGCGCCCTCAGACCCCTCGGAAGCCGAGGGCCTCGTAATGGAAAAAGAAATTCTGGTCTACGTGGACCTGGATGGCACCCCGCGCCTGGTAGGGCGATTGTGGACGCACATACGGAGGGATCGCGAGAGCGCCAGCTTTG
>JBEKJJ010000431.1:0-4636 GCA_050011295.1 Bryobacteraceae bacterium
ACATCAGCGATCACGATGTGCTGATCGCCGAGAAGCTCGCGAATATTCTCACTGGCGGCCGGCTAACCGGCGAGCAGATGGTTTCTGAGCAATATTTGCTGGATCTGGAGCGCGAGGCATTTTTGAGCCTGTGCGGGCATCCGAAAACGCAGGAGCGCATGGGGTATATGCTGAAAACTGGTAAGCCCTTACGAAACTAAACGAGAAACCAGAAACGAGAAACGATGCATGAAGCAGTAATTGTTGATTGCCTGCGGACCGCGATCGGTAAAGCGCCGAAGGGCAAGTTGCGAACCACGCGGCCGGATGATTTGGCGGCGACAGTGATCCGCCGGCTGCTGGAAAAATATCCAGCCGTTTCGCCCGACGAAGTGGACGACGTGATTTTGGGGTGCGCTAATCCGGAAGGCGAATCGGGGATGAACATGGCGCGCGTGGCTGCGCTGCGCGCGGGACTGCCCGATGCGGTCCCAGGTGTAACCATCAACCGCTTCTGCTCCTCAGGATTGCAAGCCATCGCGATGGCAGCCGACCGGATTCGTTCAGGAAGCGCGCAGATCATGATCGCGGGCGGGGCCGAATCCATGAGCATGATCCCGATGTCGGGGTACAAATTCGCGCCGAATCCGTGGATGGTGGACCATATGCCTCTTATCGCAGCCACCAGAACGCTCTGCGGGCGCAGGCGGAAGGTAAGTTCGAGGAAGAAATAGTGCCGGTGGAAGTAGAAGCCAACCTTTTGGAGAACGGTTCGCCGCATCAACACAAAACCACGTTTCAGAAAGACGAAGGGCCGCGCGCGGATACAACGCTCGAAGCGCTGGCGAAGTTGAAGCCGGTATTTCAGGCTGACGGGAAGGTGACTGCGGGCAACTCATCGCAAATGAGCGATGGCGCGGCTGCGGCCCTGGTGATGTCCGCGAAGAAGGCCAAGGAGCTGGGCCTGAAGCCGATGGCGCGATTCGTGAGCTTCGCCGTCGCGGGTGTTCCACCGGAGATCATGGGAATCGGGCCGGTTGTTGCTATTCCAAAGGCGCTCACGCTGGCTGGGCTGAAGACGGAAGATATCGACGTAATTGAATTGAACGAAGCGTTCGCCGCGCAGGCGCTGGCTGTCATCCGGCAGACGGGTCTTGATTTGGAACGCGTGAATCCGAATGGCGGCGCCATTGCGCTGGGCCATCCGTTGGGATGCACTGGAGCGAAGCTGACGGCGACCATCCTGCGCGAGATGAAACGGCGCAATTCGAAATACGGCATGGTAACCATGTGCGTAGGCGGCGGCCAAGGTGCCGCCGGTATATTTGAACGACTGAACTAAATGAGAAACGAGAAACGGAGCGGTTATGGCAACTACTACACTTACTCCTACTAAACACCAGGGCGGGTCATTTCTGCTGGCACCTACGATGCCGGAAGAGGTTTTCACGCCTGAGGACTTCACCGACGAACATCGCGCCATCGCGCGCACTACCGAAGAATTCTGGCAGAAAGAAGTGGCGCCCAATGTGGAGGCCATCCAGCATCAGGAGCCGGGTCTGGCGATCTCGATTCTGCGAAAATCGGCTCAACTCGGTTTGACCGGCGTGATCATCCCCGAGAAGTTCGGCGGCATGGAGATGGACCTGGTCTCGGCCATGATTGTGGCCGAGGGGATATCGAAGGATGGATCGTACTCCGCGTGGCACGGCGCCCATACCGGCATCGGAACGCTGCCGCTGTTGATGTTCGGCAACGACGACCAGAAGCAGCGCTATCTTCCGAAGCTCGCCAGCGCAGAGATGGTTGCCGCTTATTGTCTCAGCGAGCCGCAGGCCGGTTCGGATGCACTGGCGGCCCGCACTCGAGCCGACTTGAGCCCGGATGGAAAACACTACATCCTGAATGGCCAGAAAATGTGGATCACCAATGGCGGCGGCGCCGATTTATACACAGTGTTCGCCAAGATCGGTGGCGAGAAATTCACAGCGTTCCTGGTAGAGCGAGCGTATCCGGGCGTTCAGCCGGGTGCGGAGGAAAAGAAGCTGGGAATCAAGGGCAGCTCCACCACGGCAGTTTATCTGGACAACGTCAAGGTGCCGGTGGAAAACTTGCTGGGAGAGATTGGCCGCGGGCACATCATCGCTTTCAACATTCTGAACCTGGGCCGTCTGAAGCTTGGCCCGTTCGCCATTGGCGGCGCCAAGGAAGTCCTGCGCGTGTCGCTGAAGTACGCCAAGGAGCGCAAGGCGTTTGGAAAATCGATCGCCGAGTTTGGAATGATCCAGCACAAGCTGGCGGAAATGGCCATCCGGATTTACGCCGCGGAGAGCACCAGTTGGCGCGTGGTGGGCTTGATCGAAAACGAGCTGGAGGGATTCTCCTGGAAGTCCCCAAGTGCTGCGCAAACCATGTTGAAGGCTGTGGAGGAGTTCGCGGCCGAGTGTTCCTACATCAAGATCTTCGCATCCGAAATGTTGGATTACGTCGTGGATGAGGGTGTGCAGATCCACGGCGGCTACGGCTACCATCAGGACTACGCGGTGGAGCGTGCGTATCGGGATTCACGCATCAACCGGATCTTCGAAGGGACCAACGAGATCAATCGTCTGCTGGCCACCGGCATGTTGCTGAAACGCGCGCAACGCGGACAGTTGCCGCTGGTGGAGGCTGTGAAGAAGTTGCAGGCGGAAGTCTTGGGCGGACCCACGCTCTCCGCCGGCGGCGATGAAGATACCAAACTAGCGGCCAATGCCAAGAAGGTCGCGCTGTTCGCGCTGGGCGTGGCGTATCAAAAATTCATGAACGCGCTGGAGGATCAGCAGGAAGTTCTGGCGGGGCTCACCGACATCATGATGAACGCGTTCGCCATGGAGTCCGTGCTGTTGCGGACGCAAAAGCTGGCAGCGAACGGCAAGGGCGAAGTCGCGACTCAAATGTGCCCGGTGTTTCTGCGCGAGGCGATGGAAACCGTCGAAAGCGCGGCGCGCACGGTATTGGCGGCGAGTTCCGAGGGAGATGCATTGCGCACGAATCTGGCTGTACTGAAGCGCTTCACTAAGTTCGAGCCAGTAAATGCGATCGCAGTGCGCCAGAAGATCGCAGCGCGGCTGCTCGAAGCCGATCGTTACGCCGTGTAGTGAAAATCGTGATCACGGTGGGCTTGCCGGGGTCCGGCAAATCCACTTATTTGAAGCGCCGCGGTTGGAACGCAATTTCATCTGATGAAATCCGGCGCCTGATCGCCGATGATCCGGCGGATCAGACCATCCATGCGCGAGTGTTCGCGACCATCCGATATTTGATCCGGCAACGTTTGACTGTTGGGCGTCCGGTGACGAATGTGGACGCGACGCATTTGACCCGCTGGGAGCGTAGGCCGTATATCCGGCTGGCGAAGAGGTATGGGTGTGAGATCGAGGCGTTGTTTTTTGATGTGCCGGTGGAAACTTGCATTGAGCGGAACCAACGCCGCGAGCGGGTTGTGCCGAGGCGGGTGATTTTGGAGATGGCTCGGAACCTGCAAGTTCCTACGCTGGAAGAGGGTTTCGATCGAGTCGTTAGGCCGCGAATGAACGCGAATGAACGCAAATAAAACGTCGTTTCTTATTCGCGTTTATTCGCGTTCATTCGCGGCATAAAATTCTTACTCCGGGCTCACTTGCACGATCAGCTTCCCTGTATTCGATCCATCAAATAGCTTGTGCAGGGCACGCGGGGCATTCTCCAGGCCTTGCACCACGTCCACTTTGTATTTCAGCTTGCCCTGCATTAGCCAGCCGATCATTTGCGTGAAAGCTTCCTCCGCGCGGTTGTTGTAATCGAAACACAGGAAGCCTTCCATGCGGGCGCGCTTCATGATCAGATTTGCCAGATTCGATGGGCCTGGAGCCGGATGGTCGGCGTTGTATTGAGAGATCATGCCGCAGACGGAGATCCGGGCTTTCATGTTGATCTGATTCAAAACTGCTTCCAGAATCTCGCCGCCGACGTTGTCGAAATAGATGTCGATCCCTTTCGGGCAATTATGCTTCAAAGCTCCCGGGACGTTTTCGGTTTTGTAATTGATGGCGGCGTCGAAGCCGAGTTCGTCCTTAATCCAGTGGCACTTTTCATCGCTACCGGTGAGTCCGACGACGTGGCAGCCTTTGATTCTTCCGATCTGGCCTCCTAGCGATCCCACGGCACCGGCGGCAGTGGAAACCACCAGCGTTTCGCCGGGCTTTGGATCCGTGATGTCCAGCAATCCGAAATAGGCTGTCAGGCCGATGTGGCCCAGCAGGCCGAAGAACGCCGTGAGCGGGACGGGTAGGCCTTTCGGAAGTTTTGCGAGGCCGGCGCCGTCCGACATGGAATACTGCTGCCAGCCGAACAGCCCTTGCACGATGTCGCCTTTTGAGAAGCCCGGATTGCGCGATTCCTCCACTACTCCGATCCCGCCGCCGCGCATCACGTGGCCAAGCGGGAGCGCCGGCAAATAGGATTCAGCCTCGTTCATCCAGATGCGATTGGTGGGATCGAGCGAAATATAGACCGTGCGGATCAGAACCTGACCATCAGCCAGATCGGCGACCGTGGCCTCGTTCCACCGGAAGTCCGATTCCTTTACTTCTCCGTGCGGGCGCGCCGCGATCAACCACTGCTGATTCGTCTTCAT
>JBEKJJ010000432.1:0-4142 GCA_050011295.1 Bryobacteraceae bacterium
CAGAAGGGTCCAAACGTTAAATGCAAACTGATGACGCCGCTGCCATCCGCGGTGTCAATCTCGCCAAGAAATTTCGGTCTGGCTCGAACGAACTGGTTATCTTCGCCGGCCTGAATTTCGAAGTCCCGCGTGGCGAGCGGCTGGCCCTCATTGGAGAATCCGGGGCCGGCAAAAGTACGCTGCTTTATTTGCTGGGCGCGCTAGACAGGCCTTCCGAGGGTACGATATACTTCGGACACCAGGACATTTCACAATTCTCGGAGTCGGAGCTGGCAGAGTTTCGTAACCGGGAGATTGGCTTTGTATGGCAGAATCATTCGTTGCTGCCTGAGTTTACGGCGCTCGAAAATGTGATGATGCCTATGCTGATTCGGGGCATGAGCGTCCCGGACGCGGCGCCTGTTTCGCTGGCGAGGTTAGATGAAGTTGGCTTACGAAACCGCGCCTCACACCGCGCGGGAGAATTATCGGGCGGTGAGCAACAAAGGGTCGCTCTCGCAAGAGCTTTGGCCGGCAATCCTAAGGTTCTGCTCGCCGACGAACCTACCGGTAACCTGGATTTCCGGACGGGCGAGATGATCGTTTCCCTGTTGCGCGATCTGCATCGCTCCCATCAGCTAACTTCGATCTATGTGACCCACAATATCTCGTTCGCCGCGAGTTGCGACCGGGTTTGGCAGTTGGAAAAAGGGATTCTGGGTCCCTGGTCTGATCAAGGAAAGCCGGGCGAAGGAAGGTCGGGCGAGGCGTGGCTGCCCTCCCGGCCAGAACAGGAACAGCCGATGATTTTAGGAGACGGCGGGAATTATGTTTGAACGTTACACAGAAAAGGCGCGCAGAGTTATCTTCTTTGCCCGGTATGAGGCTAGTCAGTTTGGAAGCCCCTATATCGAGACGGAGCACCTTCTGCTGGGGCTCCTTCGCGAGGATAAGGCGCTGGCCAATCGTTTTCTGCGGTCGCACGCGGCCATAGAATCCATTCGAAAGCAGATCGAAGCCCACACCACCATCCGCGAGAAGGTTTCCACCTCGGTGGACCTCCCTCTGAGCCATGAGTGCAAGCGCGTGCTGGCTTATGGCGCCGAAGAAGCCGAGCGGCTCAATCACAAGCACATCGGCACTGAGCATTTGCTGCTTGGCCTGCTGCGGGAAGAGAAGTGTTTCGCCGCAGAGATCCTGCATGAGCGGGGCTTGCGCCTTTCCCAAGTTCGCGAGGAGATCCAACGCTCGTCTTCGGAAAAAGTGGCCTCCAGCCGGCCCAAGGAAAGCTCGCTGCTGGCCGAATTCAGCCGCGACCTTACGCAGGCCGCCATGGACGGTGCGCTGGATCCGTTGATTGGGCGCGATTACGAGCTCGAACGAGTGGTCCAGATTCTGTGCCGCCGCACCAAAAACAATCCGGTCCTCATCGGCGAGCCGGGCGTCGGTAAGACCGCGATTGTGGAAGGGCTCGCTCAGCGCATCTCCGACGGCGACGTGCCTTCGTTCCTGGCCGACAAGCGCATTCTCGCGCTCGATCTTTCGCTCATCGTCGCCGGAACCAAATATCGCGGCCAGTTCGAAGAGCGTCTCAAGACCATCATGAAAGAGCTGATGGAAAATCAAAACGCCATCATCTTTATTGATGAGCTGCACACGTTGGTTGGCGCAGGCTCTGCCGAAGGCTCGCTCGACGCGGCCAATATTCTGAAGCCCGCCCTTTCGCGCGGCGAGATCCAGTGCATCGGCGCAACGACGCCAGGCGAATACCGCAAATCCATCGAAAAGGATCGTTCACTCGAGCGCCGCTTCCAGGCCGTGAAAGTTCCGCCGCCTACTGAAACCGATGCTGTTCGCATTTTGTTCGGCATCAAGGAGCGCTACGAAAAATTCCACGCCGTGGCCTACACCGATGAAGCTATCGAATCGGCCGTTCACACTTCCACGCGATTTATTCCGGATCGTTTCCTGCCGGACAAGGCCATCGATCTGATCGACGAAGCGGGTGCGCGCGTTAAGCTGCGCCAGACCACGCTGCCGGGCGAAGTGGCTGACATCCAGAAGCGGATCAAGTTCATCGTGCACCGCATGGAGAACGCCATCGCGAATCACGAGTTCGAAAAGGCGCGCTTCTATTCCGACGAAGAACGCAAGGAGCGCGAAAACCTGCGCCAGCTTCGCGAGAAGTACAACCTGGACGACACGTCCACGGGTGTAGTAACCAAAGACGACATCGAAGACGTGGTCGCGCGCTGGACCGGCGTGCCGATGACCGCCATCAAGGAAGAAGAAGTTTCGAAGCTGATCCGCATTGAGGAAGAGCTTCACAAGCGCGTAATCAGCCAGGAGAAAGCCATTTCAGCCCTGGCGCGCGCCATCCGCCGGTCGCGAGCGGGTTTGAAATCGCCCAAGCGGCCCTCCGGTTCGTTCCTTTTCCTTGGGCCCACCGGCGTCGGCAAAACCGAAGTCGCGCGGGCGCTTGCCGAGTTCCTGTTCGGCAGCGAAAAATCGCTGATTCGCTTCGACATGTCCGAGTTCATGGAAAAACACTCGGTCTCGAAATTGATCGGCTCGCCTCCCGGCTACGTCGGCTATGAGGAAGGCGGCCAGTTGACCGAACGCGTCAAACGCGCGCCCTATTCCATCATATTGTTGGATGAGATCGAGAAAGCCCATCCGGATGTCTACAACATCCTGCTGCAGGTTTTCGAAGACGGCCAGTTGACCGACGGCCTGGGCAATACGGTGGACTTCAAGAACACCATCATCATCATGACGTCGAACCTAGGCGCGCGATTCCTGGACAAGAAATCGCAGATCGGGTTCTCGGCGCCATCCAATACCGGCGTTCCTCCAAAAGTTGAGGACCAGGTGATGGCCGAAGTCAAGAAAGCCTTCAATCCCGAATTCCTCAATCGCCTGGATGAAGTGATTCTGTTCACGTCGTTGCTTGATGAGGACCTGCTGAAGATCATCACCCTGCTGGTGGAGCAGATCAACGTGAATCTGGTCGCCAAGCAGATCAAGATCCGGGTTAACGAGGACGCCGCGAAATACATTCTCGAAAAGACGCTAGTGGACCGCAGCTACGGCGCCCGTCCGCTGCGCCGCGCGCTCCAGAAGTACATCGAGGATCCGCTCTCGGAAGCCCTGATCCAAGGCACGCTACCGCGGCCCTCGGAGCTCGAAGTGTACTTGGGCGACACCGGCATCTTCTGCCGCCCCATCGCCGGCGAACTGCAGGAGCAGCCGGTAGGCGCTCCCGGCGACGAGCCAGTTCCAGTGGCCGGTACTCCGCTCTACATGTTCTAAGCATCCGTCCGTCCGCGTGCAGGTACAATGATGGGTGAGGCAACGGCGACAATGACGACGGATGAACGAATCGAAAAGCTCGGGGAAAGAATCGACGCCCTGACAATGAATGTCGAATTGCTCGCCGCCGACGCCCAGGTTTTGCTTAAAACCGCGCAACAGGACGGAGAGAACATCCGTGCGCTTGCTCGCATTGCTGAGATCCACGAACGCAGAATAAGCGCGATCGAGGGCGGCCCAGGCGTTTCCTGAGGGCGCCCCCCCTACATCCTTAGAATCTTAATCGACCCATTGCTGCTCGACAGTTCAATCAGCCGTCCACCGCCGCCGATCCGTCCGCTCATCTCGCCGTGCCCGTGCTCATTATCGATGCTGACTCCATCGAACTCCGAAGAAACGGAAGAATGCGAAGTGTGCGCGCGCACATCAGCACTTGCACCCGTCGGCAAATGCAGCGTGATCGATGAATTGCTGGTCTCGGCACGAATTTCCGGTACTTGCTTGGCGTCAATTCTCAAGTCAATATGCCCGTTGGATGACGCCGCATGAACCGGCCAGGTGGCCGACGGATCGTTCAAGCGCGCCGTGATGCTTCCGTTGGATGTCGTGGCTTCGAACAATCCATGCGTGACCTCGGCTCGAATGGATCCATTCGATGTGTGCAACCTCGCGTTGCCTTCGAGCGAGTCGACTTCAACGGCGCCGTTCGAGGTCCGTGCCTCGAGCTCGCCTTTGAGCCTCGAAACGCGAATCGCGCCGTTCGATGTGCGCAGCCGCGCATTGCCGTCCACGTCTTCAATCCGCACGTGGCCGTTGGATGTGGAAATAAGATCGAGCAGCGTCCGGCGCGG
>JBEKJJ010000433.1:0-4141 GCA_050011295.1 Bryobacteraceae bacterium
GAGGCTCGGCAACCTTCTTCCTCGACTTCGTGAATTCCCAGGATTCTTGTATTCTTAGCGTTACTTGTATTAAACTAGGACGTTCCAAAAACAACCGCACCGGAAACCGGTAGGAGAGGACTACTGAAGCCGCCGGTTCCGGAGCGGTCTGCCCAAGTCGGGCCTGGATCTAGCGTCGGCACACTGGCCTGGATACTCAATTTCAGTTCCATTCCTGGCGAGGCCCGCGTCCAACATTCCTCCCCATGAACGCCAGCGCAACCGATACCGGATCCCATGTGCGAGATCCATCCGAGTTCTGACGAAGTAAGCCGCAAAAAAACCCCTCTGTTGCAACTTGCCGACAGGGTCAAAGAGCGGTCTCAAAAAAATCTAAGCACCGGTTCCCGCAAGCACGCCGTTCCCCAGTCCACTCAATACCCCTGTTCTGCTCGTTGCAAGCAGAGGGCAGGTTTCAAAGGTCCTTCATCAATTCGTTAGTAAGGATAGCACGCCAGGCTCCATCGGTTAGGTGAGCATTTTCAACCACTTGTCCGTATAGCCCCCGCGAACGCTGGGGCTAGGTACTGACCGGGTGTGTCAGTGTGACACAATGAGGGGCTGGGGGCTAGGGACTAGGGACTGCCGAGCGGTGCGGGTTTTCAGTCCCGAGTCTCAAGCCCCCAGTCCTTGTCCCAATGCGAACCCCAATCCTAGTCCTCCTTCTAGCCACGGCAGCATCGGGCCAAGACGAATTCCGCGTCTATACCGAGCATCCACGGCTGTTCCTTACGGCGCAGCGGCTACGGCTGCTCAAGCGGGAGCGCGATCGGGAATCCATGCGTTGGCGGCAATTCGATTTGTTGGTGAGAGCAGCGGCCGAAATGCCGGAACCGGGCTTCGCGCTGGCACTTCATTATTCGGTTTCGGGCGATGCCGCCGTCGGCAAGAAAGCTGTGGATTGGGCGCTGGGACCGGGCACCGACTTGCGGCAACTGGCCCTTGTGTACGATTGGTGCCAACCCCTGCTCAGCGCCACGCAATCGAAAACGCTCGAAACGAAGTTGCATAAGCTAGCCGCGCAAAAAGCCGGTGCGGACCTTCCTGCCACGCGCAACCGCCTTCTGGCGTTGATCGCCACGGCGGACGAGACTCACGCCGAGGAGAATCCGCTCGGAGAGCTGGTCCAGGGGTGGTGGCGCACGCAGCTTGCGCCCAAACTGGCGGATGGACGGATCCTGGTCCCGCTTGACCAGCTATTCGCGCTTTGTGAGATCCTGCACGCCACTCGTGACAATTTGAAAATCGATCTCAGGGAAGACGCGCCTACCTACTTCAGAGAGCTGCCCACTTATCAGGTGCTGGCCAACTATCCGGCGCCGCTTTCGGCTCCTGAAAACGAATACCGCATTCCTGTTTATCAGGGTTCGGGACAACCCGATCTGGATCGGGCCGCGCTTTCCCGCGCGGCGGGCTTGAGCACGGTGGCGTATGACAACAACGCTCTCGAAAGCCAATACCTGCAGGGCTGGCTGATCCAGGATCGTTTCATGCTGCAGGGGATCTTTGGAGCGCCTTACGAGTTCCTGTGGGCGAATCCGTATCAGCCTGGACTCAGCTATTTTCAACTGCCGGTATTCTTCCATGATCAGCACTCCGGAGCCTTGTTCCTCCGATCCAACTGGGAGGACGATGCGGTCTGGTTCGGGATTTATGCGGGCGAAGCACAGATATTCCGTGAAGGCCGCGTCACGGTGCTCAATCCAAAAGGTCCGCTAGGTCCTAAGGCTGAGGGGATTCCCGTGGGCGATGCGAGTGTCGTGGTGGGACGCAACCCGATGCAGTTCGCGATGGAGGGCGGCCGCGTGCTGGTGGTGAGTCTCAAGCCGCGCTCAAAATATCTGGTGGAGACGGACGACGAAGAGATGTCCGAATTTGAAACCGACGGCGCGGGTACACTGGTTCTGGAGTATCCGGGCGACTGGGCCGCGGGCGTCCGCATTCAGGAGGCACTTCATGGAAGCGACGGAACGGAGGTTGGTTTTGGAGCACTTGGCGGCGAGCCGCGTGCGGTTGCTCGGAGCAGTGGACGGGCTATCCGCGGAGCAGCGGTCATTTCAACCCGCTGAAGACCGTTGGTCGGTAGCAGGCTGCGTCGAACACATTATTCTCGTCGAAGATTTTGTGTTCCAGACGCTGCAAAGGTCGCTCGATGCGCCGCCCGAGCCAGACACTAAGCAAGCCGACGTTCGGAGAAAAGATCCGATTGTCATGGAAAGAGTCCCGGCGCGCAACACTCGTGTGATGGGACCGGAAATGGTTCACCCGAAGAATCGCTGGCCGGATTTCGAGGAGCTCCTGAAACAGTTCGAGTCCACGCGCCAACGCAGCGTCGTGTTCGCAACGGAAACCGAGGCCGACCTGCGAAGCCACTTCTTCAAGCATCCCTTCCTGGGCGACTTGGATTGCTACCAATGGCTGCTCTTCCTGGGACTGCATTGCGAACGGCACGTGCGGCAGCTCGAGGAAGTGAAAGTGGATCCAGGCTTTCCGAGGACCCTAGTGGCTGGGGGCTAGGGACTGCGGGGGCTCTGCCGCCTGCCTTCTGCCGCCTGGGACTACTTCAGCTCCATCACTTCTTTTTCCTTCACCTTCACCGCCTGATCCAGTTTCTGGATGCTGGCATCGGTGAGCTTCTGGATCTCCTCGTGAGCGCGGCGGTCGTCGTCTTCGCTGATGATTTTGTCCTTCACCAGCTTCTTGACGTTTTCGTTCGCGTCGCGCCGGATGTTGCGCATCGCCACGCGGTGATCCTCGGCGATGTGGTGCAGCTTCTTCGCCAGTTCTTTGCGCCGCTCCTCGGTGAGAGGCGGAATGGGCACACGGATCAGCTTGCCGTCATTAGACGGGTTCAACCCCAGGTCGCCGGCGCGAATAGCTTTCTCGATAGCGCCGATCTGCGAAACATCCCAAGGTTGCAGTGTGATCAAAGTAGGCTCGGGAACATGCAGCGTGGCCATTTGGTTGAGTGGTGTAGGCGTCCCGTAATAATCCGCCCGGATATTATCCAGCAAGGTGACTGAGGCGCGGCCAGTGCGTACCGCGGCCATGTCGTGCTGGAGGTCCGACAGCACTTTCTCCATACGCACTTTCGCGCTGGCCTCGATCTCTTTTTGAGGGTCGTTTATCATAACTTTCGGCTAGTGGATGAGCGTTCCAATCGGCTCGCCCACCGACATACGCATTATATTGCCGAACACATTCAAATTGAAAACCACAATGGGGAGCTGGTTGTCGCGGCACATGGCCACGGCCGAGGCGTCCATCACGGCCAAGGCTTTGGCCAGCACTTCCAGATAGCTCACCTGTTTGTAGAGCACCGCGTCCGGATTGCGCAAGGGATCTTTGTCGTACACGCCGTCCACGCGCGTGCCTTTGGCGATGACATTGGCGTGGACCTCCAAGGCACGCAATGTCGCCGCGGTGTCCGTTGAAAAATAGGGATTCGAAGTACCGGCCGCGAAGATCACGATGCGGCCTTTCTCGAGATGCCGAATGGCCCGGCGGCGTATGTAAGGCTCCGCCACCTGATGCATCTGGATGGCGGTCATCACCCGCGTGGGAACGCCGGCTTTCTCGAGGGCGTCCTGGAGGGCGATGGCGTTGATAACTGTTGCCAGCATGCCCATGTGGTCGGCTGCGACGCGATCCATATCCATGGCCGCGGCGGCTACTCCACGAAAGAAATTGCCGCCGCCCACCACCAGGCCCATCTGGACTCCGGTCTTAGCGACTTCGGCAATTTCGGCGGCCAGGCTTTTGACGCGCTCCGGATCGACACCGAAAGCGCCGCCCCCGGCGAGCGCCTCGCCGCTGAGCTTGAGAACGATGCGGGTGTACTTTGGCATAGTTGCCCAGGCGTTCACACGAGTGTGAACGCGGCACGCACGAGTGCGTGCGCTACGCTATGGAGCGGATTGTTCCGCCGTTTCCTCAATCAAGGCCGCTTCGCCTACCTTGAAGCGGACGAAGCGCGAGACCGAGATGTTTTCACCCAGCTTGGCGATCGCCGCTTTAATCAAATCGCCTACCGTAGTGGAGTTTTCGCGAATGAATGGCTGTTCGTAAAGACAAACCTCTTCGTAGAACTTTTGCAGGCGGC
>JBEKJJ010000434.1:0-4123 GCA_050011295.1 Bryobacteraceae bacterium
CCGCTGCGCGACAACCAGGGCATGGTGGTCCGCTGGTATTGCGTGCTCACCGACATCGAAGATCGCAAGCGCACTGAGGAAGCCCTCCGGTCACGCGAACAGCAACTCCGCCTGATGGTGGACAGCATTCCGGCGCTGATCAGTGTCCGAACTGTGACGGGCGCGGTGGAGGTGGTGAATCGGCAGGTGGTCGAATACACGGGTTTGACCTTGGATCAGTTGAATAACTGGCCCGAATCGATTCATCCGGACGACCGCGCGGACAACGTCGCCCGATGGCGGTATGCGATTGAAAGAGGGAATCCGTTGGATACCGAAGTCCGTCTCAGGCGTGCCGACGGAGTGTATCGCTGGTTTCACTGCCGCGCTCTTCCCCTGCGCGACATCGAGGGCCGGATCATCCGCTGGCACACTCTGTATGTGGATATCGAAGACCGCAAGCGCGCCGAAGAAGCGTTGCGCTCGAGCGAGCATCAACTACGTTTGCTGCTCGATACCATCCCGGCCCTTGTATCCACCATGACTCAGGCGGGCGATACCGAAATGGTAAATCAGCAACTCGTGGATTATACAGGTCAAAGTCCCGAAGAGCTGAGAAATTGGCCGGAAAAGGTGCATCCGGAAGATCGCGCACGCATAGCCGATTGCTGGCGGCGGGCGTTGGAAACCGGCAATCCATACGAAGTTGATGAACGCGTGCGGCGCGCCGACGGCGTGTATCGGTGGTTCCATACACGAGGTTTGCCTATGCGCGACGCGGAAGGCCACATTGTCCGATGGTGCCTCCTTCTGAGCGATATCGAAGATCGTAGGCAGGCTGAGCAGGCTTTGCGTGCGAGCGAACACCATCTCCGCCTGATGACCGAAACGATTCCCGCCCTGGTGTGGCGCACCACACCGGACGGCGAGATCGACTATGTCAACCGGCGCGTTCTGGAATACGCCGGCAAGCCGCTCGAATACTTCGGGAATACTGGCTGGCTGCAACTTCTCCATCCCGACGATGTCGATTCCACCATACGCCTGTGGCGACAGAACACGCAGACCGGAGAGCCTCACCAGGTCACTTACCGGCTCCGCCGCGCGGATGGCGCATATCGCTGGTTCGACGTGCGCGGCGAGCCATTGCGTGACGACGAGGGGCGAGTCGTGCAATGGTACGGAATTTGTATCGATGTGGAGGACCGCAGGCGGACGGAGGAAGCTCTGCGAAATACCCAGGAGCGCCTGTCCATTGCCTCACAGATCGCGACTGTAGGCGAATTGTCGGCTTCCATCGCGCACGAAGTGAACCAGCCGCTCACCGCCGTGGTCTCGAACGGCAATGCGTGCCTGCGGTGGCTTTCCGCCCAGCCGCCGAACCTTGTGAAGGCTGTGGAAGCCGCCCAACGAATTGTCCGCGATGGGAAAGACGCCGGCGAAGTGGTGCGCCGCATCCGTGCGCTTTTCAAAAGGGCCGCCCATGAGGAAGTTTCGCTCGACTTGAACGAAGTGATCGCTGAGGTACTCGGCCTCCTGCGCGGCGAGACCGCGAAGAGACGCGTCATGGTAGAGACCGACCTGGGGCAGGATCTGCCGCCGGTAACAGGCGATCGCGTACAATTGCAGCAACTGATCCTCAACCTGCTTCTGAACGGGATTGAGGCGATGGATGCAGTGACCGATCACTGCAAGCGACTATTTATTCGTTCCATCCAGCAACGTGACGACACGGTCCTGGTGGAAATAAGAGATTCCGGAGTAGGATTGAAAGATCCGGACACGGTATTCGAAGCTTTTTTCACCACGAAGGAGAATGGCATGGGCATGGGGCTGGCTATCTGCCGCTCGATTGTGCAGGCGCACAACGGGCGCATCTGGGCAGCATCAGGAGCGGCCTCAGGAGCCACATTCTGCTTCACGCTCCCTCTTCAATTGAGTCCGGTGTCATGACTTCCGACAATCCCATTGTCTTCGTTGTGGATGACGACTATCGCATACGCGAAGCCCTGTCCAGTCTGATCGCTTCGGTGGGACTTCGCGTGACTGCGTTTGGTTCGGCGGCGGAGTTCCTGGACGCCGAAAAGCCGGACGCGCCCGCCTGCCTGGTCCTGGATCTGCAACTCCCGGGGGCGAGCGGCCTAGAGCTGCAACGCGAACTGGCCCATAGTAGCGGGCCGCCGATTATCTTCATTACGGGTCACGGAGACATTCCCTCCTCGGTCCGCGCCATGAAGGCGGGGGCGATTGAGTTCCTCCCGAAGCCGTTCGGTGACGAGGAACTGCTGGCGGCAATCGACGCAGCCCTGGCGCTGGATCGAAAAGGGCGGCTACAGAGAGCTGAGTTAGCGGAGTTGCAGAAGCACTACGCGCTGCTCACCCCACGTGAAAGGGAAGTGCTGCCCTTCGTAACAGCGGGGCTGGCAAATAAACAGACGGCCGCGGAACTCGGCACCAGCGAGATCACCATCGGCGTGCATCGCGGCCAGATCATGCGGAAGATGGGTGCGCGGTCCCTCGCCGAACTCGTGCGTATGGCTGACAAGCTTACGCTTACGCGCGGCGCGGGACAGATCTGAATAAACATATAATGGTGCCCCGTTATCGATCGCGGTTATGATCGAATCGTGGTTGAAGATTCCAGTTCGAATGCAGGTTCTGCAAGGCACATCGTCGCGGCGGTCGACGATGATTTTAGAGTGCGCGAATCGATAGAAAGCCTGGTGGAATCGGCCGGGCACATCCCTTTGGTTTTCGCATCCGCGGAAGAATTTCTGCACTCGGGAGCGCCCGAGTCCGCGATCTGTCTGATCACGGATGTGAGGATGCCGGGTATCGACGGACTCGAGTTGCAGCGCCGCGTAAAGCTCAAATATCCCCGGTTACCGGTGATCTTTATGACCGCCCACTATGACAATGAGATTCGACAACGAGCCCTGAGCCAAGGGGCCGTAGGGTTTTTGTACAAGCCGTTCGACGCCGCGGATTTTTTGGGTGCAATCGAGTTTGCCCTGAGTACGCCACCAGAGGATTGACCTGGGGTGGCTCCCGAGCTGTTCAGCAAGGAGAAAAACGATGGCTACATCCGAATTGATTGGTTCCAGCCCGAGATTCCGGGCTCTACTTGAGGAAATCGACATGGTGGCGCCGGTGGATAGCGCTGTCCTGCTTCGCGGGGAGACGGGCACCGGAAAGGAAGTGGTGGCACAGGCAATTCACGCTGCCAGTTCGCGCCGGCAGCAACCGTTTGTGGCCATCAACTGCGCAGCGATCCCCGCGGCGTTGCTGGAGAGCGAGCTCTTCGGGTACGAGCGAGGCGCCTTTACGGGCGCCGTTACGCAGCGCGAGGGACGCTTTCAGGCGGCGGATCGTGGGACGTTATTTCTCGATGAAATCGGGGATCTTCCCCTGGAACTCCAACCGAAACTTCTGCGCGTTCTCCAGGAGCAGCAGGTCGAGCGTCTCGGCAGCAGCCGCACCATCCCAGTCAACGTGCGCGTGATCGCCGCCACCAATCAGGACCTGTGGGGCATGGTCCAGGAGAAGAAGTTTCGCGCGGATCTCTACTATCGGCTGAATGTGTTTCCCATCAACTTGCCGCCCCTGCGCGAAAGGGAGGGCGATATTTCCCTTCTGGCAAGCCACTTCGTTCGAAAGTTCGCCGAGCGGCAAAGCAAGGTGATCGAATGCATACCGGAAGAGGTAATGGAGGCGCTGGAAGGCCATCATTGGCCGGGTAACATCCGGGAGCTGCAGAACTACATTGAGCGCGCGGTCATCATGACGACTGGCGCGGTTCTACGGCCGCGGCTGACAGAACTGCGGATGCAGGCGTTCTCAGGTGAGGTTCGCACTCTGGCGGATGCGGAGCGCGCACACATCGTGGCGACGCTTCGTGAAACGAATGGGGTGGTCGGCGGACGGAGTGGAGCAGCGGCCAGGCTCGGGGTGCCCAGAACTACTCTGATCGCTATGATGCAAAGACTGGGTCTCGCGAAGTACCCCTCCGGGCAGAGCGAACGGCCTCCGGCTACACAGGGTATGGGAGATTGGACACCCGACAGCGTTGAAGACCAACTGGTCAGCGCCGCGGGCGCGAGTTACGGCAGTTCCAACAGGGAATACACTTACGCGCGGTAGTGCC
>JBEKJJ010000435.1:0-4041 GCA_050011295.1 Bryobacteraceae bacterium
CTCGGCTGGCATGGTAGCTGGAAACTCGGTCCGTGCCAGCAGTTTGCCGCTTTCGCCGCCGGTGGCGCACACGAACTTTGTGCCGCCGCACTCCATTCCTCCATATATGGGCATCAGCTTTGTTATAGCGCGAAGCATGTTTCGTGAGAGCAAACCGTCGCCGCGGGCACATTTTAAGTTAAGGAGACCTGATAATGCTAAAAATAGCCCCGCTCTGCCTTGGACTCTGTTTTGCCATGGGAATCGCGCACGCCGCCACCAAGCCCGGACCGGAAGTGAAAACCCTCACCGCCCCTGTGACGCGGCCGAAGCCGTCCGCCATGCCGAAGGTGGCGTCCATGCCGGACGCCCAACTGGAAAAGACCATTCGCGCGAAGTTCGCCAAGTCCAAGATTTCAACGCACAATTTCCAGGTTCACGTACAGGGCGGCGTCGCCACCATCGAAGGGCAGACCGATGTGCTGCAACATAAAGGAACGGCGACGCGGCTGGCCAAAACCGCCGGCGCCATCAAAGTGGTGAACCACATCGCGGTGAGCCAGTCGGCTAAGGACAAAGCGGCCAAGAATCTCGCGACGGGCCGCCGCCGCGCGCAGGTCAAACGCAGCCAGACTACCGCGCGCACAGCCAAGCGCTCCAGTTAGCAATAAATGGCTCGTCCGGGGAATCTGTGGGTAACCGGCGAAGTTCAGCGCTGGGATTGAGAGAGGAAGCGGTGGAACCTGCGGCAGGTGGAGTCGAAGGAGCGTTGCTCGTCTTCCCAGCCGTTGTGGATTAGGGGGCGCCGTCCTCGTGGATTGCATTGCGGACGAGTTGTTCCGCGGCAACCTTCCTCAGATGAGGGTCTTCGTTCACGTCGCGAATGATCTCTCCGCAAAGCAGCCACATATTGTCGACGTGGTTTTGGACGGTTCTTTTTGACAGGCCAGACTCCGCTAGGTGAACAAGGAAGGGCATGAAGCACTCGACGAGTCTTGTACCTAGCGGGAGGTCTTCTTCCACGCCCATCCAGCGCTCTGGCCACTCCGAAAGATCGCGGCAGTCGCGGCAGTATGGCAATAGCGCGGGGGGCGTCGATGGGGGAGAATTGGAATTCGTCTTCATCTTCGTGTCGCCCCGGTCAATTCATGCGCCTTCCCAGGATTCTGAACCAGTGCCATCCCATCCCGGGATTTGTCTACGGGCAAGCCCGTTTCGCCGAAGACGAACAGGCCATTCTCATTCCGGTACGACCGCGGAAACGATCCGCAGCCATATGTTCAGGTGTCATCAACCCGCCCCGGGCTACGACCAGTCTCCCACACCGCGACGGTTTGAGTTCATCGGCTTCTGAGGCTATCCGGTTTTTCTGGTCTATTGCATGCGACGGGTGAACTGCAAACAATGCGGGGTGCTGGTCGAAGAAGTGCCATGGGGCATGGGCAACCACAGTTCCACCAAGGTTCACATGCATTTCCTGGGGCATTGGGCGCGCAAACTCTCCTGGAAGGAAACCGCCGAAGAGTTTCGCACTTCCTGGATAAGGTCCACGACGCGGTGGCGTATCTGGTCACCTGGGGGCTGGAGCATCGCGTCCTGGGGGCCATTCGCGCCATTGGGCGCGGCCAAGGGCACAAAATATATGACCTTGGTGTATCAGGTCGATCTGGGCTGTACCCGGCTGCTGTGGATGGGCAAGGAACGGACCGTGAAAACCTTCACGGAATTCTTTACCATGATTGGCCCGGAGGTGTCGGCGAAGATCGAATTCGTCTACTCGGACATGTGGAAACCGTATTTGGGTGTGATTCGCGAAAAATGTGCCCACGCCCTCAACATCCTCGACCGGTTCCGTCCTGACCAAATCCCGCTGGTGCCTTCTCAACCGGCCGGCGAATCTCACCGCCAACCAGAAGACTTCCAGCAACTCTGGAATTACGAGTGGACCGCCTGGGCAGCCAAGTTCCTCGACCAATGGTGTGGCCAAGTGATGCGCTCGCGGATCGAGCCGATGAAGAAAGTTGCCAGAACATTACGCGCCCACCGCGAACTCAACTATTTTCGCGCCCGGAAGGAGTTCTCGAGCGGCGTAATCGAGGGTCTGAACAGCAAAGCAAAGTCACTATGAGGAAATCCTATGGGTTCCGAACCTTCCGAGCCGCCGAACTGGCGCTCTATCATTCGCTTGGCAAACTGCCCGAGCCGGAGCTCACGCACAGATTCTTCTGACGAATCAATTAAAATATCAAATCGTGGAGAAAACCATGCCCCAGGAATACATCGAAATCCGCGGCGCCCGGGAGAACAACCTGAAGAACGTCTCGCTGCGCATCCCCAAACGCAAGATCACCATCTTCACCGGCGTCTCGGGTTCCGGCAAATCGTCGATCGTCTTCGATACCCTCGCGACCGAGGCGCAACGCCAGATGAACGAGAATTTCAGCATGTTCATCCGCACCTTCCTGCCGCGCTACTCCCAACCCGACGCCGACGCTATTGAGAACCTGAGCATGCCGATCGTGGTGGACCAGAAACGGCTCGGCGGCGGATCTCATTCGACGATGGGCACCATCACCGACATCTACCCGGTGCTGCGCCGGTTGTATTCCCACATCGGCAAACCCCATGTGGGACATGCGAATGTCTTTTCCTTCAACGACCCAAAGGGCATGTGCCCGAACTGCAACGGCCTCGGCCGCAAGATGGGCGTGGACGTGGATCTGTTCCTCGATAAATCCAAATCGCTGAACGAAGGCGCGATCCTATTCGGTGAATATGCGGTCGACAGTTGGGGCTGGAACTTCCTCGGCCGGTCGAAACTCTTCGATATGGACAAGAAGCTTTCGAAGTTCAGCGAAAAGGAAATGGAACTGCTTTTGTACAGCAAACCATATAAGTTGAAAACAAATGTCGGAGGCAAGACCTTCAATTTGACGTGTGAAGGCATCATCGCCAGATTTACCGCCAAGTACATCACGCGCGACCTGAAGACCATGTCGGAACGTACACAAAAGGCGGTGGCGCCTTACATCACGATGGCGCCGTGTACGGTGTGCAAGGGCGCGCGCTTAAGTCAGGAAGTGCTGAAGTGCAAGATCGGCGGATACAACATCGCCGAGCTGGCCGCGATGGAAGTGGACCGGTTGATCGGCGTGATCCAGGCGATCGCGGAACCGAAAGTCGCACCCATTTTGAAAACACTGATCCAGCGCCTGCAATATCTGGTGGATATCGGCCTCGAATATCTCGCCTTAAATCGTGAAACGGACACGCTCTCCGGCGGCGAATCGCAGCGCGTGAAGATCGTCAAGCACCTGAGCAGCAGCCTGGTGGACGCGATGTATGTGTTCGACGAGCCCAGCGTGGGTCTGCACCCGCGCGATGTGCATCGTTTGAATGAACTGCTTCAACAATTGCGCGATCGGGGAAATACGGTACTCGTGGTGGAACACGATCCCGATGTCATTAAAGTGGCCGACCATATCGTGGACCTGGGCCCGCATGCGGGAAGCCGGGGCGGCCAGGTCATGTACGAAGGTCCGTTCAAGAACCTGTTGAGCGCGGACACACTGACCGGAAAATATCTGAAACAGTCGGTTTCAATCAAAAGCGATTTCCGTTCCCCCAGTGGAAAACTGCCCATCAAGAATGCAAAAGCCAACAACTTGCAGAACGTGAGCGTGGACATCCCGAAGGGCGTACTCACGGCGATCACAGGTGTGGCAGGTTCGGGGAAGAGCTCGCTAATTCATCAGACCTTTCTCCGTCAACACCCGGACTCCATTGTGATCGACCAGTCCCCCGTGGGTGTCTCGATCCGGTCCAATCCCGGCACCTATACCGGCATCATGGACGAGGTGCGCAAGGCCTTCGCGGCCGCGAACAAGGTGAGCCCGTCGCTGTTCAGCTTCAATTCGGAAGGCGCCTGCGAGAACTGCCTGGGACTGGGCGTGATCTACACGGAGATCCCCGCGATGGGCGAGGTCAAGTCGCCATGTGAGATCTGCGAGGGCAAACGATTTAAAGATGAAGTGCTGGCATACAAGCTCAACGGAAAATCGA
>JBEKJJ010000436.1:0-4003 GCA_050011295.1 Bryobacteraceae bacterium
ATCACCACGCCACCCACCACCATGAACACCGAGACCACGGCAACCGCGGTGGCAGCAATTGCGCCTGTCAGCCGGTCCCAGGCGCCGACAAGCGAATCGGAAGAAAGAATCGAGAAGGTGTCATCTTGACTGGGCCCGATATGCCGGTGCGCGCGCAGCAACATGCGGACTTCGTCCTTGGCCTGCTCCAACACTGTTTGATCGACGGCCTTGGCGGCGTACTCGATCCCTTGGCGGGATCCGTAGATCTGGAAGTAAGTCTCAATCGGAATATCCACGAACCCGTCCTGTGACTGGCCGAAGACGGCGCCCTTGGGCAACGCCACGCCAATCACTGTGAACGGCCGGCCTTCTACCTTAAATGTCTTGCCGATGGGATCGCCGTCACCAAACAGGTTGGTCTTCACATCGTTGCCGATCACGGCCACCGTGGCGTGGTGACTGTTCTCGATTTCTGAGAAATAACGGCCGGTGGCGAGCTGTGTGTTCGCCAGCGCCGCCCAGTTCGGAGTCCCGCCGGTCAGGTCCACGCTCTTCATGGTGTGCGTGCCGAGCGATATATTCGCGCTACGGTCCGAATTCATGCCGAGCTCACTGATCAGCGTGCTGGTGCTTTTCAGGTACGCGTACTCCTCCGGGCTCAGTTGCGGATTTTTCTTTTGAAGCTCCAGAAATTTCTTGGGATCGAAGTTGCCCAAAAAGGCAATCCGCACCACGCGAAATCCATCCGCGCCCATGTCGGAAACGCTGTTGGCGATATACACATCCATGCCATGGATCACCGACATCACGGCAATCAAAGTGGTGGTGGCCAAGATGATCCCGAAGAGCGTCAGGAAGCTGCGCAATTTGCTGGAGCGCAAGGAGTCGGCCGCAACAGCCGTGGCCTCGCGAAAAGACGCAGTTTGAGCCATCTATATTAAAGGACGAGGTCCGCGGGCACTTTGTTCCGCACTTTCTGCATCCATTGTACGAGAACCTCGTCCAGCCAGAAGCGCGGCTTAGTTTTCGAAACGAACCCAAGATGCCCGCCATGATCAACCGGCAACAGATGCAGGCATGGATTGTTGGAGAATGCAGGATGGTTGTAGACCTCGAAGGGAATCAACGGATCGTCCTTAGCCTGCACCAGCAGCGTTGGAACCTGGATGCGGTCCAGAAACTGGTTGGCCGATTGCGTGGCGTAGTAGTTGTCCGCCGTTCCAAATCCAAACGCGCGTGCCGTGAACTTGTCGTCGAACTCATAAACGCTCCTGACGCGGTCCAGGCCGTCGAGCGAAAAGCTGCCGGGCGTCAGCCGTTCCTTCAGCCGGATGCGCTGTTTCAGGCGCTTCAGGAAACGATTCGAGTAGATGAAGTTCGAGCGGTCTTGGAGCCGCCGGGCGCACGCCGCGAGGTCGATGGGAGTTGAGACCGCCGTCACTCCCGCAATCAGTCCTTTCGCTTGCTCGCCCAATTCTCCCGCCAGTTTCAGGACCACGTTTCCACCCAGGGAGAATCCTGCGAGGAAAACGGGGGCTCGGCCCTTTACTGCTTGGAGCACAGATAGCAAGTCCGAGGTCTGCCCGGAATGATAAAGCGTCTTGCCGCTGAGTTGTTCTGTGCCTCCGCAGCTTCGCATGTTAAAGCGGTGCGCGGCGAAGCCGGCGCTGAGCGCGGCCTGTGTCAGGCTCCGGGCATAGCCCGCGTCGCTCGAACCTTCCAGGCCGTGGACCAGAATGATCTCGCCACGCGCTTCGCCGGCCGGCTGTTGGGAATGAACCAACACTTCGACGCCCGGTTCAGTCTGGTGCAAGCGCGCCTGCACCGGGAAACGCTTCTCGTCTAGGTCACGCCGCCAATAGTTGCCGGCGATTGTGGATAGGTGTGGATTCCGGAAGAAAGGGACAAAAGGCTGCAAACAACTAGTTTACCGAGCCGCGTCCGTGAGAAGCTGTGAAAAATCGCCTTACGCACCCGCAGTGTCCAAAATCTTCTGAATCAGCTGCTCATAATCGAGGCCCGCGGCCGCGGCCGATTGGGCGAAATCTTCCTCGCGGGCCAGCGAGGGATTCGGATTGGCCTCAATAATTACAATCTCCCCGCCCGCGGTAAGCCGCACGTCGATCCTGCCCAAACCGCGGATTTTCAGCACCCGGTATACTTTGCGGGCTAGGCGCGTCAACTTATCCTGGAGCCCTGGCGGGAGCTCGCGGGCGGGCCCATTCTTGATGCCCCATTTTTTCCGGTAGGTTTCATCCCACTTAGCCTTGAATGTTGCGAATTTTGGTTCGTCTTCCGGCATCTGCTCAAAGAAGATCTCGCGCGGCGGGAACACCGTCAGCTTGCTGTTTCCCATGACGCTGAGGTAGAGCTCGCGACCCTCGATGTACTCTTCAATCAGCGCATCGCATTGGAATTTTTCGTGAATGAAGCGCGCCCGCTCCAGCGCCTCCTCTTCGCTCTTTGCAAAGGAGGCTTTAGCGATTCCATCGGAGGACTCTTCGCTGACCGGTTTAACGAAAGCGGGAAAAACGAAACGGCGCAACCGCTTCAGCGGCCGCGATTCCGGGGAAATAACGAAGTGCGGCACTCTCAGCCGGTGATACAGCAGCACCTTTTTAGCGAGCGCTTTGTCTTTGCATAGAATCAGCCCGTCGGGCTTCGCGCCCGTGTAGCGCGCGCGCATCAACTCCAGCAGGGCGGGAATGTTCGGCTCGTTGGCTCGATTGGAATGGAACGATTCGGTGAGGTTGAAGACCACGTCGGGCACGAACTCTTTCAATTTCTCAACGATCGATACCACATCGTTAAAAACCGCCAGAGTTTCCACCTGATGTCCCAGCTTTTTGAGGCATGAGAGCACATCGGCTTCCGTCTGCTTATCCTCTTCCTGTTTGAGCACGCGCGGCGAGAAGGTTTCCCCGGCCGCCGCCGAACGTCCCATGTCAAACAGCACCAGGACCTTCACGGTTACACAGACCTCTTGAAACGCCCGGTATGCAGATGATTGGTTACCAGCGTCGCCAGATAGGCCGACAATTCATAGGACAAGCGCGCCTGGTCGCGCGGCGCGGTCAGCTCTAATTGTTGGCAGCGCTTCACTAATTTACGCACCAGCATATCCACGGTGTACTTCCGTTGTTGCGTCCAACGCACGATGGAGGCCACCAAGGCCGCACGGTTTTTCCGCATCACACGCGCGGCGGATTCTCCCTGCGGCTCACCATTCTCGAATATAACGCGTAAATCGGCGTCATAAAAGTCGGGGAAATCCTCCGCGTAGAGTTTGCGGCGTTCCGCATAGTATCTCGCCAGAGTTTTCCGCAGCTTGCTGGCGTCCGAAATGCGCCGTCCACGCGGCGCCTTGGGCGGATTGCTTTTGGCTTCCTCCATCAGTGCATGCACGAATTTGAGTTTTTCGAGAGCCTTCCAGCCGCGGTATTGCTCGCGCCATTCTTCCGGCTTGAGCGAAAGCCACACGGCGAAGGTTTCCGCGAAATCTTCGTCCGGATGCGCCTGCGCATACCAGTTGGGCAAATGACGCACAAAGCCTTTGCTGTAAGGCCGAGGCTGATAAGTTTCCGGCGCATATTCGGTCTCAGGGCTGCCGAAGATAGCGCGCCAATCGTCGCGCGAAGAGAATCGATAGGCGTGATCGATGGCGTGGCCGCACTCATGCCGCAGCAGTTGGTGGCACCATTCCGGCGTTCCACCCTCCACTTCCAGCATCTGTCGAAGCTCCAACGCCTTTAGACGCGGATGGGCCAGATAAAACGGAATCGCGATGGCGGGGACGCCGGCCGGCGAAAACCATTCGTCGCCCAGATAGCAGGCCGGACGAAACGCCAAGCCTCGCGCCGCCAACTCCTCCTGGAACTGCGCTACTCGCCCTTCCAACTCGCTTCCCGTGATGTGCACACCCAGATCGCAAATCCGGTGGGCCAACAATTCGTCGTCCTTGAGGGCGGCCCAGGTTGGAGCAGGGGTTGGAGCAGGCGTTGGAGCCGGAGCAGGTGTTGGA
>JBEKJJ010000437.1:0-4003 GCA_050011295.1 Bryobacteraceae bacterium
GCGACACGACCCACTTCGGCTGGCTCCGCCACGCCACCGCGAAGTCGCGATCCTCCGCGTCCCAATCAGGAAGATCTTCGTCCCAATAACGCATGATCTCGTACATGCGGCGACCGTAGATGACGCCCGTCAGGCCCCGCACCAGCTCGATGAAGTGACGGAAGCCCGCGGGTACAGGCGGCCCAAGCTTCGTGTGGTCGACGTAGCCATCGAGGGACTGGTTCAATCCGTAGACAAGTTTTGCCATGCTGCAAATCTCCCTCCCACGTTCTTCAGAATAGCTTGAGCCGACGTCGCGCGGAGGCGAGGTTGAACACCATCTGCGCGCCGCATTGTCGGTGTGACCAACAACCGGAGGTCCGTTTCCCAATCCCGAGATTCAAACTGAGACACTACCTGCGCCGCTACAGCGTGGCAACCTTCCTCTGAACAAGCAGGAAGTACAACCCTAAGATCGCGAGCAAAACTCCGTTCCAGGCTATAACCACGGGGGCGGTGAACTGCTTCACCAGCGCGCCGACAATGAGGCTTCCGAAAGGCATCCCGCCGCGAAACGCTACGTTATACACGCTCATCACGCGCCCGCGCATTTGATCGGAGGTGATCATCTGCACCAGCGAGCTAATGGTCACGAAAGCCCCCAGCAGGATTCCTCCTGCCAGAAAAATGAGAACGCAACTCAGCACGAGATTTCGCGAAAGCGCGAAACTGGTGATCAATGCGCCCAGGGCGATGAGCATCGATAAAGCCGAACGGCCTTGGTGGCGATGTTTGCCGAGTCCGGCTACCACCAGCGCGCCGGTGATGGAGCCGCAGCCCGAGCACACCAGGAATACAGTGTAAAGCTTTGGCCCTCCGTGAAACACATCACGCGCGAATACGGGCACGAATACGATCAGCGGGAAAGCCAGCAATGTCATGGCGAAAGCCAGCACGATCAGCCCCTCCATGGCAGCCTGCTTACGGATGAAGCTGAACCCCTGCCGCATGCTGGTGAGCACGGATTCAGCAGTCTTCGCGGGCACGAATTTCGGCCGGATGATCAACAGGGAAGCAATCGCCGCGATGAATGACAAGCCGTTCAGCGAGAAGCACCAAGAGGCTCCGAGCTGTGTTAGCGCCAGACCACCAAGCGTGGGCCCGATAACGCGCGCCACGTTGAACTGAATCGAATTCAGTCCGATAGCGTTCTGCAGATCTTCGGGTTTGACCAGCGATGGTACCAGCGACAGATAAGCCGGCCCACCGAAAGATTGCGCGGTACCGACGATGAACGACAGCATCAGAATGGGCCACACTCCTCCGAAACCTTTGGGGCCGCCGACGTAGATTACACCGGTGGCGAACAGGGCTGCTAACAAAAACGCGCAGGTCAACTGGATTACCTGCGAGCCGACTAGGATTAGCTGTCGCGACATCCGGTCTGCCAACACGCCCCCGACCAGCGAGAAAAGGACAATCGGAATGCTGCCCAGGAAAGAATCCACGCCCAGCCAGAACGGCGAGCCGGAAAGCTGCAAGACCAGCCAGCTTTGGGCATAGATCTGCATCCAGGTACCGATGCTGGAAATACACGCTCCCGTCCACAAGATACGGAAGTCGCGGTATTGGAATGCCTTGAAAACCTTGGTGAGCAATCGTGATTCCGATCAGGGGAGCGGACGCTCGCGCTGGATCAAATGCAAAATGTTTCCGTCGGCGTCGCTGAAGAACACCAGCCGGTTCCCTTGATTTGCGAATGGTTCCGTGAGCAATTGGACTCCCCGGTTGCGCAATTCGCCTAGCGCCGCATCGAAATCGTCTACGCTGATGGCCAAGTGCCGGATGCCCGGGTCCTTCATCTGCTGCGGTACGCGCTCGCCTTGCGAAGGAATGATCTCGAGCATCGACCCATCGGCGGCGCGCACAAAATAGTTGCCGTCGTAGGTGTAGTTGATGCGGAAGTCGAGTTTTTGGACGTACCACTCCGCCAGACGGGCGGGATCGGGAGACGCAATGGCGGTGTGTTCCAATCCACGGAACATAAAGAGGATTGTAGCATTCGGGAGACAGGCAGCAGGAGGCAGGCGGCAGGATGCAGGAGGCAGAAAGCAGGCGGTAACATCGGGGGTATGCGTGGCAGGTGGATGCTCGCGATTGCCGGGGTGGTGGCGCTCGGCCTCGTGGCAGGCGGGTTCGTTGCGTTCCGTCGTTCACCGATCGCGCCCGCGCTGCGACGGACTGTTCCTGTTGCGCCGGCGGAAATCACGTTGACTGGAACCATTCAGGCCGCCCATGTAATAAATGTTCCCGTGCCGGTGGATGGAACTATCGATCAATTCATGGCCGATGTGGGGCAACATGTAACGGAAGGCGAGGTTCTCGCTCGCATCCGGAATCCGAAACGGGCTGCCGGTCAGCAGGTGGCTAAGCTGGAAGCCGAGCAAGCACAGAATCATCTCAGCCAACTTGAATCGGCCCTGATCGCGGCGCGGCTGGAAGTATCACGCTCGGAAGCCGATGCGACGCGGATTGAATTGGATCTGACTCAAGCGGAGAAGACTTTTGAGCGGCAAAAGACGATGTTTCAGGAGGGCGTCACGCCGCGGTTGGCATACGAGAAAGCGGAGCACGAGTACAATTCGTTGAAGGCGGCGGCGCAAAATCTGGCAGAGATCGCCAAGAACGCGGCTGACCGAGTGGACTCAAACACAAAGGAACTCGAGCCTGCGCGAAAAGTGCTCGCACAAAAGACCAGCGAACTGGAAGATGCCGGGGCTGAGGCGGCGGTTGGCGAAGTGAACTCGCCCACGGATGGAGTAGTCATCGCAAGGCGCGGCCGGTTGGGCCAACCGGTGACACCCGCGCTGACGGATTTGTTTCAGATCGCCGTGGATCCCCTGGTTCTCGAAGCGGTAGCCAACGTTGAGCCGCAAGCCCGGATTCAACCGGGACAGGCAGCCGCGCTGTTGATCGCCGGGGCGGGTAATCCGATGACAGGTACCGTTCGCGAAATGAAATCGGGCCAGGTTTTCATCGATATCCAAAACCCGTCGCCTCTCGTCCAGCGGGGGATGGCGGTCCAGATCAAGATCAAGTGACGTAAAACGGACTACAGAATGGCCACGCGCTCGAGCGAGGCGCGCAGTGTGGCCACGCCGTCTGAGAGGACCATAGGCGTCAACGACTGTGTCTGGTCAGTAGGTAGGCGCGGCAAGCGTTCCGAGATCAGGCGCAAAGGCGCCAGATGCTCGGCGAGCTGTGCGCAGAGCGCCTCGCCGCAGGCCTTGGCCGCGGCATATTCGGCGAAATTCTGGTCTAGCTGTTCGAGAAAGACGGTGGAGGGATACCAGATCAGGGCATTCGGCTGGGCGCGTGGGACTAGCCAAGCGGCGCAACGCGCGAGACCTGTGACATAAGTATCCAGCAGCTTGGCAAAAACTTCCGGCTGGAACTGCCCTGGCCGCCCGGCCGGAATGCGCGGCGTTGCGAAATAGTACATATGCGTGTAAGGCGCATCCGGAGCCGGCATGTCAGTTGGTGGTGCGGCAACATCGAACTGCGCAGCACGCACTGAGAGGCCGAGCGCCGCTGCCTCCGCTACGATCGCCAGCGCTTCAGCCTCACCCCGGCACCATGTTATGTCGACGCGCGCGCCGCCGGCTGCTAGCAGCTTGGCCGCTAGCTCGCCCAGTCCACGCGAACCGCCGATGATGATCGCCTGTTGGCCGGCGAAAGCGCTGCGCGGTACCGCGGCGCATAGCTCGGCTAGGCGCGGCTGGAAATAGGGCTTCGGCCGCAACAGTGTCATCACCGAGCCGCGCAGACTTCCCGCCGATACGGCGATGTCCACAACCCGCACACGCGGGTCGGCTCGGGTGACCTTCCAGCGCAACGTTTTGCCAGGAGCTGAATCAGGATCGCAGGTCAAATCCAGGGCGGAATAGATGGAGTGCAAGCCAGGACAGACCATGCCGACGAGCCGTGTTGTGGCGAGCAGCACGGATACATGCGACGGAGGGAA
>JBEKJJ010000438.1:0-5498 GCA_050011295.1 Bryobacteraceae bacterium
ATCCACACCGAAGAGGCATGCAAAGAGGCGCATGGACTATGGATTCCAGTGGTCTTCGGATGGATGACTCATGTCTACCCCAACGCGAAGTCCCCTAACGACGTGTGGGCCGGAATGGACATGCATATGGATGCCAACACCGACGACGAAGAAATGAAGAAGTAGGTTCCAGCTCCGCGCTTGGGCCGCACAGCCGATCCACCCGAAGAAAACTGTCCCTCGATGAGAGAATTCCTTTCCAAACGTCGCTTACCCCAGTGGAAAGGAATTTGTTACATGATGTTCCGCAAACTGGCGGCGAATGCCGACACTGTCTTCAACTTCGATAGCGACACCCCGGGTACGTTGACAACCTTGCCGATACCGTCAATGGCCTGGGTCCGCCCGCGCTACGCATTTTTCTTGACCGTAGGAGTCTTGAGCCGGGTGTTTCGCGGTAAGTTCGTCGACGGTCTGAAACGCGCCTTTCGTGAGGGCGAGCTCGTCTTCCCCGGAAGTCTCCAATCCGTGGCCACAGAGATCTCATGGCGGTGGCGCGGCACCTTCCCCGTCCACGCCACTGTACGACTCAGCCTGGTCCGGATTCTCATCCGGCTTCAGCAGCCAGAAGGAGCGGCCCTTGAAATATTCCACCAGGCGGAGGTTCTCTTGCCGTCCCATGTCTTGCGCCCAAATCACCGGAGCGTTGTCGATGTCGGCGCGATTGTAGATCCACTCTTCCTGCGGAAATCTGTAATCGGTGTAGCGGACAAAGACGACATGGCCGCCCGCACGCTCAAGCAAAGCATCCGCCAGGCGTTCCCGGCGCGCGTTCGGAGGATAAGTCTCTTCCAGCGTCTTCGGTCTGTACAACTGCACAGCTTGGTGGCTCCCCGCAATCAGAAGCATCGCGGCAGGAATCGCGCGGCCAAGAAACCTGCCGATCGGCTTACCGGAGTATTGGGACACGCGCAAATGGCGAAATGCCTGAACCGTCAGGATCAGAATCACAACCAGGATTGGCGCCGCATAGTGTTGGTAGTACTGCGTCTCGATTGCCACCGCCACCGCTCCACTCAGAAGGGACCACCAAAGAAGCCTCAGCCGGGGCGTGCTGAGTAATGTTCGCCAGAATAGGGCCACGGGGACGAGCAGCACTGTGCTGCCCAGAAAGAGATCGAACATCTCATACACTTTCTTGAACCGGGTAGCTAAAAAGCCCCAGCTACGGGCCAGGGCCCATGTCTCGCGCTCCCATCGATCCATTAAGGTGAAGTCTAGGTGGGCGAACTTGTGCGGCGGCGGCAGCGGAATCACGTTGAAATGCGATGTGGAAGGATACTGCCGGTCGTATTCAAAATAAGGAAGTCTGGTGGGGCTCCCGGTGACCCGGTAATTGTAGTAGCCGAGCCAACCGGCTCCCAGGACCGCGACCAAAAGGATGGCTGACCAGTTCCTTCTCCCGATACGTTTGCCCAACAACATCAGAAACACCGGAGCCAGCAGGAGACAGCCTTCAAACGGCCGTGTGTAAATTAATAAAATGGCTCCCAGCGCCAACACCCACGCGGCGATGTGGCCGCACTTGGGGGGCAGTAATCCACGATTTGGGGGCAGTAATCGTGGATACGCGCCCACAACCAATGCCCCCCCGATTGCGGCAAGGGCTCCTCCCCAGAAGCTATTCATCCAATACGACGAAATGCAGAGCGGCAGAGCAACCAGCGATCCGAACAAGGCCCAGGCTGGCGGAAGCCAACCTTGCAGCGCCCACGAGAGAGCGGCCGCAAGCAGCCCGCAGCTCAGCCACACACCGAACCAAGGGTGGTCAAAAATCATTTGCCCTACCGACAGCATCAACCCCTGGCCCGGAGGGAATTTCGCGTTGTAGGTCGGATACTGCAGCACGTAAATGCTTTCAAAGAAGGGTGCCAATGGGTGGGTCGAATTGGTGAGCCGTCCGGAAGCAAAAGTGTCGGACTGCAGGATGTAGCCGAATTCGTCGTAAACGTACGGTTTCGGGATCGGCCAGAACGGAAGCAGCGCCGCCCGCGTCAGCAACACGACCAGCGCCACCACAGCGCAGCTCAGGACGCGATGGGCGGCGAACCTGCCCGCGGCGCGCTCCCACTTGCGAAGAAGCGGCTCCGCCATCCGTGGCGCAAACCAAGCGCACAGGGCGACGGACATCCAGAATCCGGCGCGCGCGCCATCGCCAAGGGACATGAAGATCATTCTAATGAACCCGGGACAAAGGAACTCAGTCTCTATAAGGCTCAATCCTCTCGGGATTGATATTGGGTTGGAACAGCCAAACCTCGCGGTCGTGGAAATGGGAGATGAGCCGGCGATTTTCTTCCGGGCCCAGATCGTGCGCCCAAACCACTTGCGCGCCGTCGATATCGGCCCCGTTGTACACCCACTCCTCAATCGGCCGCAATCCTCCGCTGTAGCGGACGATGATCAGGTGCCGTCCTGGGTGTTCCTCTACCGCCCCCTCGATCCGCGACCGCAGGGCCACTCGTAAGACGGCAGGCTCGCGCAGCAAGGCCGGGACGCCGTCCAAGAAAGACAGGCCGATGGCGGCCAAGGGAATCAACACCGCTAGCATGGGGCCTGGCAAAAGAGTGCGCCTCAAAAGGCGGTAGGCGCCGGTAATCAAAATGAGAATCGGCGCGGCCGCGGGAGCCGCGTAGTGCTGATAAAACGCCGAGGCAAAGAATGAGCCGGCGACGCTTGCAGCAACCAGGACAAGCGCGAATCGGGTTCTCCAACCCTTCGCGAGGGGCCAGGCAAAGACCGCGACGGGAGCCAGAACCATCGCGCCGGTGAAAAAGATGTGCACCAGGTTGTAGAGGTTGAAAACGGCGCCTTGCTCGACGACACTCGCGCGTATCGCAACAAGCGGAAGGAAGCAGCCCGTCCCTCCGGCAAACATGGCCGCCGCGGCGACCCACTGAAGGGGCCGATCCACCAGAAAACGGGGACGCCTGGAATTCTCCCACTGCGCGCGCTCCCAGACTTCGTCAACGATCCGCATGTACTCGTAGCGAAACTGTTTTGGAGCCGCGGGTAACTGTACGTTGAACATCGGAGTGGCTTGATATTGGGCCTCGTATTCGAGATGCGGAAGGCGGAACGCGCTGCCGGTGACGCGCTGGTTATAGTAGCCCAACGCTGCCGCTCCAGCCAAGCCGACGCAGGCGATCCGCACCCATTTCCCGGCGCTCACACGTGCACGGAGACACAGGGCTAATGTGGGAATCGCAATCAGCAATCCCTCATAGGGCCGTGTGAAGAAAAGCACTACGAAACCAGCGGCCAGCACCCACGCCGCGCTGTCGCGCTTGCGCCTGGTGAGCCGAGGATACGCCCCCACCACCAGCGCTCCCCCAATGGCCGCGACCGAGCCTCCCATGTAACTGTTCATCCAATAGCTGAACGAGCATAGCGGAATGGCGAGCAGAGTACCGAAGAGCGCCCAAGAGGGAGCGAACCAGCCTTCCAGAGCCCATAGCAAAGCTGCCGCCAAGGCCCCGCAGCTCAGCCACACGCCAAACCATGGATGTCCGAAAAGCCGCTTTCCTATCGCCATCACGAAAGAGTGCCCGGGCGGATACTTGGATGCGTACGAAGGCCGCACCAGAATCTGTCCACTTTCGAAGAACTCCGCCAGAGCAGGTGTTGGATTAGTCAAGCGTCCGTGAGCGAATGTATCGGCCTGCAGAAGGTAGCTGAATTCATCCTGAACATAAGGATCGGGTAGGGGCCAGAGCGGCAGGAGAACTGCTCGAAGAAGCAGGGGTAAAATCGCGACAACTAGAAAGGACAAACCCCGCATGCCTCGCCCGCGAAGCGCCCCGAAATGGTCCCAAGTTCGCCACCAATTTCTGGCACCATCTGGAAAGTGCCACGCGATTGCCACAACGGCGGCCCAAAACACCGCAATCAGGGCCAGGCTTGCGAGCATCAAGTATCAGAATAGCAAAGTACTGGACCGTGACTAACCCCGCTTGTCTTGACACGTATTCCGATCAACCTTAAACTGGTTCAACGTCGGGCTTAATCCCCTGCACGGGGTACGTCCGCCGGGTTTGTTTAAACCAGGAGAGTGGAATGAAAAAGCTAGTTTTTACCGCGCTCTTTTTGACCGGCATCGCACAATTGGCTAACGCCAGCCCGATAGACTGTTCGATTCTGATGTCACCCAACTCGTCGGTCATCCTTTTGACCAACACATGCACAATTAATCCGGACCCAGGGTTTTTCATCAGTTCGTTGACCCTCACCGCCGCGGATGACTATACCGGTTTACAGTCCGGCAGTCCAGTCGTAAGCTACGACGCCACTTTGGATCAAAGCGCACCCGTTTTTACGTCGATCGAATACTGCGACGTGACCAGCGGTGTTTCCGGCAGCATCCCCTGTAATAGCCCGGTCTTTCCGGCCAACACGGTTACGGGCCTCGATCTGTCCACTTATTCGATTCACCTTATAGACGGCTCTAACATCGTTACGGGTGGTACTGTCACGGGAACATCGATTGTGCTGACGCTAAATTATGGGGAGACCCTGATTCCGCCAGGCACCGTGCCGGAGCCGGTCACCATCGGCTTGATGAGCGGCTTCCTGCTCATTCTCGGCGTGCTGGCACGCCGAAAGAAGATCAACGAAGCGCGAGACTGAGGCGCTGTTCCGATCTCACAGTGTGGCGCAGTTGCTGGGACTCTTCAGGAAGTCCTGAGTCGGCCACGCGCGCCGCAAGTTTCACTTTCGCCCGGCATAGATGCGCTTTTACTAACGGGCAATCCGGGTTGGGCTTCCCGTTAACTACCGCGCACCCGCCCGCGTTTAGCTTAAGGTAGGCGTTCGCCAGATCCGCTTCGTCTGCATCCGACGGCCGCAAACTCACTGCCTGCCAGAGTGTCACGATTGCGTCTTCCGAGGACCCCATGGCTCGCTGAACCTGCGCGATCTGTTCATAGACCGCAGCATCCATAGGCGCAATGGCAGAGAGATGCCTAAATGCTTCGAGCGCTTCCTTGAATCGTCCTACGCGGCGGTAGGTATCGGCCAGGTGGGAATACAGGAAACTGCTTCCCCCGAAGCGGATGCGTTCCTTGGAAATCCCCCGAGCCAGGGCTCTTCGCCTTTCCGACTCACGCAGGAGATCGTCGAGCGCGACAGCTTGGGCAAAGGCGTCGAGCGCCCGGTCGTACCACTGTTGAGGAGACCCGAAAGTGCCTGTGATGCTGGGATTCGTTACTGACAGGAGCGCATCTTGCCGGTGCATCAAGGTGTCGCCTTTTAATTGGTACAAGGAACCAAGGGTCGCAAGCGGTAGTGCTGTAGATTGTTCGGGCGGAAGGTCCGCTACGATCGCCGCCGCCTTCTTGGCCTCTTCGATGCACTCATCGAGACTGAATAGATCCAACCCCCGGCGATAGAGGCTGTTGATCCGCCCCAAATGGGTTTTGAAGCTGTCTGGAGAAACGGCTAGAGCGCTATCCCAGAGCTTC
>JBEKJJ010000439.1:0-3894 GCA_050011295.1 Bryobacteraceae bacterium
CCCCAATAGTCTTTGCGTTGCTTGCTGCGTTCGCGGTCGTGACCCAGACGCTCACCCACCGCTTGCACCGCGCTCAATTCGCCGAACTGCCGTTCCGCCTCACGGCGCGCCACATCCGGACGCACGCCTTGCGCCACCAGTTCGTCTACCTTAGCAGCCAGGTGAAAGCGCAGCTCATCGTCCACATCGGCCCTGACATCGGGGCGCAACAGGCGCGCGTATCGCCGCCAAAATGGTGTGCGTTTCATCGGCTCTCCTCCGCCACCGGGGGCCGCGTGGCGCCCAGCACTTTCCCCACCGCGGCCGCGTAAGCTTCCCAAGTCTTGGTTTCCTGGCGCAGGTGCCGGCGCCCCTCGGAAGTGAGCCAATAGAATTTGGCTTTGCGATTGTTCTCGGAAAGGCCCCACTCGCTTTCCACCCATCCCTTGTTTTCCAGACGCCAGAGCGCCGGGTAGAGCGTGCCTTCCTCCACCAGCAGCGCTTCGTCGCTTTGGCGCAGGATGAGATTTGTAATCGCATATCCGTGCAGCCGGCCCCAGGCCAGCGCCTTGAGGATGAGGACGTCCAAAGTGCCGCGAACCAGTTCGAGCTGGGCTTTATCCATGTCGAATGTATGCTCCCCTGTGATTCCTAGGGAAGTATGACATAGCTCCCCTTGGAACACAAGGGGAGGAGTGAACGCGCTCTACTTCTTGGGTGCGGGCCTGGGTTCAGCGGCTTGCTCCCGAACCCAAAGCAGCCACGCGTCGTCCTCGGAATGCAGTTGCTCATTCACGGGGCCCAGGGCATACCAGTTGACCGTGAATTCTCCCGTCTTGGTCTTCTTTAGGAAGAGAATAAACTGTGCGTCTGAACGGTAAGAGTTGGCGAAACAACTTCCAGCCCGGCCGCCTGGCCGTACGAATGTGTAAGGTGGCCGGTGATCGTTGAAGTCGTCCCGGGTCACCAGATACCCAGGCAGAATCAGATCTGAGATCGCTGGGCCTCGGATATTCTCGATCACTTTGAACCGAATCTTGGAATCAGGTACGCCCGTCGTCCAACTATGGGGATCGCTGGGCGGAACGGTATATTCCACAGCGGTTGCTCGAACAATTGCATCGGCGGCGTTTACCATCTCAACGCTCGAGACCTTACCGACAATAGAGCATGGGTAGCCTTCCGTCGTGAACACCACAGCAGCGAGTACCCCGAGCATTTTCGCTTCATCAGCAGTCATGTTGTTGTCGACACCTCCTTCCAATCTTCTCTGATCGGAAGGCTGGTCCAGGATAATCGTACCCGGCCATCAATATCGATAAGTACCTTACCTGGCGAAGTAAGTTTCGTATACTCCACGTATACTCCACTATGTGGGAGTTGCAGGAGCCGCTCAAAACCATCCTGCGTGCGGAAGTATGACGCTTTTCGATCTGCTGTTTATAGTGCTGGTCATGACGGCACTCGCTACCTTGATTGGCGCGATGATCTCGGCTCTTCGCGGGCACCGCGCCCGAGCGTTTCGGATACTGCGAACAGTTGCGATGGCGGCGCTAGTTTATGTAGGGATTGTATACATCGCGGCAGCTTGGGCAAAGCCGGTTGTTCTTAAGGTTGGCGATCCGGAATGCAGCGACGATTGGTGCATCGCGGTGGATCACGTCGAACGGACGCCCAAAAGCGCTCTCATGATTTACGAAGTTACCCTCCGCATCTTCAGCCGCGCCCGCCGCGTTGCCCAGCGCGAAAATGTGGCGCGGGATGCGTACCTGGTGGACGCTTACTGGAAGAGATACGATCCCATCCTTATTGGCGCCGAGATTCCACTAAACACGCTGTTACAGCCAGGCAAATCGGTTAGCACCAGCCGCCGCTTCGAACTTCCCGTGGATGCTCGCGGTATCGGCCTGATGGTGGATCGCAGTTCGATTCTCCCATTTTGCTTGATCATCGGGGAATGCGAGGCGTTTCACAAGGGCACCGTAATCCGGTTGGATTGAGCCTGTCAGCTGCCGTCCGGAAATCCGCCGCGATGCAGCACCATCGGGTAGTGCGGCCAAGTGCCAGGTTTCGGAACTCTTGCGCGCCAACCGTCAGGGTAAGGCTCGATCGCGGACGGCGCAACCACCAAGCGCTGCAGTTGCTCCCGGAGCACGCGAATGCTCCGCTCGCCGAAGCGGGCCTTCCAGCGCTCTTCGATAATTTCGACTAACTTATGGTACGCGTCCTGCGCCGCTCGACCTTTCGGAGTGAGTCGAGCAATCTTCGCCCGGCTGCCCGCCGGGTCCGGTTCTACGACGGCAATGCTTTTCTTCTTGAGGAAGCCCAACGCCATGCTGATCGCTTCCTTCGAAACGCCGCTCAGGAGCGGAAGATCGCGAACCCGCACGCCCGTTTCATCGAGGACCCGCAGCACATTGGCGCTGATCGCGAGCGATAAATCCGATTCGCTCTCAAACTCGATGGCGAACGCGAGAAGCACGCGCGAGAGGAGCGCCGGCAGCGAGAGCTCATCTTGCGATCCGGCCAGCCTCTCGCGCTTGCGTTCCAGCGCTCCGCTAAACAAGCCATATCCCAGGATCGGAAGACAATCCGGCAGATCGGCGTCGATCCGGCTGTTCAGCGCGCCGAGCGATTCTCGAAGCTGGCCGATTTCGTTCGGGCCAAATCGTGCCTGCCAGCGCTTTTCGATTTCGCCGAACAGCGCCCGCCAAACCTCGCGTGCCTGCCGGCCTTTCGGAGTTGCCCGAATTACGCCGGAGCGTGGCGGACCTTGGGTCGAGATGTATCCCCACCTTTGCATGCCGTTCAGGTTCGTTTTCGTGCGGGCGAGATCCTCAAGCTCACGCACCGTTAGGCCCTCGTCAGTGACAAACCGCATGCAGTTCGACCACATGACCATGGAAACTAGCCACGGACCACTGCCCGACCCAAACTGCGTGGTCCGATGGGGCGTCCGATGCTCGAACTCATTGTCGAACTCGATGGTGAACGCCACCAGCACCTCGGAGAGCAGGGTGAACAGGGGCAGCCCCACGGCGCGATCCTTTACTATCGCTCGACGGCCCAAGCCAGACCGTCCGGCTGTTTGCCAGCTTGGATGTGGCCGGTCACTTCCAAAGATTTCAAATCGATGATGGTGACGTAGTCATCCGGAGTGCAGGCCACATAGGCACGCGAACCGTCGGGCTGCATCTGAATACCGGCGGCGCCGCGGCCGATCTTCACACGTTTCACAACGTCCCGAGTGGCCGCGTCAATAATGGTTAAGTTCGGACCGCCCAACGTGGAGATGAGTACCAGCTTTCCGTCGGGCGTGAACTTCAGCCGGTTCGCACTGGCAACTCCCGCGGCCAGTGTCTGCACTACTTTCTTGCTCGCGACATCGATTATGGAAACAGTGCCGTCTTGCGCATTCGCAGCCCAGATTTCCTTGCCATTTGGAGAAACATCAAATCCCTCCGCGCCTCTGCCGACGGGCACCAGAGTTTCATCCCAATCCGGCATAGGAGGTCCTCCTCCGGGTCCCTGCCCACCGGTGCGCTTCTCAATGATGGTCATGGTGGCTGAACTGACATTCGAAGTAGCCATCCATTTGAGGTCTTCGGAAACGAAGATCATGTGCGTTCGGTTTTGACCGGTGCCCAGCACCCAATCGATCTTCTTAGATGCGGGATCGTAACTACCGATCACCTTGGCTGCTTCTGCAGTGAACCATACCTTTCCGCCCACGAACATGAGTCCGTGAGGTCCTCGCAGAGCGCCGAGATCGATTGCGGGCAGCGCTTTTTGTTCCACCAGGTCGATCGGAGTGATGGTGTTGTATCTGCCGCCGCCGTAGTTGGAGATGTAGGCGAACTTTCCATCGGCGGACGCAACCACTTCGTGAGGATCCTCGCCGGAGGGCATCTTCGC
>JBEKJJ010000440.1:0-3889 GCA_050011295.1 Bryobacteraceae bacterium
CCTACTCGATATTCTTCCCCTCCTCCAACTTCTTCACCATCGCCTCCAGATTCTTCCGATTCAAATCGTCCGGAGCCTGCACTAGCGCCTTCTTCCCGTGCTCCAGCGCTTTCTGCAGATCCCCATTGGCCGCGTATCCGCGCATCAATCCCACATGCACCGGCCAAGCCTCGCCATTGCGCTGCGCATTGAGCTGGAACACCTTCATGGCCTCCTCGGTTTTCTTTTCCGTCAGCAACTGCCGGCCATACCCGTGGATCTCGAGCGCCGTCGTCGTCGGATTGTGAATCGCCTCATCCATCAGCTTCGCCGCCTCTTCCTGCCGCCCCAGCTTCGCCAGAACCTGCGCCTTCGTGCTCAGCGTGGTGAAATTCTTCGCTCCGACAAACGGCACATTGATCGCCATGTCCGCCCACTTCAGCCCGTCCTCCAGATGCTTGCCGGATTGCAGCGTGTACTGCGCCGCCGCGTCGTAACCTTGATACATAAACCCGGGCACCGAATCCAACTCCTGGCGCAGCCGCGAAACATAAATGTCATCCACGTTGTTCACCTGGATATTCCACCCCACCGCGAGTTCTTCCCATTGCAGCTCAGCCGTTGCCTCGCTGGGCTTGCGCGTGGTGAATTCATAAGCCAGCCACTCCCGATACTCATGTTTGTGCGGCTTCACCGTAACCCGCAGCGCATCGTCGCTCTCTTCATAAAAGAAGCTACCCCACGCCGAGGAATTCTTCGAAAAGACTACCGTCCATTCCTGCTCTCCCGGAATCATGTGCAACCCATAACGGCCGGCCGGCAAAGGTTTGCCTTCAATCACCACATCGTGCGACACCGTAAATACGGTATTCTCGTTAGCGCCGGCGCGCCACGGATCCGCCTTGCCATTGCCAAATCCCGACTTCGATAAGCCGTAAGGAACCAATTTGCCCCAAATCTCGCCGCGCCGGTCTTTTCCATCCGGCCCATGCACGGCCGGGCTCGAATAATCAATCGCCACGCGAACCGGTCCAATATACTGAACCACGGCCGCTTTCTGATTGTTTCCACTGGGCGGGAGGGTCAAACCCGGAAATTGGGCGAATGCCACTCCCGCAAAAGCCAAAGCGTAAAGGGTCCGAAGCGTATGCATAACCAGAACAGACGCGCCAAACCCAAATCCGTTTGGGCGCATTCACAAGCATTCCAAGTCAACAGAATCAACATGTTTCGCGCGTACAAACCGCGTTTCCCTTGACTAATCGCGTTACACTCAATTAGAGCGAAATCTGTGCAAACGGCTCCTCATCCCGAAAGCGCAAACGCCATGACGCATCGTGAATTTTCGCACGAAAAAATGCCCGCGCCATCCCGCCAACAAAAAGAAGATACAGCCACTTACAGAAATAGCACCTCGAAACACAAAAACTGCCGGATGCGTCAAGAACGCCGTCGTAGAAGCCGCCCTAGAAGCCAATGACTGGCCAGATCGCCTTCGCCCGGACCATCCGCGCCCTGGACTCGGACGATTTCCGCGCCCCAAAATTGGGTTTGTTTTTCGCTATAATCCTACTCGCCCTCTGGACCTGGTGGTTCTTCGCCGCGACCATCCCACAATACGAAACCACCACCCACCTGGAACTGAATAACAACACCGCCCAAGCCGACTTCCCACCCACCACTCAAATCCACCCCGGCCAACCCGCCCAAATCACCCTGAGCGATGGCCAAACAATCAACGCCCAAGTAGAAAAAGTAACCACCGAACCCACCACCGTACGCATACACCTCAAGCTTTTCCCACGCTCACAGTCCCCAGTCCCCAGCCCCCAGCCCCAGCGAGCGACCGTCGAGACCGCGCGCCGCACCCCCGCGTCATTCGTCCTCCACAGATGAAATCCCGCTTCCTCGTCCCCGAAACGGTCCAAACCTCCAACATGGATTGCGGACCCGCCGCCCTCAAATGTCTCCTCGAAGGTTTCGGCGTCAACGTCCACTACGGCCGCCTCCGCGAAGCCTGCCAGACCGATGTCGACGGCACCTCCATCGACACATTGGAAGAAGTGGCCAATCAACTCGGCGTCCAAGCGGAGCAAATCATGCTCCCCGTGGATCACGTGCTGCTCCCGGAATCGCGCGCCCTCCCTGCCATCGCCGTCGTGGTCCAGCCCAACGGCATCACCCACTTCGTCGTCGTCTGGCGAGACCACGGCAAATACGTCCAAATCATGGACCCCGCCACCGGCCGCCGCTTCGTCCCCCGCGATCAATTTCTAAGCCAGCTCTACGTCCACAAAATGTCCGTTGCCGCCGAGGATTGGCGCGAATACGCGAAATCGGACGATTTTCTCGGCCCCCTCCGCCATCGCCTAGCGCACCTAAAAATCCCAGACACCATAATTCAAACTTCGGATATCGCCGCCCTCGACGCCGGCGTCCGCATGCTGGAATCCATCCCCATCCCACGCGGCCCCGAATCTCAACGCCTCCTCCAAACCTTCCTCGAAAACCCCGCCACCATCCCCGATCGTTACTGGTCCGTTCGCCCCACAGCAGAGCCAGATCAACTCCTTCTACGCGGCGCAGTCCTAGTCCGCGCCAGCAAACCGAACCGCGACCGGCAGGGAGCGCCACCACGATCGCCCGAGTTACTGGCAGCCCTCAACCAACCACCCCCCCAACCCGGCCGCGAACTACTCAAACTCCTCCGCGCCGACGGTGTCTTCACCCCCACCGCCATCGCAATTGCACTTGCGTTATCCAGCGCCGCCGTAATCGTCGAAGCCATTCTCTTCCGCGCGTTGATCGGCGCAGCTTTCCCACTCACCGCGCTAATCGTGTTTTCAGCCGCGCTTCTTCTGCTCGAGATCCCGCTAGTTTCAAGCCTCCTCCGCCTCGGGCGCCATCTCGAAACCCGCCTACGCCTGGCTTTTCTCAACAAAATCCCGCGCCTCGGCGATCGATACTTTCAAAGCCGCCTCAAATCCGACATGGCCGAGCGCAGCCACAGCATTCATCAAATCCGGCGCTTGCCCGAACTCGGCGGACAGCTCCTGCGCTACGCATTCGAAATCGTTTTCACCACCGCCGGCATCATCTGGCTGGACCCTCTAAGCGCACCCATCGCAATTCTTGCTGCCCTCGCCGCCATAGCCATCCCCCTCCTCTCCCAACCTCTATTAATAGAGCGCGATCTCCGCCTCCGCACCCATTCGGGCGCTCTCAGCCATTTCTATCTGGACGCTTTGCTCGGCCTCGTAGCCATCCACACCCACGGCGCGCAGCCGGCCGTCCGCCGCGAGCATGAAAGTCTGCTCGCCGAATGGGCCCGCGCCGGATACAATCTGCAGCGGACCGTCATCTCTCTCGAAGTTCTCCAGTTCCTAGCTGGCTTCGTTTTAGCAATTTGGCTTCTCGCCTCGCACCTCGCACGCGCCGGCGAATCAGGCGTTGTTCTGCTGCTCGTCTACTGGGCCTTGAACCTGCCGGCTCTCGGACAGGAAGTAGCAATCATCGCCTGGCAATATCCCTCCTACCGCAACGTCACGCTCCGATTGCTCGAACCGCTCGGCGCCCTCGATCATCAAGCCGCTCGCCACGCCGCCGCACCCTCCCCCACCCATGCAGCCGCGATCGAATTCGAAAACGTGAGCGTCACCGCCGCAGGCCACACCGTTCTTGAGCAAATTAATCTCAAGATCGAACCAGGCGAACACATCGCCATCGTCGGACCCTCGGGCGCCGGGAAATCCAGCTTAGTTGGAACCTTGCTGGGCTGGTACCGCCCATCCGCCGGCCGCGTCCTAGTCGACAACGCAGAACTCGACGAATCGCGCGTGGAAGCTCTGCGCCCCCACATCGCCTGGGTAGATCCAGCCGTCCAGCTCTGGAACCGCCCGCTGATCGAGAA
>JBEKJJ010000441.1:0-3875 GCA_050011295.1 Bryobacteraceae bacterium
TGATGGCCGCACTCGTGGAACAAAGATGTGGTGCGAAACCGATTGTGATAGGTCAGCCGGATGGCCGCGATGGGGCTGAGCGATCCATCCCAAAGCTTGGTGCCAATCCGCAAAATCGATGCGCCGATTCCCGTGGTGAAATAGGTCATGATCGGCGGCACCTTCATCGAGAGCTGCTCCAACGTCTGGCGCACCGCGCGATCCGCCATCACGTCGCAGGCTCGAAGCTGCAGACCGACTTCAGGATTGGCGCGGGCGCGGACCGCGGCCACGTAGAAATCCACCAACAGCTCGGTCTGCAAGTAGCGTTTCCGGAGCAGCGCGACCAGATCGGCCACGCCTTCCAGCTGCATGTGCGTGCGCGCCGCGCGATAGGCCGCGCGAACCAATACCGCTTCGCGCTTCAACTGCTCCCGCGCAGTCTTCAGTCCATCCAGCAAAGCCACGCCCACGTAGCGCTCCAGTGTTGCCCAAGCCTCGCGCGTTGCAGTGGCCTCGAAATCGTCCAGGCGTTCCGCGGCGCCCTCCCAGTGATTAAGCTGGCGCAGCACTTGAAACCGAAGACCCGGGCTGACCCGTTCCACAGCCGGCATTGCTTGAGCGGCCATCTGTTCAACCTCGCAGCCGGTTAATTGCGAATCCGGGATGTGCCGCTACGTGGAATGCCGGCGATCCCTGCGGCCATCCGGCGAGGGAAAAATGCTTCGCTGCCTTTCCCTCGGACATGCGGCGAAGCAAGTCCAATCCCGGAACCCGGGTCATGGTAATCCGCAGAGTTAGGCCGTCATGACGGGATGCGCAAGCGCGCTTGAACTCTTCGGCATGTCCGCGCAGGTATTGCGCGATCTGCACATCTGCCCATTCGCCGATTTTATGCGCGAGATGATGACCTGCCTGCCGCAGCCAATGATGCACTTTGCCGTCTAGGTTCGGCGTCTCACTCACTACTAGGATTTCGGGAGGGAGATGGTGGTGGGAAATCGCCAGTTTGAGCGCCTCACCGGTCCTCCGAATGAGGGGTTTCAGGCGTTTGAACGCGGCGACCACATTCGTGCCTTTCGACAAATCCGCTGCGATCCGCTGGCAGAGCGGCTCGCTAAGATACAGCCAGATGCGGATTTCGCCGCGCAATAAATTGATCAGCAGCTCCGAATGAATGGGGCGAACGTGGTGATGATGACGGCCACCGGGTGGATGAATCCGGTAAAGACGCTGCCCCACGTGAAGTTTCTGCGGACTCGCCGTATAGGGCGCGGAAGTATGACGATTTCCCAGAGCCGCATTCGGACCCAAAAGAGCGCCGGCGGCGTGCGGAGTCAGAGGGTGTAACTGAGACACTGGAAATCCTTCGGCGCGCGCGATGGTGCTGCCGCGAGTTCCCGGCAGCGCCTGGTACAAGGTGACATTGCCCTTAAAGTTGCGACCCTCGGGGTGACCATGCTGATCCCTTAGGTGATCCGCCAGCGTCGCATTGCCGAACGTCTTGACGGAACCGGCCACTTTGGGAGAAACATCAACGGGAATCGTGTCGCTGTATTTCGCGTATCGTTTGCTATCGGACTCCGCGGGCATACGCGCCCACATTCCGTGCTGTTCCGTGCTCTCCCGCAGTTCCGGCTTGATCGCGGAATTCGGGAAATACGAGGCAGCGGCGTTTTCAAACGCTTCCTGCACAGCCTCGCTCAACAGCGTTTCATTCTCCAGCACGTGGGGAGGCATCTCGGCGACCGCGTGGATGGTTTCTTCCGCGGTTGCCGCCAAAGCCTCGGCTACGGCTGTCCGCGGGTCCGCTTCACCGGCCTCAAACCCGAAGAAACGAAGTCCTACGTCCGCGATCGCCGGCCCCAGCAGCGCCGCTCCTTGCGGACCGATTAGGTTTTTCATGAGTCCCGCCAGCAAACGTCCGATGAACGATACGACCTTTGGCCGTCCGATCAGGGAGATCGCGGTTTTGGCGATGGGCCAGAGCGAACCCACAGCAAGCGGAATAAACTGCTCCATGGCGGGTTGCGCGCTTTCACCGGGCTGAAGACGCGAAAGCTCCTTCACCAATTGCGCGCGGGCGCTGTCCAAATCCGCCGCCGACGAATAGTCTTCGCTCTCACCGTAGCTCGAGATCAAATGCTCGATCTCGGCCTCGTCGGGCGTGAACAGAAGTTGCGCCGCATTCACATCGAATTCGGCCTCCATGCGTGCCGTATCCGGCGCGGCGGGCAGGCCTTCCGATTCCGTCTGCTCGTGTCCTTCGATCTCTCCTTCATGCGTCTCCCCGAGCGCACGATAGAGCCGGTCCGCCAATTGTTGCGCCAGCGGCTGCACCGAGACGGGGAGCTTGCCGATCAAATTCTTGACAACATGGGTGAGCAGGAACCTGCCCAGTTTTTTTAACCCATTCAAGATAGGGCCGAGCGCAAATTTCCCGACTGCGGCGAGTCCTTTCTTTGCGAGATTCACGGCGCCCGAGACCAGTTTGCCGGCCTTGCGCAGCAGCCCTCCCAGGAATTGCTCCGATGCGGGCGACATTGGGATCGCGGTTAGCGGGACTTCGCCAGAGAGACGCTCAATTTCAAGGTCGGTCAGCGATTCGGGCCGGTAACCCTCCAAGCGTTCGAAGAAGCGATCGAGCATCGCCTCGGCTTCCGAGGCCAGCGGCTCGAAATGCGCGTTGAGCAGACGCTCGGCTGACAGATCCCGTGTTTCGCGGTCGCCATATTCCCCAGCGAGCTGTTCTGAGTGAGCGTCCAAAGCCTCATCCGCCAGTTGTTCCAGAGATTCGCGAAACAGTGGATCTTTTAGCTCTGCCGTAATCTCGCTGAACTCACCAGCTTCCGGACTTAGGCCTTCGCCTTCGGTTTCCGTCGACTCTCCGGGAAGGAAAGGGGTAACGAATTCCCAGTTACCGGTGAGAGTCTCGCCGGCCGAGGTCTCGAGCGCCTGCTCCTGTTCGTGGACAGTCGCGATTGCAAAGGGGGTCTCGGCAAAGACTTCCTCGTAGGATTCCGTTTCTGACGAATAACCATTCTCCACCGTATGCAGCATGCTTCACCTTCTTTGGCCATTCCGGCTAGCGAATGACGTAAGTGAGATGTTTGATTTTCACCCGGCTAGTACCGCTTGGCAATGGATCATTAATGTTTAAGAAGGTCTATGCAAAATTCACCGCTTTTCGCATTTTGCCCGCCATCTGCGGTTCGCGGAATGTAGGTACAACCAAGAACGTACCCGCGGCGCCGGATGTTCAGCTTGGTAAGAATGTTGTGGATATGATTCTTGACCGTGCTGGTGCTGATCGAGAATAGGGCTGCAATTTCCTTGTTGCTCAATCCGGCGGATACCGATTTAAAAATTTCCCGCTCGCGAATCGTCAAGTCCGGCCCGGGATCTCCGATGGAATCGGAATCCACTCTACGCGGCCGGGACGCGGGATCATCGTGCAAAAATTCAAGGGTTCTGATCAATTTTTCAAAGGAATCGATCTTCAACATGCACTGCGTCAGATTACCCAGCGCATATCCGAACAGCTCCCTGTTGCCGGTTAACCCCAGAACGATGCTCTTGCTACTCGGAAAGCGAGCCGAGACGCTCGCCAGCCGCTCACGCGCCCGTGTGGAGGATCCGTGTAAGGCCAAAATAATGATGTCGGGAAGGAATCCCGGTTCAAGGACTTCAACAGAGCCGGAACAAACCACTGTCGTCAGCAAACCGCGTGTGCGCAGGGCTATCGACAACGCCTCCGTCAAGACACGGTCTTCGCCAATGATACAGATGGGGGTCGAATCCGTCATAGAATTTTCTCCAAGCCTACGGCCGTTGAGCTGCTGCAATTCAAGCTACGCGCGCATTTGGATTGTCCGAATCGTCTCGAGTAGAGCCTG
>JBEKJJ010000442.1:0-6864 GCA_050011295.1 Bryobacteraceae bacterium
CATCGAAAACCTTCCGGGCCGGTCCCGAACCGGCGCCCAGCCTGATTCACAGCACGTCCAATGCGCGCGGCGATTTCAGCTTGAAAATCCGCATCCAGCCAAGCCGAAAACTCATGATGTTCGCTGATGGCGAACGCCGCCGCGCGTGTGGTTGCGCCGTTCGGCTTCACCGATCGGACATGCAGCGCATCGCCAACGATGTCGCGCTCGGTAGCTTTGAGCGCCAGCCCCGCCAACTCTTCAGGATCGCACGGCAGCAGAGGCGCAAGCGTTGCGAAAGTGTCAATCCCAGCGGCGCGCAAGCAGCGAATAGTCTCAACGCGCTGATGAATCGGAGCACAATGCGGTTCATAGAGTTTTCGAACGTCTTCGCGATTCGTAGTAATCGAAAAACTCACACGCAGAGCCGTGAGCCGCGCCAGCGCCACAAGCTTTTCAAGATCCCGCAGGATTAAAGGGCCACGCGTTTGGATGACAAAAACCCTCGGTGGCCGCGCCAGCAATTCATCCAGGATACGCGGCATCAATTCCACGGATTCTTCGGCCGGCTGGTAGGGATCCACCACCGGCGAGCAATAAATCACTTGCCCCGAGCGTAACTGGCGCCGCAGCAATTCCGGCGCATTCGATTTGAATGTCGTGAATTGACCCCAGTGTTTCCAATCGTCAGGTTTCAGACCGCCGAAAATCCCCATAGTCGGCACGTAACAATACGAGCAGCCAAAAGTGCAATTGCGGGCGGGAGTAAGTGAATGCGTGAAGCCAGCCTGTGCGATGAATCCGGTGGTAGCGCTGAGAACGCTCTTCGACTCAGCGTGGAACACCTGGAAGGGCATGGATACAAACTATTCTCTCATCTTCATCCGTTCCGTCTTGAACCATATCCGTTCCCTCTCGAACCATGCACGACAAACCGAGCCGCGACCGGCAGGAAGCGCCACCACGAACGCAGAGTAGTTTATTCCTCGCGGAGCGCCGTCATGGGATCCATCTTCGCGGCGCGGTGTGCCGGAAGGTAGGCGGCAAAAATGGCTGACGTACACAAAACCGCGGCAGCCAGCGCCAAGGTCGCTGGATTCGTGGCTTCCAGGCCGAAGAGCAAGCTCTTGATGAAACGGCCTGCAACCACCGAAACTCCGACACCCAAAGCCGTCCCGATAGTCAGGATGAACGCAACGTCGCGAAGGACCAACCACGTGACGGCGCCCTCGGCCGCGCCCAGTGCCATTCGAATCCCGATTTCTCCGCGGCGTCGCGCGGCAGCGTAAGAGATGACGCCGTAGAGTCCGATAGTGGCGAGCAGCAGTGCCAGGAATCCGAAGAAGGAAGAAAGCAGCGCGACTAACCGCGGCTGCACCAGCGAGTCGCTGATCCGTTCATCCAGCGTGCGGATTTCGAGAGCTGCGTCCTTATTAATCGCAGCAATCACTGGGCGAACTGCGGCAATGACCGCTTCCGCCGGGCCATCAAACCGGATTTCGAAGTATTGTTCGGAGCCAGGCTCTGGGTCCTGCGTGGATGCGACGAAACCGGTCTTGATCAGTGGCTCGTCGAGCTCTGCGTACTTGGCGTTTCTTGCGACGCCGATCACCTGATACGTAACGTCGTGGCCGGGCCCATCCATGGCGATGGTTTTATCGATCGGATTTTGATTCGGCCAAAAGTGCCGAGCCGTTTCCTCGCCGACAATCATTGCCTTGGGCGAAGCAAGTGTATCCCGATCTGAGAAATCGCGACCCATGAGCAGAGAGGTTTCCATGGTCCGAAAATATCCCGGTGAGACCCGATTGAGATTCACCAAAACGTCCTCTTCGCCCGGCTGCCGCTGGTAGCCCTGCGGCCGCGCGTCCTGGTTCCAAAAATCGTGACCGACCGGCGCCATCATGGAACTGGCCGCCGAACGAACGTTCGGAAGAGTGCGCAGGTCGGAAAGAACCTTGCTAAAGAAAGGAGACCGGAGCTGTCGTTGAATGCGGTCTGCGGGCACCACCGTCTTAACCAGCAGCACATTGTGAGGATTAAAACCGGGATCCAGTTTCAGAAAGTTTCGTATGGTTCCCAGGAACAGTCCGGCTGCGGTGAGCAGCATCAAGGACAGCGCCACTTGCCCGGTAACCAGCGCTTTTCCGAGCGTGAATCGCGCCCCGCCCTGCACGGTGCCTCGCGCATTCTCTTTCAATGCATGATTCGGACTGATGCCGGTGGCGCGCAGAGCCGGGACCAATCCAAAGAGCAGACCCGTGAACACGGCAATGGCCGCAGTAAACGCCAGCACCTGCAGATCGGACGAAAGACTGATATCAAGATTGTTGGCTTTCGTGGAAAGCAAACGCACCAGCAGCCGCGCGCCCCAAACGGAAAACAGCAGACCACAAACTGCTCCCGCGAAGGCCAGCAGAAGGCTCTCGGTGAGCAACTGTCGAATTACGCGCGTCCGCGATGCGCCGATCGCCAGACGAATGGAAATCTCGCGCTGGCGGGATGTCGCCCGAGCCAGAAGCAGGTTGGCGATATTGACGCAGGCGATCAAAAGTACGAGACCCACCACCGACATCAGCGTGAACAACGCAGTCTTGTATGTTGACCCCGTGATGGAGATACCGGCCGCGCCGGATTCGAGCCAAAAACTGCGCTTGAGGTACCGTTCTTGTCCTGCGGCGTCCCATCCAGTGGGCACGGTCGCGCGATTTATCTCCGGCGCGATCGAATTCATCTGCGCCTGGGCTTGTTCCGGCGTTTCTCCGGGCTTGAGGCGTCCCATCATACGCAGCCACCACCAGGACCTGTGGTCTAGCGCGCTTTGATCGGTATGTAGAAGAGGTTCACAGCCGATAGGAATAGCAACATCGAACGGTTGATCCACAATCAGACCACGAAACCACGGAGGCGTGACGCCGATGATTTCAAAATTGTGCCGGTTGAGGCTGATGGTCCGGCCGAGAACGTTCGGATCGCCGGCGAAATTGGCTTGCCAAAAAGCGTAGCTGACAACGGCCACAGGACCGGAGCGTCCACCGCCGTGACGGTCGTCATCGGTTGAGAATACGCGCCCGCGCAGAGCCGGGACACCGAGGACGCGGAAGAAATCACCGCTCACCCAGAGACCGTTCGAGAAATGGCTCTCACCTCCATTCGCGAGATCGAAGCGGTCATCCGAGTAGGCGAGCACACCGGAAAAAGCCTGTTGAGAATCACGCAGCGCTTCCCAAATAGAGCCCGGAGCATGACGGCATTGACAATGCTGAAAATGGCCGTGTTCGCGCCTATGCCGAGCGTGAGCGAAAGAATGGCAGCAGCGGCAAATCCCTTATTGGCAGCGAGGGTGCGTAGCGCGTAGCGAACGTCCTGCGCGAGGTTATCCCAAAAAGCCCATCCCCAAACACCGCGGCTCTCCTCGCGCAGCAGCGCCGCGTTGCCGAACTTGCGTTTTGCGAGTGCTTCCGACCCTTTGTCGGCGGCGCGCAAATCCAGGTGCAGGCGCATCTCTTCGGCCAGATCGTCTTCCCATTGTTTGCGGCGAAAAAGCTGCCGCATCCGCCGCCCGAATTCATTGAGCCATTCCATTTGCGTCGCTCCTCACGTGGTCTGCAAAATTCTCTGGATCGCCCCGTTCACCCGCTGGAACTGCGCCAGCTCCGCCTGCAGCTGCTTGCGTCCCAGAGGGGTCAGGCGATAATAACGGGCGCGCCGGTTGCCGGCCGTGACGCCCCACTCGGCCGTCACCCAACCCTTCAACAGCATCCGCTGCAATGCCGGATAGAGCGAGCCTTCCTCCACTTGCAGAATGTCGTCGGAAATCTGCTGGATGGAGTTGGCAATCTCATAACCGTGCATCTCACTGCCGCGCATCAGCGTCTTCAGAATCAGCATGTAAAGCGTGCCGGGAGGGATTTCGTCGCGCATTTTGGGCTCTGACATAGTTAGACTATGTCAAGTATAAACAGTTACGGGCGACGTTGTAAATAGGCGTGCGTCAAATATTTTCCGCCGAGGATCACCGCAGCGATTTTGCGGGTGTTCCGAATGTCAGCGAGCGGGTCGGTGTCCAGAATCACCAGGTCTGCGGTTTTGCCTTCCTCAACCGTGCCGAGCGATAGGGCGTCCAGATATCGAGCCGGCTCCAGAGTAGCGCTGCGCAGGGCCTGGGCGGGCGTCAGGCCGGCCGCCACCAGCAGCTCCAGTTCGTCGTGCAACGATTCGCCCGGCTTTCCGCCATCCGTTCCGGCCAGGATGACCACTCCAGCTCGCAACATGTCCAGCAGCTTCTCATGCGGCTCAGCCAGTGTCGGGACTAAGCGCGTTTCGAACAACGCCATACGCCCGAACAAAGTGGCGGCCTTCTGTTGGGCAAAGGATTCGATCGCCGCGGTTCGCACGTCAGCGAGTGCCTCCCGGTCGCCGCTTTCGAGCGCCTGAACGTACGCTTGGCGCAGCCGCTTCTCCTCGCTGGAACACGCCAGCAGAATACCGGACATATGATCGATGCTCTTCTGGCGTGCTTCCACAGCTTCGAGCGCGCTCACCGGCGCAGGAACGTCGCCGGCTACCGCCAAATAATATTTGCGTGCGCGCTCGATGAGAGCGAAGTAGGCATCGCGCGGAAGTTGTGGAAGGATGCCGATGAAATCCACACTCTCGTCGTCGAGCTGATTGAAGATCGTGCGCGCCTCTTCCGGAGTTCGCACTACGCGCACAGGCCGCTTGGGGTCTCCGGAAGGAACGCCATCGAGCGCTGGGCCACACGTTTCGATATGCGGTCCAATGAGACTGCCCTTCTGAATTTCGCCGCGCCAAACGTTGACGCGGTCGTAATCGCTGCCCATATCGCGCACACCTGTGATGCCGTAGCGCAAGTAAGCGGGCAACTGCTCGCGCGCAGTGAGATGGACATGCATGTCCCACAGGCCGGGGATGACGAATTTGCCGGAGGCGTCGATAATTCGGGTTGACAGTGGAACGTGGAGCGGGGGGCCGATAGATGCGATTTGAGCATTGTGGATCAGGATGGATCGCGAAGGCGTGGCCGTACCGGTGGCGACGTCGATGAGGGTGATGTTGCGGATTAGAAGATCGTTATTGGCCGCGAATGAACGCGAATAAACGCAAATAAGCAAGCAGGCGCGAACAGCCCACTTCATGCCAAAAGACTTCGTCGCAGCAAATCCAAGGCGATGTTGGTTGAAAACGCTCGAACGCGCTCGCGATCGCCGGGAAATTGCACGCGGCGCGCTTCACTTCCGTTGGGCGTAGCGAGTCCGATGAAAACCAGGCCCACTTTTTCGCCATCCGGGCCCGCGTAGCCGGTGATCGACAATGCATAGTCGGAGCCGGTTCGTTCCCGAGCGCCTTCGGCCATTGCTTTCGCCACCGGTTCGCTCACCGCCGTGTGTTCAGCCAGCATCTCGGGCGTGACGCCCAGTAGCTTGGTCTTCATTTGATCTGAGTACGTGACGAAGCCGCCCAGAAAATAATCGGAGCTGTTAGGAACGGCAGTTATGCGTCCACCCAGCAGGCCAGCAGTTGCGCTCTCGGCTACGCTCAAGTGCGCGTGGCGCGCGCGAAGCAGATCGCCGACCACCTTTTCCAACGAATCGCCATTGCGCGAATAGATTCGATCGCCGATGAGCGGCTCAATCTGTGAGGCCACTTCCGCGATGAGCGCTTCAGCCTGGCTGGCATCCGATGACCGCGCACGCAAGTGGATATGAATCTCCCCAGACACCGCCAGAATGGTAGTGGCCAGATTCGGATATCGCAAATAAACCGGCGCGATCAATTGATCCAGATCCGATTCCGGCATCCCAACCACGCGCAGCATCAAGGTCCGAATCACCTGAGGCGGCAAAAGTTTCTGGAGACGCGGCAGGCAGCGCTTTTCGAACATTGATTTCAGTTCATTCGGTGGACCGGGCAGCAGCATCAACACTGTGCTGTTCTGTTCGATCCACTGTCCAGGTGCAGTGCCGCGGTCGTTGGCCAGTACCTCCGCGCCTTCCACAATGTAAGCTTGGCGGCGATTGATCTCCACCATTTTTCGCTGGAAGCGGCGGAAGCGCTCTTCAATCTGATCGCAGATATCCTGGCGGAACACCATCGATCGGCCGAGCGCGGAAGCAACGGCATCGCGCGTGAGATCGTCTTCGGTTGGACCCAGGCCGCCGGTCAGAACGATGATTTGAGAACGGGCCACGGCACCGAGAATGGTATCCATCAACCGCTCGCGCTCATCGCCGACCACGGTTTTGCGAACCACTTCCACGCCCAGCGCGTTCAGTTGGTCGGTGAGATAGAGAGAATTTGTATCGACCTTTTGAGGAGTGAGCAGCTCGGAGCCGATCGCTATGATTTCAGCATCCGCCATTACGGAAGAGGCCTGCCGCTGATCCCGACGTCGGCGCGGAAGAGCGCGCTATTGGTGGTAACGAGCAGAGCACGCGAGGGCGTAAAAGCCAGGCCGACTATGCCGGGCCCTGAGAGGAACAACTCGGGATTGCGCTTTTGATCGAAGCGCACCACGCCGCGCCGTCCACCGAGCGACCCGGCGACGTACAGGCGGCCCTCAACGTCAAACGCAATGCCTTGGGGACGCCCGAGGCCCCGATAGAAAGTTTCCACTTCGCCTGCGGGTGAAATTCGGTAGACCGAATCGAAGCTAGATGTAGTGGGTCCGGTGACGTAAAGATGATTGTCAGTTCCAAAGGCCAGATGATAAGCGGCGATCGATGCTTCGAGCGTCGCGAACACGTAAATCTGGCGCGAGCGGCTGATCTTGAAAATGGTGCCGCCGCGATCGCCCACGTAGAGGTTCTCGTCCTGATCGAACGCAATGCCCGTGGCCACACCCATGCCCTCCACATAGACGGA
>JBEKJJ010000443.1:0-3851 GCA_050011295.1 Bryobacteraceae bacterium
AGAATAGCGCAATATTCGAGTCCGCGTAGCGTCCAAAGATGGGAGACTGAAGTTATGAGGCCAATCGACAAGAAGATTAATGAAGATATAAAGGACGGCAACATCCCGGAGCCGATTGAGGACCTCCCGTCCGAGTGGGAGAAAGAGGATCGCCACATCGATGGCGCGAAGCCGGACCTGGAGGAGCTGGAGGAAGATCCGCCGGAGCTTCAATAATTCGCGCACCGGGAGAAGGATCAAACAGGATGCTCTCGAACCGATCGATACCCCGCGCCACCGTAATTCCAGTGCTGGCTTATCCGGATGTGAATCAGGCGGCCGCCTGGTTGTGTGATGCATTCGGTTTTAGTGTGCGTTTGCGCATCGGTAACCATCGCGTTCAGTTGAACATGGGCGATGGCGCAGTGATCGTCAGGGAGATGCGATCAAACGAGGTCAATGCGATGCTGGGCCTGGGACACTCGGTCACGATTCGAGTCGAGGATGTTGATACCCACTGTAACCGGGCCAGGGATCACGGGGCGCGGATCACACAAGAGCCGATGACTCACCCGTACGGCGAGCGGCAATACAACGCGGATGACTTTGCCGGACGCTCGTGGACCTTTTCGCAGTCGGTGGCGGATGTGCATCCTGCGGAGTGGGGCGGAACAGCGGAGCAGTTGTAATCGATGAAAACGATGGTGTAGCCGGGCAACGGGTGGGATGGCTACTTTTGCCAACGGGTTGTGCACGTCCGGGCCGCCTGGCCCGCCGTCGCGACCCGAGCGAATTTGGTGGTCGCTCATGGCGGCTTTGACGTGAGATTAGGCCGCAGTGGCCCTCGCCAGAGTGATGCTGCGTAGGAATTCATAAGCCAGCTTGAAACATGAATTCAGTTCGCGGGTCTCACTAGCGTGGGAGGGAAAGGAACGCAAATGTTAAAGAGCTTCTGTTTTCTGGCGGTTGGCATTGGGATGGTTTTGGCTACCGGTAATCGCGCGCAGGCGCAGGTTGCGGTCTCCATTGGAGAACCGCCTGTTTGTCCTTACGGATACTACGAAGTTCCGCCATATAACTGCGCCCCTGACGGGTATTATGGGCCGGAGTGGTTTTCAGGCGGTATCTTCATCGGTGCCGGGCCCTGGTTTCACGGGCCGGATCGTTTCTACGGACACGTCGATCATCATTTCGACTATCGCAAGGGCTACCATGGAAGTTTTCCGGCGCGCGGTGAACATCCAGCGGAACACCGCGCGGAATTTCACGGCCAGGCAATGCATGACCCGCATGGTCATGAGGCACCACGCGGCCACCGATAAATTTCCAGACACCCCATCGAATTGCGCGGCGATTCGATGGGTAGAATCGAGCCCAACGCGTACCGGCTTGCCTTGGTGAGCAATACGGGTGGCATTACTCGGCTGCGGCGCGCTGTGAGGAGCTAATCCGGAAAGAGATCGGGATGTTCGTCGATCGCAGCGCCTTGCTGTGGGACATCGACCCGGACAAGATGAAGCTGGAACAACTGGATTGCGTCGCGAACCACCTGACTGAGAAGGTCTAGCGGGCACGCCGCCGGAGATGGTGAGAAGGCCAAGCGTCTGATCGCGGCTGGGGAAGAAGTGAGCACACCTCTGGTTGGCATTCCAGAGCATTGGCGAAAGCGCGGTCGTGTACTCTAACACGATGACTCGCTGGATGGCCCGGACGCAGTTTTCGGTAACAACAGCAGACGGTTTCGCCTGCCGATGGGAATACTGGTCCGAACAAACACGGGCAGCCCAGACGGCACGTCCCACCAACATCCGGTGCCGACTGACAGAGACCTGGATCAGTGCTGGAGGCCCGAATAGCGGTGGGATTGCGCCTGGAGGCAGGAGCTAAACCAGCGCCGCCGCGATGGCGTTCACCAGCCGGCCCTCGTTGTCATCGGAGCCCAACTCCCAGACCATGACGCCGCCGAGCGCTTTGCTCACAGCATAGTTCACCTTCGCAGCCAGCGACTCCGTATCCTCATAGCTGATCATGATCCCGGTGTCGGCGTTATACAACCAGGGGACCTGCGCCTTACTGTCCCAACTACGCGTGGAACTGGCAAGGTAGTTGTCCTCAATGTCCTGGTAACCGAAACTGCCGGTTGGGGCCCCCGCAATATCCCAGGTCCCCTGCGCAGGGCCGGTGTCGTCCTGATAGAGCCCATTATTTGTCGGCCCGACTCCCTGCCAGCCGGTGCCGACAAACCTCACGCCGAGGACGATCTTCCCGGCCGGGACGCCTCCCGTGAGATAGCTCTGGACCGCTGCATCGACGTTGAGATCTCCTTTGTAGGTGAACAGCGGTGCATTGAAATTCGTCGTCGCGCTTCGAGCGGTGGTAAAGTCGTAGGTCTCCAGGTTGATCCAATCGAGCAACGGATGGATCTGCGCGAGTTGCAGATTCTCGATGTTCTTGTGCCCTGCGGGAGCCGCGATCGTTAGCAGATAATTCCGGCCATCGGCGGCGCCTTGAGCTTCCAACTGACTCCGCAATTCCTGCAGCAGAGTGGTGAAATTCGCGCTGTCTTTGGGCAAAGGGAACTCCCAATCGATATCGATGCCATCGAAGCCATTCTGTGTCATGAACTGCACGCTGGATTGCACGAATGTCGTGCGAAGTCCCTGGTCGGCGGCGACGGCTGAGAAATTTGTTGAGTGCGAGGCCCCGCCGACCGAAATAAGCACGCGGAGTTGCGGGTATTCTGCTTTCAGGTCGGCCAGCAAGGGGAAATTGATCCCATCGTCTTTCGCATCTACGGAGACGCACTCGCCCGCGGGCGTCACGTCGGCGAAGGCATAAATGACATGGCTCAACAGGTCGGCCGGAATGTCCGGGACGAAGTATTGCTTCGCGCCGATGTCCCCAGCTTCGAAGTATCCGACGAGCTTCTTGGTTGTGGCCGGAACGGTATCGCTCATGATTGACTCCTCATTGGGGTAATATCACATAAAAACGAGCCCGGCAGGAGTTCGATTCGGCAGAACATCGCCAGATCGTCGGAATAGCACAAAGCAAGACTCCCGTCCTTGGTGATGACTGGAATGCCCTCCGATAAAGACTCCGCAACCGGCATTCGATCGAAAGGGCCCTTGTGTATTTCAGGCAGCGAGAAGCACACGATCACGTCAGCCGTTCGAATCGGCAGTAATCACTCGCTTCCGCATATCTGCTAAACACCCACTCGCCGCGGGTTAGACTCGTCGTGAGTATGGCATGGATCTGTTCATACGTGCTTCGCTCACACCCCACCCAAATGGACAACGGATAGCTCTGAACGAACTCATCCCAGGGAGTGCCGGGATCGAACAAGAAGTGACACCGGCCAGCGACGCTGGCAACTCGATTGTGCAGGAGTGTTCGGCGTCAAGGAAAAACTGTTTAAAGCGTAGCGGAGGAAGAGAGCCGGAGCGAGGAAAGGGGCGTGCGGAACGGACAGCACGCCCCGTCCCCACCTCAGCACACAGTGACCCAGAGCGCGACCAGCGCTCCGGTAGAGCCCTCGTCCCCAGGAGTTCGTCCATTGCATTGACCACTCGGACGATGCGAATGGCGCGCGGGCTAACCTTGCTAACCTTGTAACCTTGCTGCTCTACCCCATCGGCGGTACTCTTGCGTAATGCGACCCCTTCGGTATTCCATCAACGTCACATTGGACGGGTGCTGCGATCATCGTGAAATGTTCGCGGACGAAGACTTGCATCGTCACGCGGCCGAGAACCTCGACCAAGCCGATGCCCTCCTCTTTGGCCGGGTGACTTACGAAATGATGGAGGCAGCGTTCCGGCCGCCGGCGCGGACGGGAGCGAGGCCTGATTGGATGGAACCCTTCGCCC
>JBEKJJ010000444.1:0-3836 GCA_050011295.1 Bryobacteraceae bacterium
GGCGGTGTCGGCGGTGTCCCCGGAGTCCATACGATCTGGCCATAAATCGCGGACGCGTTGGCCTTGACGTCGTCGAAGCTCGTCAAATCGAGCCGCCACATCATGGAATCGCGGAACTGCCGGAAAATGGGAACGATGTCTTTTTCGAATGATACGGACTTGTCCATTTTCAGCCTCCTCTAGGCGCCGGAATCCGGCAGCGAATAGATTCGAAGAACGCCGCCGCGTTTGCCGAACACCAGCGCGCCCGCAACCACAAAATCGCCGGCAATGGCCGGGCCCAAACAATACCCGTAGCCTCCGTTGAATCCCCCGGTTTGTTCGCCGAGTTGGTCCTCCCATAGCATCTTGCCGCTATAAGCATCGAACGCATAAACCGCGATTTTCGAAGTGGAGCAGAAAACCACATCGTTGACTACCGCCGGCGAACTCAATCCCGATTCCCCGGGCGTGCGATACATGGGTGGCTGCGGATTCACATACAGGCGTGGATTGCTGGAATCCATCTCCCAAGCATCAGCCAGCGTTTCCCAATCCAGCGCCCGCAAAAAGGGAGTGGTTGCATAATCGATACCCGCTTCCACGGTGTGATAGTTGTTGCCGCCGACGCCGATATAGATTCGCCCCAGATCGGAATAAATGGCGGGCGTGCTGTAAGTGCCCGAATAGTTCTCCTGGTCCTCGCCGGTGGACATCCGATTCGGAACCAGTGGATCCAGCCGCAGATCGTTAGGACCCACGTGCGGGTCCACTGAAGGAATCTGAGTTCCGTCGTTATAGTAAGGCAGCAGTTGCCGCCAGCGAACCAACTGCATGGTCACCGCATCCAGCACGAAGAATCCGCCATTCTTGCAACCGGCGGCCACCAGCCTGCGCCCGTTCACGGTGAACAGCACGGGCGAGCCGCCGAAATCCACATCCACATCGGTTTTGCGATAACTGCTCTCAGGAAGCGCCTGAAAAAATCCACGGAACTCGCCGGAAGTGGCATCCAGAGCCAATATCCCGTTGGAGAAGCCTTTCGAAGGAAGCGTGGAGTCGGGCACGGGATTACCGGTGGTACAGTAAATCCGTCCGAGCAAGTCATCGTAAGCGATCGCCGACCACACCGAACACCCACGAGTAGGCGGATTCCGCGGACCGACGCTGAAGGGTGGCGCCAGATCGCCCTTGACTACGGCGGGAGGCAGAACATTGGGCTGGTTCGCCACTCCCTCCTCGAACGGGCACACGCAGTATACCCAGTTCACGTTCCCCGTCGATAGGTCCAAACAGAATACGAAGCCGAACAGCGTGGGATTCTCGCCTTCCCCTATGCCTACGAACACGCAGCCGTTCAAAATATCGGTAGCGATCAGCGGTGAACTCCAACCGGCAGCGGGCGGATAGCCGACAGAGCCCACATTGGTGACGGGCTGATTGTGCACAGGGTCCGCATGCCGCAGATCGGTCACCCAGACCTGGTGCAGGTCGTCCGCGGAGAGGCAATAGATTTTTCCGTTGAACGCGGTGAAGTAAACCTGACCATTGATTATGGCTGCCGTGCAACCCATGCCCATGAAACCGTGCGAGTCGCCTTCGGCGGGATCCATGCTCCATTCAAAAGTTGCAGTTGTTTGTCCGGTCTGCGCGTCGATCTTCAGAAACTGCCCGCCATTGGCTCCTGGCGCCAGATGGCTGTTGGCCAGCCCGACATAGACGAAACCGTCCACCACTGCTGGGACGGAAAGCACGGGCCCTGGAATCTCGATATCGTGCAGAAGTTTCAGAGTGGCGGCATTTCGGGAAGTAATCCGGCTCCCCGTCACGAGGCCGGTGTGCGCTTGATCGCCATGGTACATCCACCAATTCGATTTGGGCATGTCGCTACTCTTTCACCGGCGTGTACTCAAAAGATGGCCCGGCGGTTTGCCCCGGAACTGTTTCTGTCGCCATCAATACCATCGCCTGCGCCTTCATGGATTCCATCAACCCAATAGCCGGTCCTAATTGATCGGGCTGGCCGTTAAATGTAAGTTCGAGCGCCTTCAGCAGGCTGGTGTATGTGTAGTTGAATGCGTGGTTCAGACTCCGGGCTTTCGAACCGGCGGGGTACGAGGTTCCCTTCGGATTCGCGATCACGGGCCATACGCCGGCCGGGTCGAACGAAATGTTGTGGCCGCCGTAAGCAAAGCCCGGCGACGCCGGGTTTCGAATCACTTTTTTCCCGTGATAGATTTCCGCAAAGCGATAGTAGTGGGCCAGCTCATGTTCCGGATCGAACGGGGATGTCTTGGTTCCCTCTCCTTGGTCCACGATCAGCTTGATTGCCTCCACCGCGGATTCGACGTTGTGCACATGGATGGTCTGCAGGTACCCGAAGCCGGTGGTCAATTGCTTCTTTGGATCGCCGGTGAAGATCCCATCGCCGAGCGTCCGCAACTGGTTGATGATTTCTGCATAGAACTGGCCGATGGTGGTTGGTTTTTCGCCTTCCGCCAGTTTCAGCACGGGCAAGTGCAGCGGATCTTCCGGCTCCTCAATCACCATGAACGTGTCCTGGACCACTTGCTTCGAGAAGGGCGCCAGATCAACCGTTAAATCGCTTTCCACGCCGCCGGGCAACGGTCCTGGATACTTCGGGATGAAGTTCGGATCGTCGATCTTGGGGGTTCCAGAAATGGCGTTCAAGATATTGCAATCCAGCGACATGTGCAGCATCTCTTCCAGCACAATCGATTTGATCAGCCCTACGATCTCCGGGTTCGCACCAGGCTTGATTGAATACAGAGCGTAGAGATACGGCGGAATGGTGGCGTGTTCGAGTTCGATGGCATTCTGCAGGGCGCAGCGCAAACCCTCCACCGTTCCGTTCAAGTCCTGAAACAGCTCGGCTCTTAAACGAACCATAGGCGCACTCCGTGCTGATAAATGCGATCTTTTGTAACGAGATTGAAGTAACTCATTTCCGGCAGTAAGGATACTTTACTAGAGTGAGGTCAAAAAGGAAAGCTGTATCGTTCGAGTGGCGGACTTCTGCCCCCTTCAGGCCGACCCTGTAGCATTTATTAAGGCAAAAGGGCTACCCCGCTCGCACGAAAACTGCGTATAATGACTCAACCATGTCTCTAATTACACTCCCGTAGGAAAGCAATGGGACAAATCAACGAAGCAGCACAAGCCTGGCTGGCGGCGTTTCTCAACGAAGCGGGCGCCGTTGCCGGCACGGTTCACTTCCACCAGAAGGGAGGCTTGGTGCTGGCAGCCTCCCAAAATATTCCCGAGAAGGTTCAGCAGATTGTCGCGTGGGTACCCTCGGGCAAAGGAATGGCCGGCCTCGCGCTGGAACGCGGGGAGCCCGTTCAAACCTGTAACCTGCAGGAGGATCGGACAGGAGCCGTGAAGCCGGGCGCCAAGGCCGTGGACGCGCGGGCCGCGATAGCACTTCCAGTCCGCGATCAGAGCGGCGCGGTTGTGGCAGTGGTGGGCGCGGCATTCTCCGACGATCGTGAAATCTCGGGCGTCGAACTGGAGCGTCTCCAAGGCGCTTCAGCTTCGCTCGCCAAACTGTTAATCCCGATGTAAACAGCGAAAACAAGGAGGCACTTTATGGCAAATGCCGAAGCAATCCTGGTGCCAGGTGTGGCAGGATCAGATCCAACCGCGAACCTGAAACTTGAAACCGTCGACAATCCCCTTCCCCGCGCCACTCTCGGCGCAGCCGGTAAGGCCACGAAGATTTCCGGGCCGGACGATTTCGGCCTCACCATTCTCCTCCAGCCATATGACCCTTCCAGTCTGGCCGGATTAGACCCGCTTTCCACTCGCTTCTTCAAGTTGGATGAAAAATCCAATTC
>JBEKJJ010000445.1:0-3747 GCA_050011295.1 Bryobacteraceae bacterium
CGTCTCACGCATGGACTCGATGAGATTCCGCACGTACTCGCTGGCAATCTCCTCGAATGATAAAGGGCGGCTCTTCTGCCGCAGCACCAACTCGCCAACCTGCCGGATTTTCAGGATCATGGGCTTCTAAAAGAATAGGCCGAAATCGCCATTTCCGTCGAGTTGCGATAGAATCATCTATTATCCTATCGAAATAGTCTAGTTTATTCGAAATGCTGTGTCAGGCAATAAAACTCCGCTCTCGCTCCACCCTCGCCCTGGTTGTATTGGCTTTTTCCGGGTGCAGCCCGGCATCGAAAAACCCGACCGAAACGCTGCGGATCGGCTATCAAAAATGGGGCACATTTTCGATTCTCAAGGCTTCGGGAAAGCTGTCTCAGGCGTTCGAGTCGAAAGGCGTCCGATTCGTCTGGACGGAATTCCCATCCGGTCCTCCGCTGTTGGAAGCACTGAACGCTGGGAGCATCGATATTGGACACACAGGTGATTCGCCGCCGCTGTTTGCGCAAGCTGCGGGTATCCCTTTCGTCTACTTCGCGGTTTCCTCGGCTAGCCCGGAAAGTTCCGGCATTCTGGTGAAACGGGAGTCGGCGATCCGTCAGGCTTCGGATTTGCGGGGACGACGGGTCGGGTTTGCCAAGGGCACCAGCGCGCACACGATGGTGCTGCGCTATCTGGAGAAGAACGGGCTGTCACTCGCCGATATCACGCCGATGTACCTCGCTCCGCCGGATGGCCGCGGAGCCTTGGAGACCGGCGCGATTGACGCTTGGGCGATCTGGGATCCGTACCTGGCGGCGGCGGAAGAGCGAGGCCTTTATCGCTCCCTCGCCACCGGAAAAGGCTTCGTGGACGGCCGCGAATACTATCTGGCCAGCCGGCACATTGCGGAGCAGGAACCGCGGCGCTTGAAGGAATTTCTGAGCGAATTGGAAGGCATCAAGACGTGGGCGAAAGATCATCGCGACGAAGTGAATCGCTTCCTGTCCACGGAGACGGGCATCCCGCTCAATGCCGTCGCCCTGGCCGAGCAACGTCGCAACCGCTATGACACAGAGACTGTCGGTGCCGAGCTGATTGCTTCTCAACAGGCGCTGGCGGATCGATATCTGCAACTCGGTCTGTTGCCCAGGAGCATTGACGTAAGAGCAGCCGTGCTGGTTCTCGGCCCCTAAAGGAGAGCAATGACACTTTCCATTTTCTGGTTTATTCCCACCCAGGGTGATGGACGATTCCTGGGGACTACCAAGGGCGGACGAGCCGCCACCTTCGACTATTTCTCCCAGGTGGCGCGCGCCGCCGATGTTCTGGGCTACGAAGGCGTCTTACTGCCGACGGGGCGCGGCTGCGAAGACGCCTGGATGACTGCGGCGGCACTGGGGTCCGTCACAGAGCGGCTTAAGTTTCTGGTTGCGGTGCGCCCGGGGCTGATCAGCCCGACCCTGGCTTACCGCATGGCTACGACGCTGGACCGGCAAACGCGCGGCCGTGTTCTGATCAACGTCGTCACCGGCGGCGATACGGACGAATTGCGCGGAGACGGGGTCTGGCTCTCGCACGACGAGCGATATGAGCAGACCGATGAATTTCTTTCCATTTGGCGCGCGCTCGACCGCGGCGAAACGGTGGAACACAGCGGCAAGCACTATCGCGTGAGCGGCGCGAGAAACCTGATTCCCGGCGCCCAATCCCACATCCCGCTTTACTTCGGTGGATCGTCGCCCGCGGCGATGGAGGTCGCGGCCCGGCACATCGACATGTACCTTACCTGGGGAGAACCGCCGCAGCACGTGGCCGGGAAGATCGCACGCGCACGGGAACTGGCGGCCGCCGAAGGGCGCGAGTTACGCTTCGGGATCCGGCTGCACGTGATCGTGCGCGATACGGTGGCGGAAGCGCGACGCGATGCCGAAAAGCTGGTGGAACATATCACGCCCGAGATCGCCGCTGAAGGGCAGAAAGTGCTCGCGAAATACGAATCGGAAGGACAGAAGCGAATGCTCGAGCTACAGCGCAATGGGGGCGACGGTTTGTGGCTGCAGCCCGATCTTTGGGCCGGCGTCGGCCTGGTTCGTGGCGGTGCGGGAACCGCGATGGTAGGGGATGGCGCAACGGTGGCAGCGCTGATAGAGCAATACGCCAGCCTGGGCATCGATACCTTCATCCTCTCCGGCTACCCGCATCTGGAAGAGGCTTATCATTTTGCGGAGCACGTTTTCCCGCGGTTATCGCTGACGCGCCCGGCTGCGGATGGCCGGCGGGGCGAAGTAGTCGCTAACGGAGCGGTCCGCATACCCGGCAGTGCGAACGCGGTGCCAAAGGTCGCTGGATAACTTACCTGGTCGCGGCGAGGTCCGAATGGAGAAACGGATAGTCTGTATAGCCCGCGTCGCCGCCTCCGTAAAACGTGGAACGGTCCGGTTGATTTAACGGAGCCCCGTGCCGAAAGCGATCCGGCAGATCCGGATTGGCGAGAAACGGCGCTCCGAACGCCACGGCATCGGCGCCTCCGCTAGCCAGCAGAGCGTTCGCACGGGCCCGGTCGTACCCCTTGTTGGCAATCAGCACCTGCCGCCAGGAGGAACGGAAATGCGCCGCATTCAGAACCAGGCCGCCATCCGCCTCGCCCTCAACGAGATCAAGGAAGGCCAGACCGAGTTGGCTAAGCTGATCTACGGCGTACCCGAAGGTTTCGGCCGGCGTGCTGTCGGCGATATCGTTGAACGGGTTGAGCGGCGAAAGACGCACTCCGACGCGTTCGGCGCCCCACACCGCCACCAGCGTCTCTGCAATCTCGATCAGGAGGCGTGCGCGATTCGCAATCGAGCCGCCATACGCGTCGGTGCGGCGATTGGTCTTGTCGCGCAGAAACTGATCGATTAAATAACCATTCGCGCCATGAATCTCAACACCGTCGAATCCCGCGGTTTTGGCGTTGGTTGCCGCGGCGCCATACTGCTCCACGACTTGCGCAATCTCGCCGAGCTCGAGCGCGCGCGGCGTCACAAATGGTCGCATGCCTTCAGGAGTCGGAGCTTGTCCCTCGGGCTGAACCGCCGAAGGCGCCACCGGCAGCACGCCGTCCGGCTGAAGTGACGGATGGGAGATGCGTCCGACATGCCAGAGCTGCAGGAAAATGTGGCCGCCAGCGGCATGAACGGCATTCGTGACCAGCTTCCATCCCTCCACCTGCTCAGCCGAATGGATGCCCGGGGTATTCGGATATCCGACACCTTGCAGCGAGATTTGCGTCGCCTCCGTGACGATCAGACCGGCACTCGCACGTTGCTCGTAGTACGTAGCATTCATGGCTCCGGGCACATTTCCGTTGCCCGCGCGGCAACGCGTCATCGGCGACATGATCAGCCGATTGGGTAACTGATACGGCCCAATTTGAATGGGCGAGAGAATATCTACCATGGTTCAGATCCTTCCTAAAATTCGCGCGAGAATCTCACCTTCAATTTCGCTCAGTGCCGCATCGCCCCGAATCCGCGGACGCGCCTGCTCGATTCTGCGAATCATCGGGACAAGACCATCTTCTACCACCACGACCCTGTCCGCGAGCGTAACCGCTTCGCTGACGTCGTGCGTGACCAGGACCGCCGTGAAAGCTTGCCGCCCCCAGACTTCCTCGATCAAGCGCTGCATTTCCAAGCGAGTCAAGGCGTCGAGCGCGCCCAGCGGCTCGTCGAGCAGCAACAGCTTCGGATGCGAAACCATCGCACGGGCCAGTGCGACTCGCTG
>JBEKJJ010000446.1:0-4101 GCA_050011295.1 Bryobacteraceae bacterium
GGTCTTGGGGTCCCAGATGTCGATCAAATCCGAAGCCACGGTCCTCCCATTTTATGACCTACGACTCGTGCAGTCCTTGGCGATCCAAACACAGTTACGCCGCCTTGAGTGGTGGCGTCAAGTCGCCGGAAAATGCCCGATAGGTCCGTGCAGAGTAACCTGGCTGGGAATCTCGGTTCGTGCGTCCCCGACTTCTCGTAAAAGTGCCCGGCCTTCAGAAGCGAACGCTTTATGATGTGACCTCATTGCGTCCGGTCGCAGAATCCATCGGATTGCGAATTCCGCCGCCTATTTTGGAATGCGCCGCAGCGTCTCCAGAGAGCGCACAATCTTCGAGCACGTATCAGCCGGTCTAGGCATTAAGAACCGTGCGCTGGCGCCATTCCACCTAATCTCGATCTGCTCCAGTGGGCGTGGTATAAGTAGTCGCTGAATCACGTTCTGGGGCAGCGGCGGAACCAGCGCGATACTGACTGCGTCAAGTGGGGATATCTCAAGAGTTGGTCCTGGTTTCCAGCTTCGTTTACGAGGCGCGAAAAGTAGTCCGCCGCGCCCGACATAGAGGACACCGATAATTCCCGTCTTCCCCCTGACCGAGGTACATGGGATCTGATAGTAGTAGAGCCCGTTGGCAGTTGGCGGGTTGATGCTCCGTGGGCCTCCGCGTAGAGCCCGGCCCAGATACCCCTGATTTGCCGCCGTAGCCCCATCGGAAAGAAGAGACCGAATATCGGCCCACCAATAGCGAATGAAAGGACCGCTGTCATCGCAGGAGAGTAGCTCGTACTCGGAATGAGGGGCGTCATGAAGGCCATGGCAACGCCGAAGAATAGGCCCGTCACCCAAGGTAGCCGCCTCCAGTAGCCGGTCTCATCGACGTCGTACGCCTCCAATGCAACCAGATTCTCGAACTGGGTAGAACCCGGTGTCATTTGGGACGCTTTTTTGAACTTTCGATTTGCCCTCAGCGCCAGCCAAACGAATCCCACCAAGAGCAGAAGCGGGCTGAGGTTCACAAGAAGAGTCATCTGGTCTAGGTTAGTTTACCAGCGATGGCCGTTCCCTCGGCCGTCCTTACGACCTTATGAGGACGTCCCGGCGGGCACCAGCATTTGGCCGTGTCACGGCCCTTGCTCCCCCATGCGGACCAGGCGGACTTCAATCGGTGGTCTCGCGGAGTGCAAGTCCCACTGAATTTAAGATTGAATTTCAGGTTCACCACACTCACATGTCACATCGAAGGAAGGGCCACATCGACCAATTTTCAAACTCATCCAAATTGGGTTTCACGGCTTCAATAGCCGTAGCGGTTCGTCCGGATTGTATTGAAATCCTTCTGAAGGATTCGTTGAAGGCGGAACCTTCCGTTGCTTGACTGCGGCTATTCTTCGCTGAACTTCCTCTGCTGTTGGATTACCCTGGTTCAACTGGGGCGCGCTCCGGCGAAGCGCTGTAGACTCTGGATTGCGTATATCGGCACTGGGCACTGAGGTTCGAAGAAGCTTCGCCGCAATCTTTGCTTCTTTCGATTTCGCTCGCACAAAGTCGTGGATGGTGCTAATCGAAACCCGGAGGTCGCACTTTTCCGCGAGTACGCCGACGATCTCCCGATAGGTCCGCCGGCGCTGCCGCAATTCGTCGATCAGCTCCCTGTACGGTTCCAAGCGCGAGCGCGGCGGTTTTTCCGGTAAGGCATCGAGAATGGCTCGAAACTTGTCGCTCACGGGGCACTCCTGGTAAAGTGGCTCTAAATTTAGTGTAGTACAAACCAACCGAACGCACGGCGAACATTCACCGGAAAGTAACCGAACAGATGCCGAACAAACGCCGAACAACTGGAGCATGGCGCGGGCTTGCGCGACCCCTAAGCCGAAGGCTTAGGGATGGTGTCTCCTTTACTAATTTGCCTATTTAGGAGGGGAGATTGGCACCCGGGCCAGCCTATCATGGGAGCCACCACACCTGGTTCCGTAAGTCGTCCTGAGACCAGGTTAGCCATGCAATGATGAGCCCATCGATTGCGGCGCCGATAGACCGGGACGATGGGATTAGCAGCACTCCGGGTGACTCGCGCTGTGCCACGAACTCTTTGAAGTGGACATACATCGTTCGAAGGTCACCGGTTACTAAAACCCGGCCGGAATCGGCAGCAATGTGCAGAACTTGGGGATCAGGAGTGCCTTCCGGAATTACACCAGCGGCTCCCTGGAAATCAATGGATGGCTCCCTGCGCCGCAATCCCCTTCCGATGTCCGGATCAAGATCAGCGTCAGCTTGAAAAGTGATCTTCAAACAGGCTTGGCGGACCTCTCGTTCTTTACCCGCTCAAACCGCTCAATCATATCGGCAGGCATCGGATGTTGGGTCTTGATTTCTTCGAAGATACGCTCCTGATCTTTCAGGTAGGCATCAACTTCAGCCGGGTGCTCCAAGATGAACGTGATTGCCCCATAGACCTTCGCCAGCGAACCGATGGATGGGTAAGCCTCGAAAATCGCTTCCGCTGAGCGTCCTCTCCGAAAGTCGTAGGCCACCACGTCCAGCCCGATGCGAGTCCCTGCAACGTAGTACCCGCCATTGCGAACCTCGACGTGCTCGTTGGTCGGCATCATACTTATCCGGCTCCTCTCTTTATATTAGCCTCTACCTATGAATTTGCGGGCGTGTTGGATTTGCATCCCTTTGATGGACGATCAGGCAACGAAAGGCGAGGAGCAATACCGGCATCATTTGTCATTTCGGTTGGATTCGATGTTCGTCACGGAAAGCTCGCGGATTAAAGGCCCCGTGCCGTTAGAAAAATTGTCTGCTCTCGGGGGCCTTTGCAATCGGGCGATGCGCTGAGCAGCGAGATCAGCTAGCAAGGTGCTTAGGCCGCCCCCCTTGACCAGAACATCATGAGTGGTGAATGCAACCCGGATCTCGTCGTCGCCGCCTTCAGCGTAGAGGAATTGATTCCAGGGCAGCACGTACGTGCGCTTCAGGAGAACGATTTCGAGCCCGGCGGGGCGTTCTTGCGTGGTTGTCTTCGATGACCTCTGGCTATCGGCTGAAAGAGTGCTCATGTGTTCGTTCCCTTCTAACTTGCTTTGTCACACTGGGATGCCAAGTATGTTTCTGTATCGACGGTTCCTGCAGGGCTGCGTGTGCGGCGAGTTCGCGAGCTGCGGAAACGCCTCGATATGATCCCTGGTGAAGGCCTGGGCGAGTCTTTCGGGCTAGCTCGGATGCTGATTGGCGCGCGGTCGAGCGGGCGACGGACTCGCGCAGTAGTTCCTTGTCGCTAGTGATGACTTGCACACTTTGCCTGCCGCGCGAGGCGGCGACGTAAAACAATTCTTTCTGCATCCCGTCGCCTGAGATGATGACGGAATCCACGGACTTGCCCTGGCTGCGGTGTGCGGTAACGGCATATCCGTGCGTGAACTGCTTGAAGTCTGCTGGCAGGTGGCGGCCGTCATCGAGGCGCATGCGGCCGTCTTTGTCCACACGCGAGACAGTGACGATTTCACCGTTGATGGCGCGAAAGTTGGCATCCCGACGATTAGCGGTTAGCAAGAGCTTGTCGCCGGCGGCAATATCGATGGTGCGCCGCTCATAGACTTCGAATGACTTGAACTGCTTGGCAGTGAGAATCCGCTCTTCGCCGCGGTCGCTGCGCGTGACGATTCCATTTCCTTCAACCCGCACAACCTCTAAAGTTTCATTCTTCGTGATGCCCTTGACGGCACGATGAAACGTTTCATTCTTCGTGATGCCCTTGACGGCACGATGAAACGCCAATCGTTGACCGGCGCGATAGTTACGGAAATCGCTTTTCTGCGCTGCGGTCCAGTTCAACGAAACATCGCGTGCCACCGGCAACGACTCACCAAGATCGCCATTCCGCTTCCGGCTGGCACGAATTGCTTCCGTCACCCGGTCGATCTCATCATGGGTGCCGCAGACAACTAGAACATCGCGGCTCTTTGACTCCACGAAGGCCCTCGCTACAGTTTCGGCACGATCCGCCCAAGCGACTTCGCGCACGGCCCCGATGCGATCCAGCTTTTCGAAGCCAGCTTCGGGATTGCGCCGAAGTTCCTGGATCGCGTCGCGATA
>JBEKJJ010000447.1:0-4793 GCA_050011295.1 Bryobacteraceae bacterium
GCCGTCCACCACGTGGTTATTGGTAATAATGTAGCCGTCCGGGCTCACAATCACGCCCGAGCCGAGGCTGGTCTCGCGCTGGGATTTGGGTTGCTGCGTCTCCGGCATGCGGCCGCCGAAGAACTGACGGAACATCGGATCGTCAAACATGCCACGCGGCATTTGCTGCGCCTTCACCACCTTGGATGACGAAATGTTGACGACAGCCGGCATGGCGCGCTTCACTACCGGGGCAAAGCTTGTGAGCGGCCCCTGCTCCATTGCGGCCGCATGCGCGGTGTCGATAAAAACGGGAACACGATGCTGACCCACGGCGACAAACAGCGCGCCGATCAGGACCGCAATCGTAAACAACAAAACAGCCGTGGATGTACGGATGTGACCTTTCATAGTTTCATGCTTCCTTTAGAGCCGCTTCACGCTCGCGGCTCGCGATTTTAGATTCAAACTGCAGATTCCCCGACGAGTCCACGTCTACTTTGACGCGATAACCGTCGCGTACCTCGCCTCCCAGGATCTTGCGCGCCATTGGCGTTTCAATTTCGCGCTGGATCGCCCGTTTCAACGGCCGGGCCCCGTAGGTTGGATCGTAGCCCACGCGAACCAAATGCCCGCGCGCCCGATCCGTCAACTCAATCTCGATGTGCCGCTCCGCCAGGCGCTTGCGCAACCCGTTGAGCTGGATCTCCACAATCTGCTTCAAATGCTCCTCTGAAAGTGCATGGAAAACAATAATCTCGTCCACCCGGTTCAGAAACTCCGGCCGGAAATGATGGCGCAACTCCTCTAAAACCGTATCTTTCATCCGCTCGAACTTGTCGCCGGCGAAAGTAGTACCGCTATATTCCAAGATCCGATGGCTCCCAATGTTCGAGGTCATAATCACAATCGTGTTCTTGAAGTCGACAGTGCGGCCCTGCCCGTCCGTAAGACGCCCGTCGTCAAGGATTTGCAACAGTACGTTGAATACGTCGCCGTGGGCTTTCTCGATTTCGTCGAAAAGCACCACACAATATGGACGACGTCGCACGGACTCCGTTAGTTGCCCTCCTTCTTCATAACCGACATAACCGGGAGGGGCGCCGATGAGCCGCGCCACCGCATGCTTCTCCTGATACTCCGACATGTCGATGCGAATCATGGCCTTCTCGTCGTCGAACAAGAATTCGGCGAGCGCTCGGGCCAACTCGGTTTTTCCAACGCCCGTGGGTCCCAGAAAAATAAAACTGCCGATCGGCCGGTTAGGGTCCTTTAACCCCGACCGCGCCCGCATCACCGCTTCCGCCACAGCTTGAACAGCTTCGTCCTGGCCGATTACGCGCTTGTGCAGCTCTTCTTCCAGATGCAGCAGCTTCTGCATTTCGCCTTCGAGCAACTTCGATACAGGAACGCCCGTCCAGCGGCTCACCACTTCGGCGATGTCTTCCTCGTCCACTTCTTCCTTCAAAAGCCGTTTGCCTGACTGCTTCTCCGCCAACCGCGCCTCTTCGGCTTTCAATTTCCGATCAAGCTCGGTCAGTTTGCCGTACTTCAGCTCAGCCGCGCGGTTCAAATCGTATTGCCGCTCGGCTTTCTCAATTTCAGTGCGGGTCTGCTCCAGTTGCTCGCGCAGGGCTCGCAGCCTTTGCACGCCTTCCTTTTCCGCCTGCCACTGCGCTTTCAGAGCGGACGAATCGGATTTGAGATCCGCTACCTCTTTTTCAATCTTCTTCAGCCGGTCCTTCGACGCCGCATCAGATTCCTTCTTAAGCGCCTCACGCTCAATCTCGAGCTGCATGATCCGCCGCAGCATTTCATCCAACTCCGCGGGCATGGAATCGATTTCAGTCCGCAGTTTCGCCGCCGCTTCATCCACCAGATCGATAGCCTTGTCCGGCAGGAATCGATCCGTAATATATCGATTGGAAAGAACAGCCGCAGCCACCAGCGCTGAATCCTTGATCCTGACGCCGTGATGCACTTCGTAGCGTTCCCTCAGCCCGCGTAGGATGGAAATGGTATCTTCCACGCTCGGCTGATCCACATACACTGTCTGGAAACGCCGTTCCAGCGCAGCATCTTTCTCGATATATTTGCGATATTCGTCCAGCGTAGTAGCGCCGATGCAGTGCAGCTCGCCGCGCGCCAGCATCGGCTTCAGCAGATTGCCGGCATCCATGGCGCCTTCCGCTTTCCCGGCGCCCACCACGGTGTGAAGCTCGTCGATGAACAGAACAATCTGACCCTCTGACGATTGCACTTCTTTAAGGACAGCCTTGAGACGCTCCTCAAACTCACCGCGAAACTTCGCGCCTGCGATGAGCGCGCCCATATCCAGCGATACAACTTTCTTTTCCTTCAGCCCCTCCGGAACATCGCCCCGGACAATGCGCTGAGCAAGCCCTTCGACAATCGCGGTCTTGCCCACACCCGGCTCGCCGATCAGCACCGGATTATTCTTGGTCCGCCGCGATAGCACCTGGATCACACGCCGAATCTCGTCGTCGCGCCCAATCACCGGATCGAGCTTGCCCTGACTGGCAAGCTGCGTCAGATCGCGGCCATATTTCTCTAACGCTTCGTAAGTCGCCTCAGGATTCTGCGTGGTCACCCGTTGACTACCCCTCACATCCTGCAGCGCCCGCATCAGACGCTCGCGCGTGATCCCGAACTCCCGAAACAGCTTGCCCGCCACGCCCGAGTCATCCGTGATGGCCAACAGGACATGCTCCACCGAAGTGAAATCATCCTTCAGCCGCTTGGCTTCCTCTTCCGCCTGGGTCAGGAGCTTAGTAATCCTCGGCGTTACATAGACTTGGTCCGGACCCCCACTCGCCCCGGAAACCTTCGGCATCCGGTCCACTTCCTGCTGGACCCGAGCCCGCAGGCTATCCACCTTGATATCAGCCTTATTGAGGATGGAAGGCGCCAGGCCCCCCTCCTGTCCCAGGAGCGCGAGCAGCAGGTGCTCAACGTCGATCTGCTGGTTTCCATGTTCGATGGCGATGGATTGGGCCGCTCGGACGGCCTCCTGCATTTTCTCGGTGAATCGATTGAAGTCCATAGGGTGCCTAGGCGTTAGATGCTAAATCTTAGCGTTTGGTTGTCAACTAAATTAAGCATATCACCAGTATGCAAGAGACGCAACCATCGCCCGGGTTGTCTGGTTTAAGTGGTTTAGTTTAAATCGATTACCAAAGAACCTTGACCGGGTACTGGCTAAACTGCTCGTCGCAAGCAATCAGCGCCATACCCTCGGCTGAAGCTTGTGCGATTAACATCCGGTCAAATGGATCCTTGTGAACATCAGGCAAGCCCGCGAGGACCGAAATGTGGGCCGTTCGAATGGAGAGGATGTCGCCGCCCAACATCTCAGTCGCTCGAGACCACCAATTCACTGGGTCGGCGATCTTGAGCGCGCCTTTCTGGGCTTTAATGACCACTTCCCAGTAGTTGACCACGCTCAACACCAGAGGCCCGGCGTTGAGCGCCTTGCGAGCCTTAGCCGAAAGCCGCTCTGAACCCACCAAAGCCCAAATCAACGTACTCGTATCGAGCAGATAAGGCCCGTCTATCACTGGCCATTCCAGAAAGCGTCAGCTTCCTCTGCGGCCATCGCACGCTCCCAGCCTTCTTCCCACGAGAACTCGCCGCGCATGGCTCCCAGTTGCGGTTTTTTTTGCGAATTCGCCCGCACCAAACGCGCCACGGGCCGGCCATGCCGGGCGATGACAACTTCCTCGCCCTTAACGGTCATGGTTTAAGTTTAGTCTATTTTTTTAGTCTGATCAAGACGGGTTCGGCCCAACGAAACCTCAATACCAATATGGCTTGCCGTTTGGATCCTTGTTGAGGCGGCGCTCTGCGTCTTCGAAAGAATCGCAAGGTTCGAAAATCTTCGCTGCGTTCTGTTGGGCCAGTATCTCTGGATCTGAACCCGGCGGACATTCGATTATCGGGCGACTTCCGTCTTCACAGGAAAGTAGAAGGTGTGGCATGCAGCAAGCCTACGCCCAACTCCGCCGCGAATCAATAGCTCGCAAGAGCGACCGTACAAGGTGAGCATGATTTGGACACGTTTTGAACATGGCCCGCGTAACTATTTTTGCAACGCCGTCAATTGATTGCAGGTTTGTTTGGGTGACCCCACCCCTCGGCAGAATCACGCAGGAACGACGAGCCCCGCCTACGCCTTTTGCGGCGCTCGCGCGCCGCTTCTGATGAAGCCAGAAACGATCCAGGTCACCAGGCGAACAGCTCCACAAGGTACAACAAAACCTACCCCAATGATCGGAGGATAGAGAAGAAACCAGAACAGAGACGTAGGCTCGCTCGTCCCTGATACTGGTATCCCGTCAGCCCTCGTGAACGAACTTACTTCACCTTTCTCGTTCGCCCAGACCGACCTAATGCCTTGGGGATTATCCGGCAGATCAACGTCAGCGTTAGCGAGCTTAAACATAGCGATGTGATTCGCCACGAGTTGCGTGATTGGAAGCTTTAGAGCCGCGTCAAATCCGGCTTGGACGTTCCTATTGTCCAATAGCCCTGCAAAAAAAAGAGCGAACGCAGCCAGCGCGGCCACAATCGCGCCCATGACACCAACTGTCAGCCCGATTCGTCGCATTCCTTCCCGAAAGTTCATATGCTCGATGGTTGCGTGTGCAAAAGCGTCCCCAGGCGGACCTCTCTCCAATGGGTGCTATCAAAATAGTGGGCTCAACTGAATAAACTCTCAAGATGCAAGCTGGAGCTCCCAAAACACAGCTGCCCGCCAGATCAACTGATTGACTCAGCCCAGGCTGAACATTTAC
>JBEKJJ010000448.1:0-6724 GCA_050011295.1 Bryobacteraceae bacterium
GGGATCGCGAAACAGATCCATAGCCTGATCCCAAGGGATCTCGTTGCCGTCTTTGATGAACTTCTGTTTCCAATACTGGCGCTTCTGGTAACCGCCTTGATCCATGAATTCCTGATATTGACCATTGGTCACTTCAAACTGGTCAATATCATGGGCAGGCAGGTCGTACGAAACAAATCCGACAAAATCGATAAACTCTGCGGCGGTCCCTCTCGGAACGTGAACCATCCCCGCGTCGGTTCCAGCCGGGGACAGCGCGAACTGCATTTTGTCCTCAGTGAACGGCGCGGCGAGAACCTGCCCAGCTCCCGGCTTCGAAACTTTCCAACGAAAATAGCCGTTGGGAATTAAGACGCGCGAGAGAGGAGTAACGCCTAAAGATAGCCAAGCGCCGTTGGGGGTCCGATAGTCCTGGATTTCCACCGTGGCGCCGGCCGGTGATGATTGGATCGCGATGCGGCTTGTGAGCGACTTCGCGATGGACGCGAGTTGCGGATCGCCGGGCAGAATCTTACCGGCTTTTTGCAATAGGAGGAACGCCGCTAACGGCGTGTTCGGGGCGAGACGATTGATTTCAGGAATGGCTTCTTCTCGCGCCCATTGCCGTTGTTGGGAGCGCTGATAGAGCCAGACGCCGCCGGCAATCAGCAGGACCAGCAAAATGGTCGCCGGGATAGCAGCGCGCAACAGCGATCGTGAGGGCGGCGCTGACAACCGATCCGCAATCGCCGTTAGCTCGAGCGCTACTTCCGATGCCGGCTGCGGGCGCTTAGAAGGGTCCTTTGCCAGGAGCTTAGTTACCAGCGCATCAAGGACCGGCGGCAGGTCCGCACGTTGCTCGGATGGTGTGGGCACGGTCGTGTTGGCACCGCTCGAAAGCATCTGCCCCAACGATGCGCCCGGAAATGGCAGCTTTCCAACCACCATTTCATACAGCACCAGGCCCAGAGCAAACAGGTCGGCGCTGGCGGAAGGTTCGCGGCCTTCCACCTGTTCCGGCGCCATATACGCGGGTGTGCCCATCATGCAGCCGGGCTCGGTGACTCCCGTTGCGGAAAGCATTTTCGCCAACCCGAAATCCAATACCTTGATGCCGTGGCGGGTGAGCATGACGTTGGACGGCTTTAAGTCGCGATGCACGATTCCTAGCGAGTGCGCCTCAGCCAGCGCCCCGGCGATTTGGGCGCCATAGCGCGCTGCCATTTCAGCAACCAACGGGCCTTTTTTAAGCTCGGCGGCCAGCGTGGAACCCTCTATGAACTCCATCACCATATAATTCGGGCCGACATCGTAGAGCGTGCAAACGTGCGGATGATTCAGCGTCGAGATAGCCTGCGCTTCCAGTTGGAATCGTTCGCTGTAGCGTTCGGCTGCGATCTTGATAGCCACCACGCGCCCCAATCGCGTGTCGACAGCGCGATAAACGGTTCCCATGCCGCCCGCGCCGATTTGCGCTTCGATCTTATAAGGGCCGAGCTGGGTCCCAGTGATGATTGCCGTTTTTGTGAGCTCCAGCGAGGCGCCGGCCAGCTGGTCCAGAATTTGGCTGCCGGATTCCACTTTCAGCATGCGCTCCACGCGAAAGCGGATTTCGGGATCGGTACACTCCAGCAGCGCCGCACGCTCGGTGGGACCGCAATTTTGGGCGGCGTGATATAGATCTTCGATCTGGCGCCAACGATCCGGTGTCATTTTCCCCGCATCTCTAATAAGTCTCTATATGTTACGCCAACTGCGTGCATCCTCGCGGAGGGTTGTTTTATACTTCTCCAGAGAACTTCGCAAATAGATGGCGGACTCATCCAGCGCCGATACCACGCAACTTCTGCGAGCGTGGGCGAGCGGCGATCCCGAAGCGCTCAAAGAATTGACTCCTCGCGTCTATCGCGAGCTGCGCCGTATGGCCGCCCGCCTATTGCAGAACGAGCGCCCAGGCTATAGCTTGCAGAGCGCGGACCTGGTTCACGAGGTGTATCTAAGGCTGGTAAACGCTCGCGAGTTGAATTGGCAGGATCGCGCGCACTTCTTCGCCGTCTCAGCCACCCTGATGCGGCGTATCCTGCTGGACCGGGCACGGCGGCGCGTGGCGGCCAAGCGCGGAGGCAAAGCCCAGCCCTTGGACCTTAACAAGACGCTCGACATAGCGCAGATCAAAGCGCGTGAACTGGTTGCTCTAGACGACGCGCTCAATGCGTTGGCGGAAGTGGATCCGCGCAAGTCCCGGATTGTGGAGCTCCGCTTCTTCGGCGGGCTAAGCGTAAAAGAGACTGCCGAAGTGGTGAAAGTGTCTTCCGATACCGTGATGCAGGATTGGAAGTTAGCCAGGGCTTGGCTATTGACCGAGCTGAGTTCTCAGGCGTGATCCAGCGTCCCTGTTGCCGCCTATGAAAACATTTTCCTCGACGGCCCCAGTTTTTCGCCCCGGAGTGCGCTTTAGAGAGTGCACGCGGATAACTCGCGGCAGAAAGAGAACTCAATGAAAACAATTTCTCAGGCAATCACCATGACCCTGGGTGCAGGGATGTTCGTGATGCTTTTGGCCCCTCGGGCGACGGCTGGTTGTGGGGATCTCGGCACGTTGCATGGTCCGTTTGTGTTTGCACAGGAGGCTCCGCTTGCATCTTTGCTCTCGCAGCCCGAAGCGGAGAAAAGCGCGGCGCGTGGTGGCGGGGGCGCGTCAATCGTCGGGATGTGGAATTTCCAATTTGTGTCCGAAGGCAACACCGGTCACAATCCGTCAATCCCGGATGGCGCGATCATGGACTTTGGATACAACCAGATACACAGCGACGGAACGGAGATAATCAATTCCGGCGGGCATGCACCAGCGACCGGGAATTTCTGTTTAGGCGTTTGGGGACAGACTGGATTCTTGACCTACGAGGTCAATCACTTTCCGTTGAGCTATAACGCTACCTCCGGAGCGCTCGCCAACCTCATTAACGTCCGCGAACAGCTCACACTTTCCCCCAGCGGAGACTCATTGACAGGCACATTCACCACCGACGTCTACGATACGAAAGGAAACCACGTTGACCACGTCGGAGGAAACGTTATAGCCACAAGGGTCACGGTGGATACGACAGTGACGGCAGTACCGTAGTTGCATTGAGGAGAACAAGCGCGGGCGCGCTCCGTTTCTAATCGAGGTCAGGCGCGCCCGTCAGGCAACCACCAGCAGATATCGTTTCTTAACCGAACACAATTGCAGGCGCGCTCAATGGGAACGCCAGAGCGTTGGCTAGCCGAAGCGAGATTTTGCCGAAATTGTAGCTAAGGTATCCACAAGCTTCAACAAACTTGGTTTCTAAGTCGACTCGCATCAGCCTAACTCCATTGGTTGGGGTGGGCGATTTGAACGCCCGCCCCCCTGCGCCCAAGGCGGATTCCGGCCTCGCGCAAAAATGCCCTATTTTCAGTGGCTCCTGTTTCAATAAGATGCTGACTGCTTGTTGAAACGCTGTTGAACCTTGTTGAACTCTCGGCTTTTCGCATCCGCAATGCGCGCGAACTGGTGGCGTTGGCGGAAGTGGATCGGCGCAAGTCCCGCATTGTGGAGCTCCGCTTCTTCGGCGGGCTAAGCGTAAAAGAAACTGCCGAAGTGGTGAAAGTCTCTTCCGATACCGTAATGGAGGATTGGAAGTTAGCCAGGGCTTGGCCATTGACCGAGTTGAGTTCTCAGGCGTGATCCAGTGTCCCTGATGCCGCCTGTGAAAATATTTTCCGCGACGGCCCCAGTTTTCCGCCCCGGATTGCGCTTCAGAGAGTGCACGCGGATAACCCGCGGCAGAAAGAGCTAAATGAAAGCAATTTCTCAGGCAATTACTAGTAGAACCACGTACTTGATGTTCGGCGCGTGCGCGCTTCTTATGACCGGCCTCGCGGTTGAGCCGGCCAGTGCACAAACCCAAATTACGGACCCGGAAACTATTACCAAGATTCTGAAAGGCTTTCAGATTTCGCCGGTCCCCATCAACATGCAAGGTAAAGATCCCAACTTAGTCGGCTACGGAAGCTATCTGGTGAACGCGGCCGGCTCCTGCAACGACTGTCACTCAGCCGGCGCAGCGACAGAATACGCGGCGCCCGGAATACCCTATTTTGGGCAGCAGCCCACCAAGGTGAATCCCGCGGTGTACATGGGCGGCGGCAACGATTTCGGCGCGTTCCCTAGTTCCACTGTAATTTCCCACACATCATTTCCCGCAATCTCACTCCGGATTCGTCTGGGTTGCCGTTCGGCGGAGACACGCTGCAACAGTTTATGCAGATCATTCGGACCGGCGTGGATCTAGATCACGTGCATCCCATCTGCACGGGCGCTCCCGATGGGAAATGCATCCCGGCTCCGTTCGATGGCAATCTTCTGCAGATTATGCCTTGGCCGATTCTTCAAAACCTGAGCGACTTCGATCTGCAGGCCATTTACGAATACGTCAGCACGATCCCCTGCCTGGAGGGCGGACCCGGCGAGCCTGCCAATCGCTGCGGAACCACCGGCACTCAGACTGTTGCGATTGCCGGGCCAAAGAACGCCACCGTGTCAGCGCATCAATTCCAACTGGATGGCACTAAGTCGACTTCTTTCGACGGCAAGCCGCTGACCTATGCATGGACCATCCCCAAGGGCAGTCCGCAAGCGGCGATATTGGGAGGCACTACCGCGACACCCACGGTACAGTTCGGGAACAACCCGGCCATCTACATGTTCCTGCTCACCGTGACGGACTCGACGGGAAAGTCCGTGAGCGATGTTGCTAGTATCAACTTTGTAGGGAATTGATCGTAACGATCGCCGGCCGCTGCTACGCTCACTGAGAACCCTCGCGAACACCAACACTATCGATACGGAGAACCACGACACCGGAGCCTGGCGCAACGCAGGCGAAAGCCAACGTGCGTCCGTCAAAAAAGCCAAGCCCGCGAAAGAAGGCCCGCCTGGCTAAGAAACAGGCCACCAAAACCAAAGCGGACCGCGCCAACAAGAAAGCCGAAGTGATCGCGCTAATGAAGCGCGCCAGGGGCGCGATACTGGCCGAGATCATGGCCGTCACAAAGTGGCAAGCACAAACAGTCCGGGGCTTCCGCTAGCAACCGTCCGACTAAACGCCGCTACCGCGCCGGGGAGCGGCGTTCCTGCTTGTGTAGGCCACATTGCTCATCAAGTGTGTCATGGACCGGTAACGTCACTGCCAGGGCACCTTTCAGCACAAAATTTACACGAGACTCGCTTCTTTAGGCTCCGTGGCTTCGGGTGTTTTCTATGGCTGACACGAATTCGGGGCGTCTGCTTCCGCTCAATGCAGATGGCGCTGGATTGAGTTTGTTGCTCGTATTTGAGCACAGTCGGAGGTGCCTCAAGAGGCCTCGTCAATCGACTAGCCAAGTCTCGTCGACTCTGCGCAAGAGACCCTAGGAAGTCAGAAAGCATCAAGGCAGAGGGAGTCATGCATATTTCGATGCGGGACGCCAGATGGCTGGCCGTGGTGGCGGAATCTCCACCGCTTCATTGCCCTTGTGCCTTCACATCTGGGGAGAAGCAGCCCATGAATCTCCGCTATTCGGATGGCCTCTGCACGCGCTTCGTCCAACGTTTCTTGACGTCCCGCAAGAATTCTTTGTGATTAGCTCTCGGCGTAATTTGCAGACAGTTGTATCGAGCGCCTCGGTCTAAAGTGCTCGATTAGTTGGTTAGGGCAGCTTGTACAGCCGCAGTTCGGGCATGGGGAAATCCTTGGGATTATCAGTTGCGAGTTGAAGCCCGTTGCTAATAGCGACTGCGGCGACCGTCAGGTCGGGCAGCGCGAGAGTCATCCCCTTCTGTCGCCACTCACGGTACAAAGTACCGGCGAATTTCGCGATCTCCCACGTTACCGGATAGAACTCCAGGCTCTGTAGAAATTCCTCTGTCCTGGCGACCTCATGCGGACGCATTCCCACATAAACTTCTGTGACGTTGATCGGGCAGCAAGCAAGCAAAGTACCTTCGGCAAGGAGTCCGCCCAACAAGTGGGGGCGGCCGTTCCGATCGTTGATAACGTCGATGATCACGCTGCTGTCCAATAAACAGGACCCAGCCATTTATTTACCTTGCCTGTGCCGCTGGATTTTCTCGTATCGCTTGACGGACTGTTGACGGATTTCGTGAACCCACTTGGCGGCGCCTTGGGCTAACTCAGGATGATCCTTCGATTTCCAGGCTGCTGTCGCGGCACCGAGAGCGGTCCGCTGACGATTGAGTTTGATTTCACGCTGGGCCAACTCGACTAGGAACGCGGTGCGCTTGCCGTGGCTGACGATCTTGTCGATTTCCGCAATAACATCGGGAGGATAAGGGACCATAACTCGCTGGCGTGCCATAGAACTACCCTCAGTTAACCATACTGGTATACAGTGTGCAATACCGCTCTGTAAACCGCATTGGATTGGAGCCGATGCGTTAGGGTACGCATTACGTTACATTCGAATCGCGCCAGGCGTGCGTGCCACGGCGATGTCACTTGGCGTGTCGTCGGTCTCCTTTTCCACCTGGATGGCCAATTCCTCGGTGGCATCTAGAACCAGATGGTAGATCACGCCCACGTCTAGCGGGACAGTTGGGATGTAGCGAATCTGGCCCACTCCCACAGCCATTACTTCCGAGGGAATCAGCGTCGTTCCCCGCCGCAAGTAGGCTTGGCTCGCGCCGGCGGGAACACGCCCAGAGAAATAAGAGAGCGGGGGT
>JBEKJJ010000449.1:0-3701 GCA_050011295.1 Bryobacteraceae bacterium
AATCGGTGGATCAAGCGCTGGCCGCGTTACCGGAATTCACTCTTCCGGTGGTGCTCAAAGCGGATGGGCTGGCGGCGGGGAAGGGCGTGATCATCGCCAATTCCGGGGAGGAAGCCGAGCAGGCTATCGCTCAACTCCTCACGCCTGGCTCGATTCTGGTGATCGAAGAATTCCTCACCGGAGAAGAGGTAAGTTTCATCGTGCTGAGCGACGGAGTAAATATTCTCCCGCTCGAACCCACGCAAGATCACAAGGCAGTCTTCGATGGCGATCAAGGACCCAACACCGGCGGCATGGGCGCTTATTGCGACGGAAGAATCCTGGGTGATTTTCAGAAAGCGATGATCATCGCGCAGATCATACGTCCGGCCATCGAACACATGCGCGCGGACGGACATCCCTTCAGCGGCTTTCTTTACGCGGGCTTGATGATGACGCGCCACGGGCCGAAAGTGCTGGAGTTCAACGCGCGGCTGGGCGATCCGGAAACGCAGGTGCTGATGCATCGCATGGAATCCGATTTCGTGGAGCCGTTATTCGCCGCCGCGCACGGCACCCTGGATGAGAGCGAGTTGCAGTGGCGCGCGGATCCATCGGTTTGCGTGGTGCTGGCGGCCGCGGGATATCCGGGCGCAGTTCGAAGCGGCGATCGGATCGCGGGGCTGGATCAAGTTACCGGCGCGACCGTATTTCATGCCGGAACAAAACTTGTCGATAATGTTTTAACTACTTCGGGCGGCCGTGTGTTGGGTGTCACGGCGTCGGGCGCGACGCTGCAGTCTGCGATTACCACTTCTTATGAAGAAGTCCGGAAGATTCATTTCGACGGCATGCACTACCGCACGGACATCGGAGAGAGGGGCCTGAAGCGCTGGTGAGGACCACAGGCCCGTCGCTGGTATCGCGTTCTAGGCAAGGTCGTAGCGATCGAGGTTCATCACCTTGCTCCACGCAGCCGCAAAGTCCTTCACGAACGCCTCTTTCGAGTCGTCACATCCATAAACTTCCGCGATTGCCCGGAGCTGGGAGTTAGAACCGAAGAGCAGGTCGGCACGGGTGCCGGTCCACTTGATTTTGTCCGTCGCGCGATCGCGCCCCTCAAACACGCCTTCGGACGTAGAGGAGGCCTGCCACTTCGTATTCATGTCGAGCAGGTTGACGAAGAAATCATTGGTCAGCGTCTCGGGCCGGTTGGTGAAGACGCCATGTTGGGACTGCCCGAAGTTAGTATTCAGGGCTCGCAAGCCGCCGATGAGAACCGTCATCTCGGGGGCAGTCAGCGTCAGCAACTGCGCCCGATCCACCAGTAGCTCCTCAGCCGACAGCGGCAGTCCGCTGCGGAGATAGTTGCGGAACCCGTCAGCCAACGGTTCGAGCGGCGCAAAGGAGTGCGCGTCGGTCTGCTCCTCGGACGCATCGGTGCGCCCCGGCGAGAAGGGAACCTTCACATCGTGTCCGGCCTTCTTTGCAGCTGCCTCGACGGCTGCGCAGCCGCCGAGAACGATGAGGTCGGCAAGCGAAACCTTCTTTCCTCTTCCATTGGACTGCGCACCGTTGAAATCCTTCTGGATCGCTTCCAGCGTCCGAAGGACCTTGGCCAGCTCTGCCGGCTGGTTGACATCCCAATCCTTTTGCGGCGCGAGGCGAATGCGCGCACCGTTGGCCCCGCCGCGCTTGTCGCCGCCGCGGAATGTTGCCGCCGACGCCCAGGCCGTCGCCACCAGTTGGGAGATGGATAGTCCGGATGCGAGGATCTTGGCCTTCAAAGCGGCAATGTCCTGCTCGCCGATCAGTTGATGATCCACAGCGGGAACGGGGTCCTGCCACAACTGCGGCTCTGCGGGAACCAGCGGGCCGAGGTAACGCGAGAGAGGTCCCATGTCGCGGTGCGTCAGTTTGTACCAAGCCTTAGCGAACGCGTCGGCGAACTCCTGGGGATTCTCGTGGAAACGCTTCGAAATCGGCGCGTAGTTCGGGTCCACCTTCAGTGCCAGGTCGGTGGTGAACATCATGGGGGTGTGCTTCTTCGAAGGATCGTGGGCATCCGGCACAGTGCCCGCTGCGGCTCCGTCTTTCGGTGTCCACTGGAAAGCGCCGGCGGGACTCTTCGTTAGGTCCCATTCATAGCTGAACAGGTTGTGGAAGTAGTTGTTGTCCCACTTCACCGGGTTGGTGGTCCATGCGCCTTCCAAGCCGCTAGTGATCGCGTGTGCGCCTATGCCGCTGCCAAAGCCGTTCTTCCAGCCAAAGCCTTGCTCTTCGATGCCGGCGCCCTCGGGTTCTGGAGCACAATATTTGTCAGCATCGGCAGCGCCATGGGCTTTCCCGAACGTGTGTCCACCGGCGATGAGGGCCACCGTCTCCTCGTCATTCATCGCCATGCGGCCGAATGTTTCCCGTATATCCCGTGCCGCGGCGACTGGATCCGGCTTTCCATTAGGCCCTTGCGGATTCACGTAAATCAGGCCCATCTGAACGGCGCCGAAAGGATTGGCCAGCTCACGGTCGCCGCTGTAGCGCTCGTCCGCCAGCCACTTGCCCTCAGGCCCCCAGAAAATGTCCTCTTCGGGTTCCCAAATGTCCTCGCGCCCACCGGCGAAACCGAAGGTCTTGAATCCCATCGATTCCAGAGCGACGTTCCCGGTGAGAATCATGAGGTCGGCCCAGGATATTTTCCGGCCGTACTTTTGCTTGATCGGCCAGAGCAACCGGCGTGCCTTGTCGAGGCTCACGTTGTCAGGCCAGCTGTTGAGGGGCGCAAACCGCTGTGAACCGGAACCCGCGCCGCCCCGGCCATCGGCGATGCGGTAAGTGCCGGCGCTATGCCAAGCCATACGGATGAAGAGCGGCCCATAATGGCCGTAGTCCGCCGGCCACCAAGCCTGCGACGTCGTCATCAAGGCATGCAAGTCCTGGATCACGGCATTCAGGTCAAGGCTCTTGAATTCTTCCGCGTAATTGAACTCCTTGCCCATGGGATCGGACAGGGGGGAATGCTGGTGCAGGATGTTCAGGTTCAGCTGATTTGGCCACCAGGCGGCATTGGCCGAGGCCCCAGCCGTGTGCCTTCGAGCGCCGCCCGTTACCGGGCACTTACTTTCTGTGAGTGTTTTTTCCATATGTTTGTCCTTCTTTTGAATTAATCAAGAAAACGGCTCCACGCGTCTACGACACGTGACGGGCCGCGCGCCGCGGAGCGCACTTCGTGCAGAGCCCGCGGAAAATGAGTTCGCACTCGCGAAGAATCCGCTTACCGAGGGAGCCCGAGGCAGGTCTCGGCACCTCGCACCACTCAATGTCCTCAACATTGCCGCAGCGGTCGCAGATGAAATGGTGGTGCCGCAAACCTTTCGCATCGAATCGCGCGGCCCGGCCCTCGACGGCCACTTCACGCACCAGACCCGCCTGCACCAGGTCCCGCAGATTGTTATAAGTGGTGGCCCGGGAAGAGCGCGGATCCACGCGATTCACGGCTTCGAATATTTCCGCAGCCGTGGGATGCCCCTTGTGCTCCATTAAAAACGCCATCACGGCGTAGCGCTGCGGAGTGCACCGCAAACCGCTGCCGTCCAAGGAGCGTTTAATTGCCTCGGCGTCCATCAAGTTTTTAGACTATATCTAATGTGATATTTTGTCAAGAGTTGGGGGCCTTTGGAGGAACGCTGAAGTGTTTTAGAATCAAGTAAGCGCCACTCTCGGGG
>JBEKJJ010000450.1:0-3673 GCA_050011295.1 Bryobacteraceae bacterium
GTTAACTGGAGAGAGGGCTCGTTCGTTCGGGCACCCGAATGAACGAACCCACCCTGTCGTTAACGGCTGGCGTGTTAACTGGCCAGTGGTCCACTCGATTCATCCGGGGACCCGGATGAACAGGCCCACCCTCACGTTAACAGGCCTAGTGCTGGAACACCGTCGGCGCGAGGTGCTGCATTTCAATGTCACTGAGCATCCTACCGCGGCCTGGACATCCCAGCCAGATCGTCGAGGCTTTCGCCGATCGGGATGCGCCGCAGTATCTGATCCGAGATCGGGATCGCGTCTACGGCAACGAGGTTCGTCTGCGGATCGCGTCACTGCACATTGAAGAAGTACTCACAGCGCCCCGGAGTCCCTGGCAGAATCCCTATGCCGAACGACTAATCGGCTCCATTCGAAGAAACTGCTTGAACCATTACGTGATCCTGAACGCGAAGCATCTCAAGAGAACCTTGGCTTCGTATTTCACTTACTACCACGGATCGAGGACCCATTTGGGCCTCGACAAGCAAGGTCCATTTCCTCGGCGAGTCGCGAGCAGGGGAAGGATCATCGAGATCCCGCAGTTTCCTTTCCGCTGATCAAGCGGCTTTTCTTCTGGGAAGCCCAGGTCCCTTCAGGCGTGTGGCTAGCTTTTTCTTGGCGTTGAAAACTCGCCACTGGACTGTCCCGATCGGGATCGCTTTTGCTGCGGCGATCTCGTGGTACTCCCATTCCTCGACAAAGCGCAAAATCAACGCCTCGCGCTCGTTGGGGTCCAGGAACGTCATCCAATGATGAAATTCGAACGCTGAATGCCCCATTGGTTTCGTCCTCGTGTCCGCGATGTCGTGCACATCAATGGCTGCCACTTCAAGGGCGTGTTTCCCGTGATGGCGGTACAGCGCGTGACGTGCAACTGTAAATACCCAGGCACGGAACCGCGCTCGATCGCGAAGCTGCGCCGCTTTCCGATATACCGTCAGCATCACTTCTTGGCTGAGGTCTTCACTCAGATCCCTCGCGCAACCACGCGAGCGGAAGAAGGACACTAGTTGCGGCGTCAACGTTAGAAACAGTTCGATAAACGATTCCTCGTTAGGTGCTTCAAGAAAGGCTTCAGTCGCTGCAGCTTCCCGACGAGGGCGATCATTTGCGATTGTCGAATTGATCATCCTGGACTAGCTCCTCACGGACACGACTCAAAAGGGTGAAGTGTGTCCACCGGCTTAGTTAATATGCCTGCGTTTGCAGGTCTCAGGTTGATCTTATTGATAGCGGCACATCGGTTCTATTACATATTTCCAGTACTCATACGTGGGAAGCGGTTTTTCTAGCGATCCATTTGGCAATGGCAAAGGGAGCCTGGGACTCCCGCACAACGCCTCCGCTGCGATCAGTCAACGTGGTTGCGCCAGCCCGTGGTCCGGACCGAATTTGGCTAGCTGGAATATGTAATAGCCCCGCGAAGTCTCCCCGGATACGATGAGGCTGTCTCTGGTCACGGGAACGAGCTCCGGTTCAATACGAGATTCGACCCGTCGGGCAAATCGAAGCTAAGTTCCGAACCCGAGAAACTAACCGTCCTCGTCCGCTTCGCCGCGTGGAAGCGAATCGCGGCGGTTTGCTCGCGACAGCTTAAGGATACGACGCCATGAAGAAGAAGCGCCCTTGCCGAATTGCCGAGCTCAGTATGGCTCTGTTGGTGGCTGCGATGGCCTTTAATCTGACCAGCTGCAGTCGAACCTCCGCGGGCGCGGCCGAGCCAACGCCGCCGGAGGTCGAAGTGGCCGCCGTCGAACAAAAGGACATCCCCGTCTACCGCGAATGGATCGGAACGCTGGACGGGCAGGTCAACGCCGCCATTCGTTCACAGGTCACAGGCTATCTGCTCACCCAAGACTATTCGGAGGGTTCATTTGTAAAAAAGGGTCAGCTGCTCTTCCAGATCGACCGGCGCCCGCTTCAGGCAGCAGCGGACCAGGCTAGGGGACAGCTTGCTCAGGCGAACGGTCAGTTGGCACAAGCGCAAGCGCAATACCAGCAATCTGAGGCTCAAATGGCGAGCACCGAAGCCAATCAACGCAAGACTCAGTTTGATGAAGACCGCTACACGCCGCTCGCGAAGGAGAGGGCGGTCACGCAGCAAGATCTGGATAATGCGGTTCAAAACAATCTTTCGGCAATAGCCCAGGTGAAAGTGGCGAGGGCGCAAGTTGAAGCGGCAAAGGCGCAAATTCAGGCCGCGGCGGCTGCAGTCGAAGCCGCGAAGGCGACGTTGGAGGCGGCGAACGTAAACCTCGGCTTCACAAAGTTGTACTCGCCCATCGACGGAATTGCTGGTACGGCGCAAATCCAGATCGGCAATCTGGTTACCCCGGTGTCGAACGCCGTAACCACGGTTTCAACCCTTGACCCGATTAAGGTGACTTTCGCGGTAAGCGAGCAGGAATATCTCAGGCTCTCGAAACAACGGAAACCGACCGACCCTGTACCTCCGTTGGAGCTGATTCTCGCCGACGGAACCGTTCATCCACACCAGGGTAGGTTCGCTTTCACCGGACGTGAAGTCAGCCAAGGTACAGGCGCAATTGAGGCCACCGGCCTGTTTCCGAATCCGGGCAACATTCTGCGACCCGGACAGTACGGCAAAGTGCGTGTTCCAGTCGAAACGCTGCACAATGTGTTGCTTGTTCCGCAACAAGCCGTCTCTGAACTTCAGGGCAGCTTTCAAGTCGCCATCGTGGACCGCAACAATGCTGTGAATATTCAAGCGATCAAGGTTGGCGACCAAATCGGCTCCTCATGGCTGATCCTGGATGGCCTGAATCCGGGCGACCGCGTGATAGTCGACGGGATTCAAAAGGTCACGACCGGGCTGCGTGTAAATCCCAAGGCATCCCCCAAAAAGTCGGGCGGGTGATCAACTCGCGTATCTAAAACAGAGGAGACAACCGTGTCGAGCTTTTTTATCAACCGGCCGATCGTGGCCATGGTTATCGCAATCATAACCGTCATCGTGGGGGCAGTGTCGGTTGCACGATTACCCGTCGCGCAGTTCCCGGACATCGTGCCGCCTGAAATTCAGATTCTGGCCACCTACGTAGGGGCGGATGCGCAGACTCTTGAACAATCGGTCGCGACGCCGATCGAGCAGCAACTAAACGGCGTCGACAAGATGAACTACATGTATTCGTTAAACGCCACGGGTAATTCGCAAACGACGGTGGTCGTGAATTTCGATGTGACTACGGACGCCAACAACGATCTGATCCTCACTCAATCCCGTCAGACTCAGGCCGCTTCCCAACTTCCCGCTGACGTAAATAACTACGGGGTTACGGTGCAAAAGTCCGCTACCGCACCACTTATGCTTGTTGGCCTCTATTCCCCAAAGGGCACCCGGAATGCCGAGTTTTTGGCCAATTACGGCTACATCAATCTAAACGATCCCATCGCGCGCCTTCCCGGAGTTGGCCATGCGCAAGTTTTCGGCGCAGCCCAGTACGCCATGAGGTTATGGGTTAAGCCCGACCATCTCGCGGAGTTAGGAATCACTGTTACCGATATCGTGAGCGCCATCCAATCGCAAAATACGGTGAATCCCGCGGGGCAGATCGGGGGCAGCCCGGCACCCAAGAACCAAAAATTTACGTACTCAGTTCTGGCACAGGGCCGGCTGACCTCG
>JBEKJJ010000451.1:0-3626 GCA_050011295.1 Bryobacteraceae bacterium
CCGGGGCTGACCAACTCTAGCAGATGTCCGTCGGGATCGCGAAAATACAGGCTGAATCCTCCGCGCGGCCAGGTGACCCGGCTTTCGATTGGCACATTCGCCGCGCTGAGACTCTCGGCCCATTCTTTTTCATCTTCGGCTGCGATGGTGAAAGCCAGATGCGTTTGCCCATCGCCGTCGTGCGGTGGAAGAATGCCGCCGGGGAATACCATCGGCTCCAGGGTTCCGCGCTTCCGAAACAGCAGCAGCACTTGTTGGCCCCGGACGTTCAGCGCGCAGAACCGGTCATCGGCAACCAGTTTCTCGAAGCCGAACAGGCGCGTGTAGAAATGGATGGAGCGATCCAATTGATCGACGTAGAGTGAAGTCTCGAGCACGCGTCCGACGCTGGGCATAGGTTTAATCCAATGGTACAATCGGAGAGAACTTCAGTTTTGCCTTCCCCAGAAGCGAACGGGCGCGTAGCTCAATTGGCAGAGCAAGTGACTCTTAATCACTAGGTTGTAGGTTCGATTCCTACCGCGCTCACCACTAAAATCAGCGGTGTACAAGAAAGGCGACTGGATTGGTGCTTTCCTCCGGCGATACTCTGGTCGATACAAATGCTGGCGAAGTGGCAAGAACTGATGATCGATCAACTACGGGGAATGACTAGGCGCCCGCTTTTCCTGGGTCTGCCTTCATTGTGCGCGGCATTGCCGGCGTGATCTTCGCCTAACCTTCCGGCCCGACTATCAACAGAACTAAATTGACGAAAAGCCACGATCCCAAGCAGCACCACTTAGGCCCAAAGAGGTGCAACCCAGGCGGCGGCTGTGCCGCGCCAGCTCCCGAACGGCGTTGCTAACTCATTCAGGCGTGCTATTCGCCGCCTGTTCGGAGCGGCCCCCTGCTGGTCACATCGAATGGAAATGTCAGCGATGCGCATTTCTACCCAGAACTGCCGCTGTACATCGCCTCCGCCGATGATGCTCCGGCGAAAGCCCGCCGGCCCGTCAACATTTCGTAAAATCTCGCCTTCGCGCCCAACATCGTAGAACGAAATGATGTTGGGATGATTCAGCGCGCTGGTCGCGCGCGCTTCCCGCTCGAATCGAATGGCGCGGTAAGGTTCGCCCGAAACCGCCTCCGGCAAATCCTGCCCCAGCCGCGTGTCGCGCGCGCGTTACACCTCTCCCACACCCCCGGCGCCGATCTGCGCAAGGATTTCATAAGGGCCCAGTTTATAGCCGGCCGGGAGCGGCATAGTTGTTGAACAAGCTCACCAGTCCGGCGGACTCGCGTCGCCAATCATAGCGACGCACGGTGCATCCCGTACACTAAGCAGTTCCGGCAAGGCCCGCGGCATATCCAGCGATTGGTGCACACGGCGGGGCCGAGTGGACATCCATCGCGCTTCTGGCTTCCCGTATCTGAACCGCAACGCGGATACTGAGCACAGATTCTGCCGCATGTTATCCTTACGGTCGAAAGTGTAGTCCATGCGCTTCCCTACGGCGCTCGCGGCGGGATCTCTCGGTTTAATAGGCCTTCTGGGCCTGCTGCACGCGCAAAGACCTTTTAAAGAGTACCCGGCCATCGAATACGAGGATTTCGCGCTTCCGCCCGACTGGAAGGACCAGAAGCACGAATGGGTTCGCGCCCGTCTTCGCTATCCCGATATTTTCGGTTACCCCGACCATTCGCGCTTCCGCATGCGTGGCGGCCGCCCTTGGCCCGGCCAGTGGACCATGGATTACCCGCGGTCGGACCGGCATCTGCTTCAGGGTGTTCGCCGGCTGACGCGCATCGATACACGATCCGTGGAGCAGGTGGTAGATCTCGACGGCACTGACGACGTTTACAATTGGCCGATGATGTACGCGGTGGAGGTGGGCCATTGGTTGCTCCCCGAGGATCAAGCTAAACAGCTGCGCGAGTTTCTGCTCCGTGGCGGCTTCCTCATGGTGGACGATTTTCACGGATCGGAGCCGTATCCCGACTACGCCACCCGGGAACTGCTCAACGAATGGCAAACCTTCGTCAACAGCATGTCGCGCGTTTTCCCGGACCGTCCCATTGAGGACATTCCCGACGACGACCCAATCTTCCGCACCCTTTTCGATCTCCAGGATCGCTTCCAGGTACCCGGCGCGCAGATTTTCCGAACCGGCATTACATACGAGAAGGGACCCACCGGCCGGGTGCCACATTGGCGATGCATCCGCGACGATAAGGGCCGCATCATCGTCGCCATCTGCCACAACATGGACCTCGGCGACGCCTGGGAGTGGTCCGACGACAGCCGCTACGACGAGAAGTGGGCCGGACTTGCTTACCGTATCGCGATGAATTATTTCATTTACGACTTGTCACACTAGCCGGCGCGCGGCCGACTAAACTTGAGGTTCAAAGACTTAATTGCCCGCTAGGCCCTCGGCAGTCACACCGTGAGGTTGGGTGTTTTGGCGCTGCCCAGATTCCTGCATTTCGCGCAAGCGGCTTGCCATTGCCGGATATGTTCCGGGCCGAGTTGATCGGGCACCTTACCGAAGTAGCGGGCGAAACGCTCGACGGCGCCGATATAACCGCGTATAGTTTCTGAAGAGAAAGTTAGGTCGCTGAAGTTCCTCCAGCATGACTCTGCGAAGATGGGTCACAGGGGCCTCCTTGTGACCCACACAATACTGCTCGCGTCCGCCGACCGCTCGTACTTTTACCCACGCGAAGCCTCCGCCGCGTCAGCGGCTGCATTCTGGTCGGGGATTCGAACATTGGTCCGAACGGTGACGTGGGAAGTATTACCCGCGAAGTTACCAAACCGTCAACTCGACGGGAAGCACCCATTAGTAGCGAATGATAAGGGACGTCTGCTTCAATAACCACGCGACGCGCCTCTCGGGAGCTTGGATTTCGAAGTCCGGCGATCATTATCAAGCGGGAGATCCCCGTGAGTGCAATACGGCCAAGCGACCGCTGGCGGCCCTATAGAAGGGGATGCTACCGGTGAAGGGTCTCTGAAGAGCCACATACGCGAGAACGCCATCGTCATCGGGCGGGCGTCGTCCTGCACGCAGCCGGTCCTGGTCCGGCCCAACGAGGCGTCGAAATCGCCCGGCTCCTCTTCGTCGTGGACAAGATTCCGAAGCACGAACGAGACCGAGTGCGGCCGACTCGGGTTAGCAAACCCAATGGCTACCCCCTCCGCTCATACCGCATCGCCACCGCCCCCGAGCCGAACTCCAGCCGGCTCACGAGCCTCAAGTCGACACGCTTCGATAGCCCCGCGAACAACGTCGGCCCGTGGCCCGCTAGCCTGGGATGCACCACCAACTCGTACTCATCGATCAATCCCAGCTCCACCAACGCCAGCGGGAGCTTCACGCCTCCCACCAACAGTCCCTTACCCGACTCCCGCTTGAGCTGCTGAACGGCCTCCCCTGGATCCCCGCGCACCAGCTCCGCGTTCCAATCGACCCGGTCCAGGGTGCTCGACACGACGTACTTCTTTGCCGCGTCGATCGCCCGGGCGAAGGGTTCCATCCAATCAGGCCTCGCTCCCGTCCGCGCCGGCGGCCGGAACGCTGCCTCCATCATTTCGTAAGTCACCCGGCCAAAGAGGAGGGCATCGGCTTGGTCGAGGTTCT
>JBEKJJ010000452.1:0-3576 GCA_050011295.1 Bryobacteraceae bacterium
CTACCTTCCGGCACACCGCGCCGCGAAGATGGATCCCATGACGGCGCTCCGCGAGGAATAAACTACTCTGCGTTCGTGGTGGCGCTTCCTGCCGGTCGCGGCTCGGTTTGTCGTGCATGGTTTTTTCGTGCATGGTTCGAGATGGAACGGATGAAGATGAGAGAATAGTTAGTATCCATGGCCTTCGAGGTGTTTCACGCTGAGTCGAAGAGCGTTCTCAGCGCTACCACCGGATTCATCGCGCAAGCTGGATTCACGCATTCGCTCACGCCCGCGCGCAATTGCACTTTTGGCTGCTCGTATTGTTACGTGCCGACTATGGGGATTTTCGGCGGCCTGAAACCTGACGATTGGAAACACTGGGGACAATTTACAACTTTCAAATCGAATGCGCCGGAATTGTTGCGGCGCCAGTTGCGCGCGGGGCAGGTGATTTATTGCTCGCCCGTGGTGGATCCTTACCAGCCGGCGGAAGGGTCCGTGGAATTGATGCCGCGCATTCTGGACGAATTGCTGGCGCGTCCACCGAGGGTTTTTGTCATCCAAACGCGGGGCCCACTGATTCTGCGGGATCTTGACAAGCTGGTTGCGCTCGATCGGCTCACCGCCCTGCGGGTGAGCTTTTCGATTACTACGAATCGCGAAGACGTTCGGAAACTCTATGAACCGCATTGTGCTCCGATTCATCAGCGTGTTGAGACTATTCGCTGCTTGCGGGCTGCCGGTATTGACACCTTCGCGACGCTCGCGCCGCTGCTGCCGTGCGATCCTGAAGAGTTGGCGGGGCTGGCGCTCAAAGCTACCGATCGGGACATTGTCGGCGATGCGCTGCATGTCCGGTCCGTGAAGCCGAACGGCGCAACCACACGCGCGGCGGCGTTCGCCATCAGCGAACATCATGAGTTTCTGGACTGGCTGGATGCGGATTTTCAGGCTGAAATCGCCGCGCGCATTGGACGTGCTGTGAATCAGGCTGGGCGCCGGTTCGGGACCGGCCCGGAGGGCTTTCGATGGCTGACACAATAGTAGCGAATCCTGTTTTGGAGCGTCTGGGCATTGAGCCGTTGAACTCGGGCGCTTGCGGACGCGAATGGATCGATTCGCCCGGTGGACCAACCATCGCGTCCTTGAATCCGGCCGATGGCCAGGAATTGGCTCGCGTTCGGATGGCATCCGTCGAGGATTATGAGCGCGTCCTATCTGAAGCGGCAGAAGTGTTCAGGCGCTGGCGGATGCTTCCCGCGCCCAAGCGTGGACAGATTGTGCGTGAAGTGGGCGATGAGTTGCGCTCTTTCAAAGATGACCTGGGCATGCTGGTGACACTCGAGATGGGTAAGATTTTGGCCGAGGGCAAAGGCGAAGTGCAAGAGATGATCGACATCGCGGACTTCGCCGTTGGGCTTTCGCGGCAGCTCTACGGGCTCACCATGCCGAGTGAGCGGCCCGAGCATCGCATGTATGAGCAGTGGCATCCGCTAGGAATCGTCGGCGTGATTTCTGCCTTCAATTTTCCCGTGGCTGTCTGGTCCTGGAACGCGCTTATTGCGGCTGTTTGCGGGGATTGCGTAGCGTGGAAACCGTCGCTGAAGACTCCGCTTACTGCTATCGCGGTTCAGAAAATCTGTGATCGCGTGCTGGACCGGCATGGGTGGCGCGGCGTCTTCAATCTCGTGATCGGTGAGGACGCCACCGTTGGAACGCGGCTACTTGAAGACCGGCGTGTTCCGCTGATCAGCGCCACGGGTTCTTGCCGCATGGGACACATCGTGGCTGAATCCGTGGGACGGCGGCTGGGCCGCACATTGCTCGAATTGGGCGGCAACAACGGCTTGATCGTGATGAACGATGCCAATCTCGATCTGGCGCTGCGCGGGGCGCTGTTCGGAGCGGTGGGAACAGCCGGCCAGCGATGCACCAGCGTTCGGCGGCTGTTCCTCCAGCGCGGAATCGCTCGGGAGATGACGCAAAAACTGAAAGCTGCCTACGCGCAGATTCGCGTTGGCAATCCGTTGGATGAAGCCACTCTCATGGGCCCGCTCATCGACGTAGGATCGGTGGAAGCTATGCGGAACGCGCTCCAGAGAATTCGCGCGGAAGGTGGCGAGATTCTTTTCGGCGGCCAGGAGCTGGGCGGTTGCTATGTGCAGCCGGCGCTGGTAAAGGCGCATCCGCAAATGCCCATTCTGAAAGAAGAAGTGTTCGCGCCCATCCTTTATTTGGTGGAGTTCGATTCGCTTGAGCAAGTCATCCAGTGGCACAATGATGTCCCACAGGGGCTCTCCTCCGCCATGTTCACTACCAATATGATCTCCGCGGAGACGTTCTTGAGCGCGCGCGGAAGCGACTGCGGAATCGCCAACATCAACATCGGAACCAGCGGGGCGGAAATCGGCGGCGCGTTCGGTGGCGAAAAAGATACGGGCGGGGGACGCGAATCGGGCAGCGATTCCTGGAAGGCTTACATGCGCCGCCAGACCGTCACTATCAATTGGTCCAATGAACTTCCGCTGGCGCAAGGCATTAAGTTCGAGATTTGATCTGATCCAAGTGATGCTGCATATGGCGAACATAGTCCGCCGCTAATTCCTGCAGCGTCATCACGGGATTCTCACCGACAAAGCACGGCGTGCGCCGTTTGGCTTCAGGCACGCCCGCTAAAATGTGCGCCAGGAACCGATTGTAACTGGCCCAGAGTGCGACCAACTGGCCCCACTGCAATTCCTGATAACGCTCCACGCGGACGCAGCCCTCTTGATCGTAAGTGGGTAAACGAACTTCGTCCTGAAGCAGCGCGCGCACAAATCGCTGATGATTGTTTGACGCCGAATCGACCAGGTGTCCGAGAATCTGCTTGCGCGACCAGCCGCCGGCGGCGGGCAGCTTCGAGGCTTCCTCGTCGTCCAGATTGTCAAACTCCTCCTTGGTTTTCCATACGAGTGTTTCCAACTGATTACTGATTTGAAGCATGTTCCATGTGATGCTCGGACAGCCGATCCGGTACCATAAATTTGTGCTTCGTCCGGCCGCACTGCTCGCGTTCGTGGCATTTTTGAGCGCCCAGACACCGCTCGAGAACGCGGGCAGACCCATGCGCGTGTCTTTTGAATGTACGGAAGCCGATACCCAGGCCGCCGCATTAAGCTGCTCTGAGGAAGATCCGTGCCCGGTGTTTCTCGAATTGAGCAACGTAGAATCGGCCGGGAATAAGATCTTTCTGGCCGGGAACCTGCATACCAGTACGATGACTCTATATTCGATCTTGCTGGCCAGCGAGGACGCCGGAAAGACATGGATAGAACCACACCCCAGAGTCCGGTTTGCCGGCCTGGATCAAATTCAGTTCATTGACTTCCAGAATGGTTGGATCGCGGGCGCGAACCTGCAAAGCACTCCACGCGATCCGTTTCTTCTGCTCACAACGGACGGAGGCAAGACTTGGCGCCAGCGGCCCATCTTCGAAGAAACTCGCGTGGCTGTTATCGAACGCTTCTGGTTTGAATCGCGCGAGAATGGATCGCTATTGATGGATGCGCGGCTCGACAATAATCTGCATGAGCTGTACGAAACCAGGACTGG
>JBEKJJ010000453.1:0-5708 GCA_050011295.1 Bryobacteraceae bacterium
AAGCAAAGCCGGGGCCGGTGAGCTGATTGCGCCGCATCGTCCCAAAGCTTCCCTGCGGCGGATCTTGAAACGACGCCGGGTTCACCCACTGCACGTAGGAATGGCTGACCAGAGAATGAGAAACGCCCGCGTATGCGTTGCCGATTTGGTCACCACGGTCGGTGTTCTCTCCTGTGCCGCTGGTATCGGTGGTGGCATGAACGGTGAAAGGCAAACCGGTGCGGAACGACATCACGGTATTGAGCTGCCAGCCGTGGGTGATCCAATGAGGGCCGTGCGAGGAGCCCGGGAGGTTGTAAACGGCGTTGGCGGTGAAGTGGTGGCGCACGTCGTAGTCGGAATTGCCATAGTCTCCCCTCAGATTTGTGCTGTCCTGAGGAAGAGTGCAGCAGGCTTGCGTCATATCGTCCAGGTTGTGTCCCCAGGCGTACGAGAACTGCGCTGTCAGGCCGTGCCATCGACTCGATCGGAGCGTGGTTTGAAGCGAGCTGTAGTTTGAAGTCCCCTCGGATTGCACTTCGTTGATCACACCGAAGTTCGGATACTTGCTGAAAAACGGCCGCGTGGACTGCTGGTATGAAAAAGTGCCTCCGTTGGGTCCGATGACAGTAGTTGAATTGAAACCGCTGCCGAGTGCGGCTTGATTAATGTCTCCCAGAATAAGCAGTCGCCGTCCTTCCGAACCGACGTAACCGACTTGCACGATCCAATGGTGTCCCAAGCTCTGCTGGACGTTCAGGGAGTACATCTCGTAGTACGGCGTATGGAGCGTTTGGCTGACGGAAAAAAGGTTAAGGACATTGCTTCCTGAGATCGGCACCGGCCCAGTTGGGAAGATGGGCTGGTCCTTCACGATCGTGTAGTCATTAACCTGGACGCTGAAAACCGGATTGTTTCCGGCGGGATTATCGGGCGTGCCGAGCGGCCCATTATTCAGGAGAAAGACGTTATCGAGGAAAGGAATTATCGGTGGCGTATCAAAAAAGATCCCATAGGAGCCACGAACTACGAAATTGCGATTGTCCCGTGGCTGGTAGGCAAAGCCAACCCGCGGGCTGAAGTTCAGAAAATCCTGGGGGTAAATCGACGGAATGTCCTGCCCGGCAACGACGAGACCACGCGACGGAACAAATACGGAAAGATCCTGCTTGTTGTCATGCAGCGGACCTTCGTACTCGTAGCGAAGTCCAAAATTGAGGTTCAGCTTACGCGTGGCTTGATAGGCGTCTTGTCCGAAGAGATTGAAACTGTTGACATGAACCAGGCGCTCGGAATTGCCGATTGTGTTCGTGGACTGATAGACGTAGCCCGCCATGAAGTCGGCCAGGCTGAGTACATTCGTATCTTGGGTTGGATTGTTGGCCAAGCCAGCCCAAGGTCCTTGCCCGCCGGTAAAATCGAAGACCCCGCGAGCGCCGAAGTTGTAGTACACATCGACCTGAGTTCTGCGGAATTCGCCGCCAAAACGAAGCTGGTGCTTTCCCGTGACATAGGAGAGTGTGTCAGTTAAGTGGCCGGTGACGTCGGTTCTTCCGGAAAAGGGGTTGACTCCAACTTGATCGAAGCCGGCAATGACGATGTTGGGAGCACCGGCCAGGATGGGCGCCGTAACGCCGGTGTTGAGGCCCAAAGCGATGGGATTGAAGGTTGTATCTGCATCCACGAACGTCTGGAGGAAATAGTTGACGCCAGCGACGAGTTGATTAGTGAACCGGGAAGAGATGACACGGTTGTAGATCGCATCATAGTTTTGCATGTGCGAGGGCACGACCTCCCAGTACGGACTCAGATGTGTGCTGTTCGGGGCCGTCTGTGTTCCCTGTCCGAGAAATACTCGAAACGAGACGCGGTTGTCTTCATTGAAGCTGTGGTCGAGTTTGAGCAAGCCATTGTGGCTGCACCCATTGGTAGAATTCGGATTGAAATAATTAGCCGCTGTCGCGGGACCGGTCAGCGCGGACGCAGGCCACAGCCCGTTGAGCAGATTTGCAGAAACCGGATTCACGGGGACGTTGTATTGCTTCAACAGGGCTTGAGATTCCGCTTGATATGCCTCCGAAGGTTCCGTGGAACGCGACTGGTTGCCGATCAAGTACTTCTGCTCCTCTAGGTTGAGAAAGAGGAAGGTTTTGTCTTTCCGAATGGGGCCGCCGAGCGAAAAACCATAGTGCTGATTTCTTAGAGCGTTTTTGTGCAAACTCGGCGGGACGAAGGGACTTTGGGCGGCGAAGAATTCGTTTCGGTTGTAGTAGTATGCGGAGCCATGAAATTGATTCGTTCCAGACTTGATCGCGAGGTTCAGCGTCCCGCCCGGGTTGCGTCCCGTCTCCGCAGCTCCCAAGTTCTGCAGGGAGAACTCATCGACCGAGTCAAGAGGCAACAGGACACCCGCGATTCCCCCGACGCCGACTTGATTTACGGACACCATGTTGCCCCAGGGATCGTTGTTGTCGGCGCCTTCAATCTGCCAGTTGATGCCCGTTGATCGTGTGCCATTCACGGAGCCCACAGCCATGTAACCTGAAAAGGCGGCGGACTGATCCACCAATTGAGTGAAGTCGCGCCCGTTGATGGGAATATCTTGAACGGTTTGCGTTGATAACAAAGTGTCGTCGGATACGGTTGTCGTATCGAGCGCCACAGCCGCTGCTGAGACTTCCACCGTGCTCGGTTGCGTGGCGACGTGCAGTTTCCCATCCAAAGTGTGAATCTTGCCCGCCAAGACTACGACGCTCTTAAATTGAGTCTTCTGGAATCCGCTCGCTGTGATTTCGATCAGATAGCTCCCCGGCGGCAAGTCCTGGAACGAAAATACGCCCGCGCCAGACGAGGTGGTCTTGTACGTCAAGGCGGTAGCTTCATTTGTCGCTGTGACGAGAGCCTGGGGTAACACGGCCCCTGTAGAATCCGTCACGCCGCCGTTGATCCCGCCACGGAACGTCTGCGCGCTCATCTCGGCGGTGATGAACTGTAATCCGAACAGGGTGAGGGCCAGGGCGCAGACAAGTATCTTCCGGTGAACCATAAGTCACCATCTGGCCAGGAGATTTAAGATGTCGAGAAAGTATGTCGCTAGAAATGCGTGCGACTTTACTCCATGCTCCTGCGTTTTGTCAATTTACGCAGTCAACGGCCCGCTTCGTTCAGGATGACCACAATTGGCGCTAAATGTGAGATTATTCCCGCAACCATCAGCTGGAGATCTTGAGCTTCCGAAATTGAAAGATGATGGCTACCTCCCATGCCCATCTCACACGAACAAGCGGCTGAAGGGTTCAACGGGGAACGGGGTCAAGTACCAATTGTAAGTCTCACTTCAAAGACGAAACGAGACACTCCGAGACTGCTTCTGTTCTGCTTTGTCTTGTTTTGCTTCGCCCCAAGTCCAGTCGACGCGCTCGATACCAGTAGGCAGATCTCTCAGTACGGGCACACCGCATGGCGGATCGAGGATGGAGTTTTTGCCGGGGCGCCCAACGTGATGGCCCAAACCACCGACGGATATCTTTGGATTGGAACGCAAGCCGGATTGATGCGTCGTCTCATGGAGACCGCCGGAAGGAAGCGAATTGCCGTCAACCCGCATTAATTCTCTGCTCGGAGCGCGGGATGGAAGCCTGTGGATTGGCACCAGCACGGGCCTGGCGCGTTGGCGGAATGGAAATCTGACCAACTATACGGACCCGGCTGGAAGTATTATGGCGATCCTTGAAGACCGCACAGGCGCAATCTGGATCGCGCGGGGGACTCTTACTGATAAGAGGGGTCCTCTTTGTAAAGTTACCGACGCAGGACTGCGATGTTACGGGAGAGACGATGGACTTGCGCTTCCATTTGCGGTGGCGCTGGCGAGCGATGCCCTCGGGAATGTCTGGCTGGCCGGTGGCGCTATGGTTTCCCGTTGGCAAACAAGTTCCGTCGACACTTACATCCCAGCCGGGCTAAACCCAGCAGAAAATTTCAACGGAGTGTTCGCCCTCGCGAGCAGATCCGATGGGTCTGTCTGGGTCGGGCTGGTGCACGCCGGAAAGGGCGGCGGGCTACAGCAACTCGCGCATCGAACGTGGAGACCATTCATCACTCCGGAGTTCGATGGCAGTTCGCTCGAGGTCACAGCGTTGCTCGTAGACCGAGACGCCTCTCTCTGGGTCGGAACGTTAAACCAGGGTATCTACCGCATTCAAGGAAACAAGGTGGATCACTTTCGCGGCTCAGATGGCTTATCGGGCGACGCCGTGAGCGGCCTCTTCCAGGATCACGAAGGAAATATCTGGGTTGCGACATCCAGGGGAATCGATAACTTCCATGACCTTCGAGTGGCTAGCTTTTCCACCCGGCAAGGGCTGAGCACGGATCAGGTCAATTCCGTTCTAGCTTCGCGGGATGGCACTGTGTGGATTGGAAATTATAGTTTGGATGCTCTCCGGTCGGGTAAGGTCACTTCCATTCAGCCACGGAACGGTTTGCCAGGGCGAGAGATGACATCGTTGCTGGAGGACCGGGCCGGTCGGCTTTGGGTAGGCATCGACCAGGAATTGTCCGTCTATGAGCAGGGTAAGTTTACAAAGATTCATACGCGTGATGGCAGTCCCTTAGGCACCGTTCGCGCAATGACCGAAGATGTCGATGGCAGCATCTGGGTTGCGACCCGCTCCAGCGAAAACCGGAATCGGCTGCTTCGCATTCAGGGTCTCGGAATCCGTGAAGAGATCCCTTCTCCTCAATTGCCATTCCCAAATGCGCTTGCTGCTGATCCGCACGGCGGTGTCTGGCTGGGCTTGGCGACTGGTGGCTTAGCCCGATACCGAAATGGCCAAATGGAATTCATCTCCTTAAACCAGAGTCCTCATGATGGCCCAGTCCACGGCCTCCTGGTGAATTCCGATGCTTCGGTGTTGGCAGCGACGACGACGGGGCTTGTCGGATGGCAAAACGGAAAAGTGCAGAGTCTCACGGTGCGGAATGGCCTTCCTTGCGACCTCATTTACGCCCTCATCTTTGACAGGAAAGCTACCCTTTGGCTTTACGCGGCGTGCGGACTCATTGCGATCCCAAATGCGGAGCTGCAGCGATGGTGGAAATCGCCCGATGCGACGGTGAAGACCATACTCCTTGACGTGTTTGACGGCGCCCAACCTATGTCTACTCCGTTCCGGCCAAATGCATCCCAGTCTCCCGACGGACGATTGTGGTTTGCAAATGAAAACGTCGTCCAGATGATCGACCCAGATCACCTGGACCGCAATCCGATACTGCCGCCCGTGCACATTGAAGAGATTATTGCCGACCACAAAAGCTATGCGCAGCGGGACGCTCTTCGTCTTCCACCCCTCACTCGTAATCTTGAAATTGACTATACGGCGCTGAGCTACGTGGCTCCTCAGAAGGTGCGGTTTCGCTACAAACTGGAAGGCCACGACTCGGAATGGCAGGATCCGGGAACACGCCGTCAGGCGTTCTACTCCGATCTTCCTCCGGCAAACTACCGCTTTCGCGTGATCGCGAGCAACAACGACGGCATCTGGAACGAGGAAGGTGCCACCCTAACCTTCAGTGTGGCTCCCGCCTGGTTCCAGACCTGGTGGTTTCGTGCGGGCTCTCTGGCCGCTCTTCTGGCATTGCTCTGGTGCATCTACCGGCTGCGCGTCCACAGCATCCAGCGGCGTTCGGAGCAACTGGCTTTGATCAACGCGAAATTGGAGGCGCAA
>JBEKJJ010000454.1:0-3500 GCA_050011295.1 Bryobacteraceae bacterium
TTCGCGTAGTAATCGTCTTTCACTTTGCGAACTTCGAGTTGTTGTGCTCCGGATGGATCGGTCATCTTCACGGTGGCTACAGGGTTACCGGAGTTGAATGTGGATGCGGCTTTTTTCGCGTCTTCCTCAGATACAGTCAGATCCAGCTTGGCGTCCTTGACCTTGCGGATCAGCTCTTCCACCTGCAGGCCGTCGGCGCGCAGCGGCTTTGGCTTCACAATCTGCCATTGATCCTTGTCGCGGCCGAACTCGATGTCCTGTTTCTTCGCGATCAGCTCCAAGCGGCTGAGTTTGTCCTGCTCGAAAGTGAGCAGGCGCTTATCACGAAGATCGTTGAGCGATTTATCCAGACTGGTCTTGGTGTAACTCGCGACGGTGAAAACACGCGGGTCGCCGTCCAGCGAAATGTAGGTCCCGCCATTGGCTGGTGCATCATCGCCGATGCGGAGCCTTTTGGTGGCGCCTTTTTTGGTGGTGAGATCAATTTCGATATTGGGCGCTTTCAGGCCGAAGGCGGAAAGATCGGAGGCCTTGTCGTCGATCAGCTTATCGGAAGTAATTGTGCCGACTGCGCTCGCGAGTTGATTGGCAGCGTCCTGATCGGCCCCATACTGTTTGGGAAAAGTGATCTGCCATTTTCCGGCCGCGCTTTTTTCCAGAATGACCTCGTCGGCGTCATGCTTCTTGAGTGCGATCTTGGTAATATCGCCGTCCGGAAGAGCCAGAATCTTGGGCGGGCCGTCAGTGGGCGGTTTAGCAGCCTCCGCGGATTTCTGCTTGTTTGAAAAGTAAACGCCCGCCGCCAAGGCCACCAGCACCAGCGTTCCGAGCATCAATCCACGCAACCGCATATTATCTTCGTTTCCACCAAACCATCACGCCGCCCACGATGACGATGAGCGGCAGCATGAACTGGCTCACCGTGCGAAGCATGAGGAACTGGGCGCGCGTTAAACTGATGCGGCGATCTTCCGGCTCCTTGGGACGAATGGAAATTAGATCTTCGTCCGAAGAGAGCCAGTTCAGCATGTTCAAGAGCAGGTTCTTGTTGCCGTTGAATCGCAGGAAATTGTTGGCGGCCCAACGGGAGTTTCCTACTACAACGAAACGGCCCTGGCTGTTTTCCTTTCCGGTGCTGTAGGTGCCGGCGGCGGCCAGCGCGAACGGTCCGTGTTTGTCCTTGTTAGGATCGATTCGGATTTCACGCGCGTCCAGAGTGGTGGTGGCGAAGCTATTTTTGGATGTAGAAAACAGCTTGGTGACCGTAGTCTTGTCGCCGTTCTTCGTGTCCAGCGACCGTGATACCGGGAAAGCAGTCTGGCTATTGGCCAATTCGCTGACGATGGGATGCGACTCGTAGCTTGAGATGACGGGGACTTCGGGGCCTAGTCCGTACAACTGCCCCAGGATGTTCTCGTCCAGGATGAGATCCTTGTCCGCGGTGACTCCCCAGCTACTCAGCAAATTCAGCAGCGCGTCATTGTCGCCGATCTCTCTGCGGCCCACTTTCAAAGGCGGATCCAGCATGATAAGCGCGCGGCCGCCTCCCTCGACATATTTCTTGATGGCATCAACGGCCGGTTGTACGTAGTCGCCGGAGGGTCCCGAGATCACGAGCGTGGTGCAATCGGAGGGAACCTCGGCCTTTTCGAGCAGGTTGATGCTTTTGACCTTGTAATTGTCTTTCTGGACCGCGGTCTGAAATTCACTCAGGCCGTCGGTGGTGGTATCTTCCAGGCGATGCTCGCCGCTTCCCGCCACCACGCAAACAGTCCGCTCGCCGCCTTTCAGCGTGCGAATGATCGCGCCGGTGAGGCCTTCTTCGTCGAAGGTTTTGGCTTCTTCCTTCTTCATGCCGTTCGAGACAACGGCTTCGCCTTCACGACTAATATTGTCGGCACGCGCCAGTTGCGGGTTCTTGTATACGTCGATGTACTGAACGTGGATCTTGGGAGACAGGAGGGCATAACGGTCCAGCAGGTCCTTACCGGCCTGATATCCGCTCGGTTTGTCGAAGTACTGAATGGTGATGTCCTGTTTCAGATCGTGCGCGATCTTCTTGGTCTGATCGGACAGGCTGTAGCGCTTATTAGAGGTCGCATCGTAGGTCTTGTTGTAGCGATTGGCCAGGAAGTTGGCCACTACTAACACCGCCAGGATCACGATGATGTAAGTAGTCGCGTAGGCCGCGTACTTAGTTTGTCTTGCTTTTATCCACTCAGTATTCACTTACGACCTCCATCTCAGAGATTCCATGGAGCGCGATGTCAGAAACAGCCCCAGGAAGATCAGCGAGACATAATACAAGGCATCTTTAGAATCGAGGACGCCTTTAGCAAACGATTCGAAATGAGAAACGACGGAAAGATAAGCCAGCACGCGAGCCCAGGCTGCGGTTTCATATCCGGCCACCCATTCCATTACCCACAGCATCAGGCAGACTCCGAATGTGGCGGCGCCGGCGATGATCTGGTTTTTGGTCAGCGTGGAAATGAAAGTTCCCACCGCCAGCAGCCCTCCGGCTTGCAGCAGCAGGCCCAGATAGCCGATGGCGAGCGGCCGCCAGTCGGGATTGCCGTAGCGGAACAGAAACGCAAAATTGACGGCGGTGAACGCGAGCATCACCATGTAGAGAATCACCGCGGCCAGCCATTTGCCGACGATCACTTCGATGTCACGAATGGGCGAAGTAGCCAGCAGCTCAATAGTTCCGCTGCGCTTCTCTTCGGCGAACAGACGCATAGTGATCATGGGGATGAAGAATAGCCCAATGACGCTGGCATTCGAGAGCAACGGGCGGATGACGTACTCATTCACGCTCATGGGAAAGCTCTGGCCGCGCATCTGCGATTCGAGTCCCATCATGTTGAAGTAACCCACCGAATTCCAGAAGAAGAACCCGAATATCACCGCGAACATAGTCAGCAACAGATAGGCGATGGGCGAAACGAAGTAACTGCCCAGTTCTTTCCTACAAATGATCCAGATGTTTCTCATTTACTTTCACCTTGGGCTACGGGGGTGGGGGCAACGGGCGCGGCGACTTCTTCGACGGCCGGCGGCGCCGCCTCGGACTCGGTTTTTTCAGTGCCGGTAAGCTGCAGGAAGATTTCTTCCAGGCTCATGGCGGAGGGCCGCAGCTCGTTCAGATTCCAGCCGGCTTCCACCACGGCACGCGCGAGATCTCCGCGAATGAAGCGATCCTTCAAACTTTCCACTTCGAAGAAGGAACGGTTCGCGCGTGATTCCTTGTACAACACGCGGCTGACGCCCGAAACCATTTCGAGACGCTGTTGGATGGTCTTGGCGTCCAGAGCGCCATCGCGGCCCTCTACTTCGAGTACCACCGATTCCGCGCCTCGCGCGCGATTCTGGAGGTTCTGCACCGAATCCGTGGCCACCACTTTCCCTTTGCTGATGATGATCACCTGCTCGCAGATGTGTTCCACTTCGGGCAGAATGTGGGTGCTGAGAATGATGGTGTGAGAGCCGGCCAAGCT
>JBEKJJ010000455.1:0-3469 GCA_050011295.1 Bryobacteraceae bacterium
GTGCCGAGCGCGGCCAGCTGATCCAACCGCTCCAGCATCACGTCCACGGCTACCGGCTTTGAGACGTCATCATACTCGTTACAGTACGTACATGCCAGATTGCAGCGGCGGATGGGAATGATGTGCGCCATCACGGGATGGTCGGTAGACGCAACTCCCTTGAAGATCATTCGCAATTCCCGGGCGCGCCGGTTCAGGGCCCGGATGTCTCGTTGAAACTTGAATCCAAGTTTGGGCATGGGCACTTGAGTTATTTCCTATTGAATCATACTCATCGAAGGATTGCATCTGATCAAGGGCCAATGGCGACAGTGCGGTGTCCAATGGCGGTATGGAGCAGGGAGGGGAAAACACGTTTCTGGTTTCTAGTTTCTGGTTTCTTGTTAGTGGCGACCCGTGCGAACCAGAAACCAGAAACCAGAAACGGCTTTTTCCTGTAACCCGACTGGCCTTGAAAGACACCAATGAATAGCGGCATGTTATTCTTAAGCCAGTTCTGGCTTCTGTCGATGCGTTACCGGACGGCTTTCACTACGTCATCTAATGCAGTGAGTTACTGAGGAGCCGGAGTCCACCATTCCGATGTTCGAGTTCCTTTTCAAATATCCACGCACCGTATTCGCGAAAGGAACATTTGTGTTGCTCGCCCAGTGGCCGCTCTGGCTGCTGATCCTCGCGTTACTCTTGGCGGCGGGCGGACTTGGCTGGGTGATCTGGAGCCAGCGCAGCGCCATTGCTCCTTCCATGCGTGGAGTCCGAACGGCGGTGGTGTGGATGCTGGAAACAGTGCTGGTCTGCCTTTTGCTGTTCCTGCTTTGGCAACCAGCGGTTAGCGTGGCCACGCTTCGGCCGCAGCAAAACATCGTCGCCGTAGTCATTGATGATAGCCGCAGCATGTCGACGACGGAAGACGGCTCGACTCGCAAAGATCAGGTCCTTAAGACGCTTAACAGCGGTCTTATGAACAACTTGCAGTCTAAATTTCAAGTCCGGCTTTATCGTCTGGGCGAACATATAGAACGAATCGAAAAGCTAGACCAATTGAATGCCACAGCTCCAGCGACCCACATCGGGGAAAACTTGAAAGAGGTGCTGGCGGATTCGGCGACTCTACCCATTGGCGCTGTCGTTCTCATGAGCGACGGGTCCGACAACACCGGCGGAATCGATCTGGATACGATTTCTGAAATCAAGCGCCAGCGGATTCCGATTCACACCGTAGGATTCGGGCGGGAGCAGATGGCGCGCGACGTCGAGGTGACCGACGTCCAGTTACCCGCACGCTCGCTCGCGAAATCGCGGCTTGAGGCCCAGGTGAGCTTCCACCAGCGCGGATTTGGCGGCGGAAAGGGCCATCTGGTGGTTCGCGAAAGCGGCGGCAAAGTTCTGGCTGCGCGCGACGTGACTTTTAAAGGGGATGGCGCCGCGCAGACCGAAGCCGTTTTGTTCAACGCGGGCGACCCCGGAGTAAAGAACCTGGATTTTGCCATCGACACGCTGCCCGGCGAGGAGAACCAAAACAACAACAAGCAGACGCGAGTGCTGAATGTTGACGCAGCCAAGCCCCGCATCCTTTATATGGAAGGCGAGCCGCGCTGGGATTACAAATTTCTGCGCCGCGCGGTGGAGGACGACAAGAACATTGAGGTGGACGGCGTCCTCCGAACCACTCAGAACAAGGTTTACGCGCAGTTCGCGCCCGATTCCGGCGTCGATTTCCTGAAGTCCGGTTTCCCTACCAAAGTAGAAGACTTGTTCGGTTTTCAAGGACTGATCCTGGGCAGCGTGGAAGTGAATTATTTCACCCCCGCGCAGCAGGAACTGATCCAACAATTTGTGGACCGCCGGGGCGGGGGATTGCTCTTCCTGGGCGGCCCCGCTTCGCTCGCCGATGGCGGCTACGACAAAGCTCCTTTTGCGGATCTGCTTCCCGTGCACCTTCCGAATCACAAGAACACGTTTCATCGCGAGCCCGCGAATCCGGAGTTGACTCCGGCCGGCCGCGATAGCCTGATTTGCCGCATTGACGAGAATCCGGATTCGAATGTCGCCCGTTGGAAGAAGTTGCCGTACCTGATGAACTTCCAGGAAGCCGGCAATCCCAAACCGGGCGCGCTGGTGCTGGCGGAAATGACCGCCTCCGGTCACAAGCTGCCGTTGCTGATCACCGAAAAATACGGGCGCGGCCGCACCGCTGTTTTCGCCACCGGCGGGGATTGGCGCTGGCAGATGCTGCAACCGGTGGAAGATATGAGCCACGAGATTTTCTGGCGCCAGTTGCTGCGTTGGCTGGTTTCGGATACTCCCAACCGGGTAGTGGCATCCACACCGCGCTCGATTTTGTTCGACGACGGCCGCGTCAAATTGCGCGCCGAGGTTCGAGACACCACGTACCTTCCCACCAGCGATGCGCAAGTGGAAGCGAGGATTCTGGACCCCGATGGCACCGCACAAACCGTGGATCTGCATCCCGATCCAATTGAACAGGGCGTGTACACGGCCGATTGGGATGCCGGCCGAGCGGGATCCTATATGGCCGAGATCACCGCGCGGCGCGGCCAACAGGAATTGGGTCGCGACGTGGTTACGCTGCGCCGCGAAAACGGCGTAGCCGAGAATTTCCATCTGGAGCAAAATCGCGAATTGCTGGAAAAGCTCTCTTCGGAAACCGGCGGCCGTTATTATCACCCCAATGAAGCCAGCCGGTTGGGTGAAGATATTTCCTATTCCGATGCCGGCATCACGGTGCGAGAAACCAAGGATCTGTGGGACATGCCGATTGTCTTCTTCCTCGCGTTGCTGTTGTGCTGCACGGAGTGGTTGCTGCGGCGTAGGTGGGGGGTGGTATGAGAACCCCACTTCTGATGTTGCTGGGCGCCGCGGTGTTGCCGGGCGCCACCTTCTACGTAACTGTCGCCGGGTTAGGCGGCGAACCGGAATACGAGCAGCGATTTGCCGCTCAAGCGCAGGAGATCGACAAGCTGGTCCGCGCTGGAAATCCGGATGCAAAGGTGCAAACACTGTATGGTCACCAAGCCACCAAAGTGCAGGTGCAAAGCGTGCTGGCGGGGATCGCGAAGGAGGCTAAGCCTGCCGACGCATTCGTGCTGATGTTGATCGGCCACGGCAGCTTCGACGGCATCGACTACAAAATCAATTTGCCGGGCCCCGATCTTTCCGCTGTCGAGCTCGCTGCGCTGCTGGACCGCATCCCCGCTAACCGCCAACTGGTAGTCAATATGACAAGTTCAAGCGGCGGCTCACGCGTGGCGCTCGAAAAACCGAATCGTGCCATCATCACCGCCACCAAGAGCGGATCAGAGAAGAACGCCACCATCTTCGCGCGCTACTGGGTGGAAGCGCTGCGGGACCCGGCGGCCGATACCGACAAGAACGAGACAGTCTCGGCGCTAGAAGCATTCATCTACGCGGAACAGAAAACCTCGCAATTCTACGACACGCAAAAGCG
>JBEKJJ010000456.1:0-4002 GCA_050011295.1 Bryobacteraceae bacterium
GTCGAAACCGGCAAGTACTACATTGTCGATTTCCTCGCTTATGCCGACGTGGGCACGGTGATCCATCCGCGTGCGCTCGGCGGGCAGGTTCTCGGGCGATCGATCCTCGGCATCGGCCATGCAATCGGCCAGAAGTGGGTCTTCGATCCTCACTATGGCGAGATGGTTTCCAAAAGGTTCTATCAGAACAGACCACCGACGATTCTAGATGTTCCAGTTGACATGCAATGGGCGGCGTTGGACATTCCGGATCCCGAAACTCCGGTCGGGGCTCGCGGGATCGGCGAGCCGCCCGTCGGAGGAGCGTGTGCCTCGGTCTTGAATGCGCTATCGGACGCTCTCGGCGACCAGATCTTCCAGCGTGCACCTGTGAACGCCGATACGATTTTGACTTCGATCGAAGCTGGCCGGCCGATGCAACATCCTTTGATGGCGCACATTTAATTCGAAAGGAATCTATGGCTGTAATACGAGACGTCATGGCCACATTTGAACTGCTTCAGCCGGCTTCGATCGCGGACGCGCAGAAACTTCTCCAGCAACATGGAGAAGATGCATGGGTAATGGCCGGTGGAATGGATACCTTCGACTGGCTGAAGGATCGAATCAGGAAGCCCAAGGTCGTGGTCGACCTCAGCGGAATTGAGGAGCTCAAGGGCATTCGCACCTCGAGCGACGGCATCGAGATCGGTGCGACGAGAAAAGTACAGCCTTCTTGCCGACGCCGCCGAATTAGTTGCTTCGCCACAGATCCGGAACCAAGGCACCATCGGCGGCAATGTGTCGCAGGACGCGCGCTGTTGGTATTACCGCGCGGGTTGGCCGTGTTATCGAGCGGGCGGAAACATGTGCTATGCCGACACACCAACCGCCCGCAACCGCGAGCACGCGATTCTTCATGCCGATCGATGCGTAGCCGTGAACCCGTCCGATTCGGCTCCCGCGCTGATCGCGCTCGACGCGAAATTCGTCATGCGAACTCCCAGGGGCGAAAGAATCGTCGATGCCGAAGACTATTTCATTGGCCCGCAGATCGATATCACCCGCCTTCACATACTGAGGCCCGGCGATCTGCTGACGGCCATCCGGATTCCGTCTACATGGGCAGGCTCGCGATTCTATTTCGAGAAGATACGGGACCGGAACGTCTGGGATTTCCCACTGTTGAATGTGGCCTCGGCCATGCGGGTTTCTGGCAACACGATCGAGAGCATCCGCCTGGCCGTGAACGGCGCAGCCGCCCGTCCGCTGCGATTGAAGGCAGTGGAAGACGCGGTTCGCGGAAAGCCGGCGACGGCGGCGACAGCTGAAATGGCCGGGAAACTGGCCGTTCAGGGAGCAGTGCCGCTGCAGTTCAACGCCTATAAAATCCCCCTGATGAGAAATCTTGTCAAGCGCGCAATTGGCGGAGTGGAGGAAGCAAGATGGGCATCGTAAAGTCGATTACGCAATGGGCTACGAGTCCGTGGGGACAGGATGTTCCCATCCACATAGCGTGGTTCCTGATCTGGTTTGCTGCGATCGCCGGTTTGCTATTCTTCATCGTGCACGCAATTTACGTGCGATACTTCGCCAAAGCGGAAGAATTTGCGGGTAGTGTTTCGCCCACGCTCGAGGTCCGGCTACCGCCGCGAATCCCCAGGCACACGCTAGCAGCACGATTGTTTCACTGGATCATGGCAGCCTCAATGTTCACGTTGCTCTTCACAGCTTTCCTTCCGAAAGTAGGTGTCCAGTTCGATTGGGTGACGTACCATTGGATCGCCGGGACCGTCCTCACCGTGTCCGTCATTTTTCACATCATCCACGCATCTTTTTGGCTGGACTTCTGGGCGATCTGGCCGGACAGAGAAGACTTGGTGGATGCATGGAGAAGAGTGCTCAGGTTTATGGGCCGGCCGGCGCCACCTCCGCGGAGGTTCGCGAAGTACCCGCTAGAGAACAAGCTCTATCACGCCGCGATCATGGTGACCGGCTTGTCTGCCATCGGAACAGGCGTGTTCATGATGTCGCGCGTGCGTACCATCTTTTTCCCTCGGAATCCGTATCTGTTCAGCGACCTGACCTGGGGCTTGATGTATGTGCTGCACGGGCTGGCCGGCGTTGGACTCATTGCGCTTGTCATGATCCACGTATACTTTGCGGTTCGTCCGGAAAAACGGGACATCACAAAGTCGATGATCTTCGGTACGATGAGGCGTGAGTTCTACCTGACGCACTACGACCCCGAGCGCTGGAACGTGGAAGTGTCCTCCACGGGATCCCACCGAGCGGATAAGGAAGCTTAAGCTATGTTGATCTGGGAGCGGTTTGAAGCCATAGAGGAATGCTACGAGTTCATGTTGGCGTACGCCGCGCAAGGGCTCCCGAGTGACGAAGGCAGTAAGTCCGGCGCACAAGTTCGGCAATTCTTGAATCGTGCGGTGGAAGCACTCAGTGGACTTGCTGAGAGCTGTGCGACGGCGATGCCGGACGAACTCCCCACCTTCCTGACGGTATTGGATCGCGACGCCCGCGATTCACTTGCCGCCATTGAGCTCGTACTCGCGCAGCCATCAATCAGCTCCCAGTTAATCGATAATTTGAATGCTTCGATGCATCTGCGTGCACTGCTCACTGACGTGTTTCTGTTGGGCGAGATTCTTAGGACGCAACGCGCCACCGCGAACTTCGTCAGCTCATCCAGTTAGGATTCTGCGCGGTGCTATCAAATTGAGTAGTGGTCTTGAACGGCTCGAATTGCCCGGTGATGGCCGCGTCCTTGGTCTTGGCGAGCAACGCCGACACTTCCGTGGGACTCATTGGCTGGAACGTTCGAACCGCTTCAATCGCCTGATCCAGGATCGCCATGCGTTCACAGCCGGTAATCACTACCGACGTCGGGAGGCTCAGCGCGTAGTGCAGGCACTCCACCGGCGTTACGCGCCCACTCTTCAGGACATTGCCATCTCCCATGGATTTCATTCCGAGCACCGCGATGCCCTGTTCCACCAGCTTGGGAAGTACGTCATGCCCGAAACTGCGGAAGTGCGCATCCATGACGTTGAGCGGCATTTGGCAGGTATCAAAATGGAAGTTATGTTGCGCCGCCGCCTCTAGCATCCGCAGATGCACGAACGGGTGCTTGTGGCCGGTGAAGCCGATGTAGCGAATCTTGCCGGCTTTTTTTGCCTCCATCAGCGCTTCGAGCGGGCCGTCAACGGCAAAGAACCGGTCCGGATCTTCCATGCGGATGTTTTCGTGAAATTGGATGAGATCGACATGGTCCGTCTGCAGGCGCTGCAATGACTCATCGATCTGCCGGGCGGTGGAATCCTTCGTGCGCCCGTCAAACTTGGTCATGAGGAAAACTTTCTGCCGGAAGCCATCGCGCAGCGCAATCCCCATGCGCCGCTCGCTTTCACCGTTGTGATAATCCCAACTATTGTCCATGAAAGTAATTCCACGATCGATAGCACTGCGGACAATCTGGATGGCGTCCGCCGGGTCGGGCGGATGTCCTACGTGATAACCGCCCAATCCAATCGCCGATACTTTCTCGCCCGTCTTTCCCAAAGTCCGATAAAGCATACCGTCCGATGTAGTCTCCTTATGCGTCTGAGCTCACTTCTTCTGGCCTGGCGGAAAATGATCAAACATCTTCTGCACGCCCTTGTCAAGGTTCTTGATGTTTCTTGTCGGACCTGTCCGAAAGGGCGTCGCTGGACGATCTCCGCCATATCAGTATTTTGGTGCTTCGCGCCAGCGCCCGAGGGCCACATGGTGACAGTGATGGCTTGAGCAGCCGGAGCTGGAGATCAGATTGTCGTTGTACTCCGCCCAAGCAGAAGTCCGGCCTCGGGGCGATAGCTCACCCCACGGACGCTGTTGCACGTGCGAGCCCTGCTGAGCTTTGTAAAGGACCAACTCCCAGCCGTTTCATCTTGGCGACTAACGTCGTCCGCTTCATGCCCAGTCGGCTGGCTGCACCATTCGGACCACCCACCACCCCGCCCGTTTCGT
>JBEKJJ010000457.1:0-3377 GCA_050011295.1 Bryobacteraceae bacterium
GTTTCGCGAGAGCGCCCCTCGAAGACCGTCAAGAACCTCGAATTTCTATTGAGCGCCGACATGGCGCTATTGGCGCAGCATCGCATCCGCGTTCAAGACGGCCCCACGCTATGCCTGCAGATCCTGGGTGCCGCTTTCACCAGCGCCGAAGAGCAGGCCACGCACTTCGCCAGCTACGCAATCACACGCGAGGATGTCTCGGCATTCGCTTCGGCAAGAAGCGCCTTGGAAGAGACCAAAGCGGCGCGCCGCAAGCATCGTCCGCCCTTCAAACCGTCGCCGTCGTCGCAGTTGAAGTGGCCGCAGATGAAGTGAAGCATAGTTATTCTTCGAGCGCCGGGACATCCAGCCAGGCGCGCTTGCGCCACGATTCCAATCCCTTTTCGGCGAGTTGAACACCCTTGGCGCCTTCGAGTAAGTCCCAACGGAACGGCTCTCCTATAACGACGTGCCGCAGAAAAAGCTCCCATTGGCTCTTGAACGCGTTATCGAAACGCTCATCGGCGTCAAACAACTGCCAGTCGTGAAAATAATCGTGCGGGTTTTCCACGTCCGGATTCCACACCGGCCGCGGCGTTCGATCCCCGGATTGGACCCAGCAATTCCTGAGACCGGCAACTGCAGAGCCTTCGGTTCCTTCCACCTGAATAGTTAGTAGATCGTCGCGCCGCACCCGCACACACCACGATGAATTGAAGTGCGCCACGACGCCGCCTTCCAACTCGAAAGATGCATAGGCTGCATCGTCGGCAGTGGCATCGTACGGACGGCCGGATTCATCCCAGCGCCGCGGAATGTGCGTCGCGCCCAGGCAGGAAACCGCGCGGACCGGACCAAACAAATCGTCCAGGACATAACGCCAGTGACACAGCATGTCCATGATGATTCCGCCGCCGTCTTCTTTGCGGTAGTTCCAGGAAGGTCGCTGCGCCGCCGTGGTTTCGCCGTCAAAAACCCAATATCCGAATTCGCCACGGACGGAAAATATCCGGCCGAAGAATCCGCGGTCGCGAAGCGCCCTCAACTTCAGCAATCCCGGCAGCCACAGCTTATCCTGCACCACGCCGTGCTTCACGCCGGCTTTTTGAGCGAGCCGATAAAGCTCGTAAGCCGCTTCCAAACTGTCAGCACTCGGTTTCTCGCAATAGATGTGCTTTCCGGCAGCGATGGCTTTCCGGACACACTCCGCACGGCGATCGGTGGTCTGCGCGTCGAAATAAATGGAGTACTCCGGATCGGCCAGCGCAGCCTCCAGATCGGTGGTCCAGGGCAAACCACCGTGGTCGCGCGCGAGAGTTTCCAGTTTGGCTGCGTTGCGCCCTACCAACAATAGCCGCGGGAGAATCGTCTCATTATCTGAAATCTTGACGCCACCCTGGGCGATGATCGCGAGGATGGAGCGTTCCAGGTGCTGATTCGCCCCCATGCGTCCGGTGACGCCGTTCATGATGATGCCCACGGAATGCACGTTTCTCGTTTCTCGTTTCTCGTTAACGCTGAGGTCTCGCGCCGTCGGGCAACCGGGGAGCTTCAATGCCGGCTCGAGGCAGCGTCCCGTCCAACTCCTGGCGCCAGTGCGCCACGTCGCCGGCTGGGCCGTAGCAGTAGATCATTCGCAATGGAGTTGGGCCGACGTTGGTCAACTGGTGGAAGACACGGGATGGAATATACACAGCTTGACCGGCTCCGAGTGCCGTCTTCTCATCGCCTAGGCACATCTCACCCTCACCTTCCAGGACAAAGTAAATCTCTTCCTGATCCTGGTTGTGCCACGGCACTTGTCCACCGTTTGGCTCAAGCGTCACGTGACCCAGCGAAAAGGCCGTTGCCTGAATTGGGCTGGCGCCGCCCACTACATTTTGAGTGCGTCGCCCGGCCGGATAAGTTCTTCCAGCGATTTTTGCAAGATCGGCGATGATCATGGATCAGAGCACCGGACCGATGCGCCAGGGCACGAATTCCTTGTGACCCAAGCGCTCGCTTGAAGTCTTTTCGCCCGAAGCGACTCTCAGCATAAGATCGAATATCTCGCGCCCCACTTCGGCCACTGTGCCGTCCCCGTCCGCAATGCGTCCGGCATTGACGTCCATGTTGTCGCGCATGCGGCGGTAGATGGCGCTGTTGCTCGCGATCTTGATCACTGGAATCGTCGGAAAACCGATGGCGCTGCCTCGGCCGGTGGTAAAAGCAATCAAGTTGACGCCGCCGGCTGCGAGTCCGGTAAGAGACACCGGATCGTAGCCGGGCGTGTTCATGAAAACGAAGCCGGGCGGATTGATTCGCTCCGCATAATCCACCACGTCCATCAGCGGCGAAGTGCCGGCCTTCGCAACCGCTCCCAGGGATTTCTCCAGAATGTTCGTCAGCCCGCCCTCCTTGTTACCTGGCGACGGATTGTCGTCGAAGCTCCCTCCGAATCGCTTCAGGTAGGTCTTATAGCCCGCGATGAATCCGAGCAGTTTCTCGGCCACCTGGCGATTGCGCGCGCGTCGAACCAGCAGATGTTCGGCGCCGAAGATTTCCGTAGTCTCGGCCAAAACTGCCGTGCCGCCGGCCATGGCCAACTGATCGCAACAGACACCCAACGCCGGATTCGCGGTGATTCCTGAAAACGAATCCGAACCGCCGCAATTCAAACCTAGAACAATCTTGGATGCCGGCGTTTCCACGCGTTTTTCCGCGGCCGCGCGATCCATCAAACCGGCGATGGCTTTGCGCGCCGCTTCCACGGTAGCGCGCGTGCCGCCGCTCGCTTGCACCGTTAGACCCACCAGGCGGTCCGTGCGGGCAGCTCCCTGCCCCAAGTAATGATCGATCTGATTCACCTCGCAGCCGAGGCCGAGAATGATCGCCGCCGCCACGTTGGGATGATTCAAAACGCCGCCCAGTGTGCGCTGGAGCTGCTCCGTGTCGGGACCAATGGTATGCCCGCAGCCTTCGCCGTGTGGAAACGCCGCTACGCCGTCTACATTGGGCGGCAATGTGTCGTGCTCAAAACTAGCAGCGATCAGCTCCGCGGTATGCGCCGCGCAGTTGCTGGCCGCAACCACTGCAATGTAGTTGCGCGTCCCCACGCGGCCATCCTCCCGCGTATAGCCGAGAAATGTGGGAACGTCCTGGACGGCGGGCGCAATTGAAACTTCGCCGGCAGGAAAATCGTAGGCGAAGGAAAGCTCTTCGAATGTCACATTGTGGGTGTGCACGTGGCGGCCCGGCTCAATGCGCATCCGCGCGCGGCCCATCACTTGTCCGTAACGCACAATGTGTTCGCCCGCCGCAATGGCCGCGAGAGCTACTTTGTGACCCGCCGGAATCGGATCCTCCACCGTGATAGTGCCTCCCTTCACGCGCAACTGTTGCCCGGGCGAAAGCGCGAC
>JBEKJJ010000458.1:0-3337 GCA_050011295.1 Bryobacteraceae bacterium
TTTATTTCTTCCGGAGGCACCTCTTTCAACTTGACGCCACCCTTCGCCACAGTCAGAACGTGGACCGGCAAAGCCTTCGTTTGGGTCTGAACCGTCAGATTGAACCGCTCCGCCAAAAGACTTCGCAACATTTACCTGAATTGATCCCGGGGAGATGGACTTCCTGCCCTGGCTTGGACTTCGTAACGCTCGGTGTCCGCCCACGCAGGCGCACCGAGAATCTGCGCGAACTCAACATTGTAAGCTTCCGAGATCATGCGCTTCAAAGTCGCCCCCTGCCAGGAAAGCAACTGGCTGTCAATCACGGGAGCGCTTCTTCCGCCGTCCGACTTGTCGAGTTTGACAGACGCTACTTCGAATGCAAGTGCGCTCCGGCGTGGTGCAGCGGTAGGTGTTTGTGCCTGCCCCAGAAGAGCTAGCGCGAGGATGGCGCTTAAGGTCTGAAGCACGCGATGTCTCATTGTTGTATCGCCTCACTTGATTTAATCAGACCACCGATTGACTTGGGCTGATCAACCGGCGTACAATTTCACGAACCCTGCTTTTTTCTAGCAAGGACGCTTTCCAGGCACCATAAACTTGACGATTCCCAAAGGAACCCAAACCAGATGTACCCAGCTTTGAAAAAGGAGATTGAGACTTACGAAAAGCGCACGCCGAAATCGCGGGAGGCGCATGTTCGCGCGTCCAGCCGCGTGCCACTCGGCGTGGCCAGCAATTATCGCTACTATCCGCCCTATCCTTTGTTCGTGAAAGACGGAAAGGGCGGCCGCATTCGCGATTTAGATGGCAACGAATATATCGACCACAACCTTTGTTACGGCGCGCTGGTGGCGGGTCATTGCCATCCGGCGGTGATGCGGGCGGTGGAAGAACGGCTACGGATCGGGACGTTGTTCGGAATGCCGCACGGAATGGAATTGGAACTGGCGGATGAAATCTGCGCCCGATTCCCGGTTGAGATGGTGAGATTCGGCAATAGCGGATCGGAAGTGACTCTGTATGCGCTCAAGCTGGCGCGCGCGGTTACCGGCCGAAGCAAGATCGTCAAAATGGAAGGCGGCTATCATGGCGGACACGACGCGGTGTCGGTCAGCGTGAAGCCGAAGGAGAGCCAGTTCGGCGATCCGGAAAATCCAACGCCGGTTGTATCGGGGCTGGGTGTGTTGAAAGGGACTTCAGACGCGACGCTGGTTGCTCCGTTCAACAATCTTCCTGCAATGGAGCGGTTATTCGAGAAGAACCCGGGTGAGATAGCGGCCGTGATCGTCGAGCCCATCATGATGAACATCGGCTTCTGCATGCCGGATGAGGGCTATCTCCAAGGACTTCGCGAAATTTGCCGGAAGAATGGCGCCATGTTCATCATGGATGAAGTGAAGACCGGCGGAAAGCTGGCTTGGGGTGGCGCTTGCGAATATTTCAATGTAAAACCCGACATCATTTGCCTCGGTAAATCCATCGGCGGAGGATTTTCGCTAGCGGCCTTCGCGGCATCGAGAGAAATCATGGACGTCATTGCGCAACAGAAGATGTTCCATGCCGGAACCTACAACACGAATCCGGTTGTTATGGCGGCGGGCCTCGCTACATTCCGCCACGTGTTGACTCGTGACTCATTTGCGTATTTGAACAAGCTCAACAGCAAGCTGGTGGACGGCTATCAGGAGATCATTCAAAAGAACGGGCTGGTGGCTTATGCCGACGGCGCGGGCGCGAATGGCGCGCTGCTGTTCTACCCGAAACGCATCCGCAATCATCGCGACTGGTACCACGTGGACCAAGACGTCTGGACGCATTATTGGTTCGCGATGGTGAATCGCGGCGTTCTGGCGCAACCTTATTGGTGGGACGAGCAATGGACGATTTCGGTGCAGCACACCGAGAAGGATATCGAACAACACCTTGAAACGTTCGCCGAAATTGCGCCCGCACTCGCTACGGCTCAGCAGGAGCGTATGGCCGTGGCGGCTCATCACTAGCGGCGAACTCACATTGAATGGACGCACATCCCACGCCGGTGTTGGACCCCGCGCCATCGCATCAGCTTAAGCGCGCGTTGAGTGCGTGGGATTTGACGTGGCTATGCGTAGTGGCGATCGCCAACCTGAATGTGGTTCCGGTGATCGCCGCAAACGGTCCGACGACGGTATGGCTGTGGGGAGTCGCGCTCGCGCTGTTCTTTTTGCCGCAAGGCATCACGGTAATTGAGCTATCGCACCGCATGCCGGGCGAGGGCGGATTGTATCTGTGGACCAAGGAAATGTTCGGCGACTTTCACGGGTTTCTTTGCGGCTGGTGTTATTGGACCACCAACATGTTTTTCATCCCGACGCTGCTTTTCTATCTGGCTGGGATTCTGGCGTACGCGGGAGGCAGCAAGCTGGCCGGATTGGCGGACAACCGGCTGTTCTTTTTTGTGTTGACGGTTGGGCTGCTTTGGCTGGTAACGTTCGCCAACATTCGCGGCGTCGGAGTCGGCAAGTGGGTGAACAACGCAGGCGGCTGGGGAACCATGATCGCAGCGTCGGTTCTCATAGCGCTTGGAGCGATTACCGTTTTCAACAAGGGTGTCAGTATCCCCTCCAGCAGTTTCGCCGTGGAGAAGATTGACTTAGCCATTCTCTCGTCCTTCGGAGTGATCTGCTTCGGACTGGTGGGGCTAGAGCTGGGGCCGGTGATGGGCGATGAGATTCGCGATCCGCAGCGGAGTGTTCCCTTGGGCATCTTTCGTGGCGGCGTCCTTTCCGGGTTTCTCTATGTGGGCGCGACGCTGGCGTTGCTGCTCGCCGTTCCGCAAAGCGAAGTCAAAGTAGTGCAAGGAATCCTGCAGGCCGTGGACAAGATGACCGCGGGGTTGGGAGTGAGCTGGATACTGGCGCCGCTGGCGTTCCTGATGGCGGCCTCCATCACCGGATCCACCTCGGCCTGGCTGAGCGGATCGGCGCGAATTATTTTCGTGTCTGGCATTGACCGGTATCTGCCCAGGGCTCTGGGCGCAGTGCACCCAAAGTTTCAAACACCGCATATCGCGCTGATGGCCATCGCAGCACTTTCTTCGTTGTTAGTGAGCATGAGTTTCATCGGCGCCAGCGTGAAAGAAGCGTACTTGACGCTGCTGGATCTGGCCGTGGTGCTGCAGATGATTTCCTATTTGTATCTGTACGCGAGCATGGCACGGGTTGCGTTCGGTAAGGACGCAAGCGCTGGATTGTACGGAAAGACGCGGCTTCGCTTTGCGGCCGTCAGCGGTTTGGCCGCAACGTCGGTCGGGATGATCGTGGCATTCATACCGTCGCGGCAGATCGATTCCATCTGGAGATTTGAATTGAAGATG
>JBEKJJ010000459.1:0-3320 GCA_050011295.1 Bryobacteraceae bacterium
GGATAAACGAAACCCTGCGCACCGGTGGGCGCGAGCAGAATCGGAAACGGCAGCTCCTGTCCGAATAATTGGACGCGCGTATCCAGCTTCGAAACATCCACCAGAACCCGCGGCCGCAATCGAATATGCTCGTACGCTTCGCGATTCCAACGTACCGTCAGCTCGTCCGCGGCACCGCCTTGAATGCGCTCCCACGCCCCGTGGGAAATACGCGTGCGCGCCAGCGATTCAAAATCGGGCAGCGAGAGCGGATCAGGGCTCTGAGCGCGCAGCCGCGCGGTCGCAAGACCGAGGCCGGAAAGCACGACACTCCTGCGCGTTGCCCTCATCTGCTCAACTAGTGTGATCCAAAATGATCTTCCATCCCTGACCAGTTTTCCGGAATAGCAGAGTAAAGATGCCCGCCGCTTCACCCCCAGCCTCGGCCGAACGGTCCAGATGGAATCTCCCGATCACCGAAGCGTACTCCGTCCCGAGCATCCGCGTCTCGATATCGGAAAACCGCAGCGTCCCCATTTTCTCCCGCGTCGGATAGCTCTTCAAATAGCGCGCCAATACCAGCGCGTGCCCTTTTGTAATAGCCGATCCGACGAACGTAGTGGCTTCGGAATTTTCATATCCCTCCATGAAGCCTTGAATATCGCCGCGATTCCAGGCGTCCACCTGCGCGTCCATGACCCCGCGGATTTCTTGCTCCGGCGCGGCGGCCATCAGCGGCAGCCCGACCACGAGACAGAGGAATTTCTTCATAAAAGCAGTGTACAGACAATCGCGCCTCGAGAAGTGGTAGTGAAAGATCACTCGATTTGAGGATGTCTTCCAGACCCAATCCGCGCAAACTGAACACTTGAACACCATCAAGAACATCGTGCTTGTTCACGGCGCGTTCGCGGACGGCTCAAGTTGGTCGAAAGTGATTCCGCTGCTGCAGGAAATGGGCTACCATGCCGTGGCAGTCCAGAGTCCTATGACCTCACTGGCCGATGTAGTGGCCTTCACCAAAAGGATCATTGCGCTCGAAGATGGTCCCGTGATTCTGGTGGGCCACTCCTGGGGCGGCGCTGTGATCACTCAGGCGGGCGACGATCCCAAGGTTGCCGGTCTTGTCTATGTGGCGGCATATGCACCGGAGGTGGGACAATCCGCGAGCGATGCTAGCGCCCCATTTGGATGGACGGAGGGGCAGAAACAGATCCGTGTGGACAGGGAGAATTTCGCAACAGTAACGTCTGAAGGGATGCTCGAGGATATTACGCAAGGTCTCCCGATAGCAGAGCGGAAACTTGCGCTTGCCGTTCAGGGACAGAGCTACGCTCCGATGTTCGACGAAAAGCTGACAGTTGCCGCGTGGAAGACCTGCCACATGGTCATACTGGAGGCGCCGGCAAAGGTCGCAGAAGTTATCGACGCGGCAGCCAGAACGGCATTGAGCGCGACCCGCATCGAAGCCACGCTGGGCGTAGGCTAAACTTGACCAAGCTATCGCCAGAGATCCATCGCCCGCTGATAAATGGTGTATTGCTTCGACGGATCAATCTGAATTCGATCATCCAACCCACGCAGCCTCACCACGTCGCCCCTTTCCGAACGCACCACCGTTTTTGATCCTTCGCCGGCAATCTCGTATCGATAGCAATCTTTCAAAAGAGGCGCGATCACCGGTTGCGAATATGACTCGGAAACAAGCCGGGAAAATTCCTCGTATGTCAGCTCATATCCAGTGCGGCGACCCTCAAGTTTCCGCCGATCGAGCCGCCAGGGACCAACCAAAAGCCGCATCACACCCGCGGCAATCACAACCAAAATCACCGCTACCATCGTGCCGAGCACTCCATCCGGTATCGTGCGAAAGTGTGCTTGAGCCCAGAAGCCGAACGGAAGGGCGACCCCGAAAGCGCTGGCAACCGCTAGCATTCCCGCAAATGCTACTCTCTGCTTCATAGCGGGCAGATCTAATGAACTTTCGTGTACGCCAACCTTAAACCGCCATCGCGTTCAAAAATCGCCTGGAGCGCGGCCGCCGCAGCCTGATCGCGTTCTTCCTCCGCCGACAGGCGCCCACCCGCTCGGATGATCACGCTACAAACATCTGCCGCATTGTCCAGCAGCGCGGCGTACAAAGGAGTGCCGTGCAATCGCGTGCTCCGATTCAGCAGCACGATTTCGTCTGTCTTCAAGCGAAATGCTACGGGACGATCCTGCCTGGGAGGCAACGGGTCCGTGAGCGCATTGAACGGCTTCGAATCCGCGGGCTCGTGAGTTACAATTCGCCACACTAACGGATTCTCACTGCGGGTAGTAATCGGTCCATCAAACAGCGCGCGCCGCAGCGCCCACGTCTTCTGGAGATCCTTCGCTTCATCCGCGTTGAGCTGCGCGCCGTGCGACACCAGGGCGCGCACCAATCGAATGCGATCCTGCTGGCGCTGCATATCTCCATGGATCGTCCCATCCACGCCAATCACCAGACTCATCAGCGCTACATTGAGCGGCGATCCACGGCCTGGAATGCTGAGGTTTATCAAGTTAGGATTAGCATCCATGTCGCGCAACGCCTTTTCCATTGACGCGGCTGGCCCCGGCGGAAGTTGGACGTCCTGGCCGGCAATCGAGATCGAGGTCACCAGAGAACTGTCGGGATAGGTTTGGCTATGGAGCCCTCCGCTTCCAATTCCCGCCATCCCCAGCCCGAAGCCGATCCAGCTAAAGATATAAATCCCGATAACCAGAGCGCAAGCCAACGCCGGAATGCTCGACAGTCCAAACGCCAGGCCCACGTTCCCGCGAGCCATCGCGCGCCACGCGAAGATGTACAGCGCGATCCATACCAGCGGGTAAAAAGAAACCAGTATCCAGGGGATTGAGCTGGCTTGCGTGTGTCCCGGCGCCGCGATCGACATGATGTTGGCGAGCAACACCACCGGGTAAGGCAGAATCGAAAGAGCCCCCACCACCTGCAGCGCGATCAGCCCATTTCGGTTCATGCGACGATTCTAACGCAGGCACTCTCCTTCTCCGGTTCACGGTTTGCGGAAAGTGAGACAATAGAGCTTCCCTTCAGCACACAAGCGCGCCTGTTTCTCGCGCATCTCGGCCGGTACCAGGTCGATAGGGCAGTATGCCTCGTTATCCTGGCCCTGAAAATAGCTCTTCGTCAGCGGGTTTTTTCTGTACATCTCACGGACGACTTTTTCCGTCTCATCGATAATTACGATTTTGGTGCCCGGCTTGGCAACCCGGATCATCTCCTCAATGGCGCGAGCCTTATCGTCGAAAAAATTGATGCCGCCCACGTGATAAACGCTGTCGAAGACGGCATC
>JBEKJJ010000460.1:0-3317 GCA_050011295.1 Bryobacteraceae bacterium
TTGAAGGCGCTCTTTTTGAATTCGCCAGTTTTTTCTTTCAAGCCGGAGGAGCAACTGTCCTTGGATTGGTTGTGGCACTTGATGCAGTAGTGCGCCTGATCCAAGGCGCCTGTCAGGTTCATGCCCGCATCGGTGAGCTTGAATCCCTGGCGATCTCGCCAACGATCCGGGGATAGCCGGAGCGTGGGGAGGCCGTTTAACTGTATCGATTCCACCGGGATCAAATGCTGCTGATCGAGTTTGTGCGCCACCTTGAAGAGAACGTCGGAATGGTGTTTTCGAATTCCGGCGGGTGATAGCGCGGCCCAGGCGGCATAGCGCGCAGCGGTCTGGATGAGCGGCGCGTGTTCGGATTCGTCTTCGATCCAGCGAGAGACGTGCTGGAAGAAAGATTGCTGCGTCAGGGGTTCGCCGAACAGAGATTCCAATTCCGCGGCCAAGGCCGGGCCGTCGATGGAGGCGGCTTGTTCCTTGGTGACGCCGGAGATGGCTCGCTTCTGGATGAATTTGCGTTTGTAGGCGAATAGAGGGGCTAGCGCGTTGTGGCGGGCGCCGAGCGCTTGCATTTCGCCGCTGATATTGAAAAGCTCACCGAGGAAATCTTCGACGTGAGGCGCTAGCTCGATAATCAGTTCGGATCGCTGGTTGCCGGCGATGGCCTCCGGGTTGGCGCGGGCGTTGGCCAGGCGCGCGTTGAGGCTGGGGTCAACGCCTGTCAAATGATGCAGAAAAATGCCGTCGAGACGGACCAATCCTTCGCGGTTGTAGAGATCGTCAAATAGGACGCCAAAGCCTAGGTCGATTTCGTTGGAGGAAACTGACATTCTGTGCTTATGAAATTCCAAAGGATGACGGCATCCGGCTTCGGACAACGGTGTGCCCGGCGGACAGATGTTATGTTTCTATTCTAGCAGCCTGGGTGTGATTTACTGGTCGTGGTGTCGCTCCGTTGAAGACGCCAGGTGGCGCACGCACTCTTGCGTGCTGCATCGACACGTGTCGATGTCCGCCAAACGCCGAGATGAGTCTCGGCGCTGCACGCAAGAGTGCGTGCGCCACGTTGTCTTCATGGACTTTGGTGGGCCGCAGGGCCCATGGAGGCTTGCTTCCGGTCGCGGTTCGGTAACTCTCGCTAACCTAAATGCCGGTGAATGCTGTCACCGCGGTTCAGTCGCCGTGGGGTGTGGTTTCAACGCGAATGTCTTCGAAGCGTTCCATGCTCCACAACTTGTGGACATCCTCGGAGATGATGCGGGCGTTGTATGGCTGGCCCACCTGTGTCGCCAGGGTGACTGGACGCCGGGTCCCGAGTATCGCGACCGATCGGATTACTGGCGCCGTCGAAATAGGCGGATTGAAAGGCTCTTCCGCGTAAGCGGCGGCCGCGAAAATGAAAGCAAGAGCAACTGCAGGGCGCATGTTCAGTTAGGCCAATGCAGTTGTTGTTCCACTGGTGCCGCCGGAAGTTGGTGGATGGCGATTGCTTCGTGTAAACTAGGTCTCTCCGGCCATGCCTCACGCCAAGTACTCGCGCGCAAAGGTGTTTATTCTTACTCTTATTGCGATAGCGTTCCCGTTTTTGGTGAGCGAATTCTGGGGCGAAGCCAAATTTCTCGACTCGCGCTACTTAAGCTGGCTGACCCCCAGCTTCTGGTACCGGCATTTCGGTCCGGAAGGTCCGCGCCAAACTCGTATCGATGAGTTCAAGATTGTGATCATCGACCGCAATGTGGAACCTGGAAGCACGTTGGGCGAGTTCCGTTGTACCCACCGGGCTTTTATGGCGAAGTTGCTCGCCAAGATCGCCGCACAAGATCCGCGCTTGATCGTAGTCGACAAATGGTACGGCAAGGTTCCTCCCAACGTGTGCCCAGTGGGGAAAGACGGGAAGGATGGGACAGCGGAGCTGAAAAACACGATCCGAGACATTTCCGCCAAGGTACCCGTGGTCCTTGCCGTGGAAGCATTCCACGGTGCGATCATCCAGCAGAGATGTTCTGGTTTGCATTCCGAGGACTTGCAATCCGACGAGGTTGTCCTCGGCAATTACGCGCCTCTTAGCCGGGACATTCCGGCCGATCGCGTGAGGCTGGGTTTGGCATCGATATCCAAAGATCAACGAAAAATCCCGCTGAGCTGGAGGGCTTTTGGGGATTGCGCCGAAGTTGGACACAAGTCTCCCGACGTCTGGCCGACCCTGGCGGCCGCCGCGGCCGAATTGCTGGATCCCAACATCATGAAGGACAACAAACTTCAGAACCTGCAGCGCTCGGTCACTTATCCTTACACCAAACTGCTTCCCGAAGGCACGTTTGCATCAGTTTCCGCTCTCAGCCTGGTCTGCAATCAAAAAGGCGTGGACGTGGAATGGCAAAATTGCGGCGACCAGGAGGGTGACAGCAAGGCCTTGGATTCACTTCGTCACAAAGTGGTGATCATCGGAGAGAAGTGGGTGGATTTACACGAAACGGATGCCGGCGTTCTCACCGGCCCGCACCTGCAGGCAAATTACATCGCCGCCCTGCTGGACGAAAGCTTGCTGTTCCCCGTTCCCCAATTTGTGAACTACACGGTGAGCGCCGTCTGGTTCATTTTGATATTTCTTTTGTTCAATTGGTGGAAACCGGCTTGGCCGGAATTGTCGCTGGTTGCGAGCCTGCTTGCGACATTCTGTATGGGCTGGTTCGTCAATTCCGTGATCACGCGGCAGTTTGGAGTGTTTGCGAACGTGATCGCCCCAACCCTTCTTGAGATAATAGGGCTATACTTGGCTCGAAGGATCGAGATGCTCCTGGAACACCAGAAGCATCCCGGCGGGAGCGGAAGGAAGATGAGCGTATGATCGTTGCGCGTGTAATCCGAACCGGAGCGCTATGCGTTTCTGTTTTCCTGGCAAGCGGCCAGCTTGTGTGGGGCGGTCAGAGCAGTCCGCCCGAAAAGGACAAGGAACAGGCCGGCTCGCAGGCTGGGAGCTCCGGCAAAACCGGGCCAGAGCCGATGGGAGCCCAGGGAAGCACAGAATCGCCTCTTCGCAAATGCGATTCCGATCCCGCCCCCAAGGATAAAACCACCAAGAAGAAAAAGAGCAAGAAGCCGGCGCCCACTAAGTCCAGCTAGGTGCCGCTCGCAAAGCGCCGGAAGAAACTGTCGGGCTTCCACTGCGGCCGCTCGGACGCATTCGCCACGCGCTCAGCCAGTTTCAATAGGATCTCGTTGAACTCGGCAGCCGCTGTCTTATCCACTGGCTGATTCAAGTCGTCGGAAGGCGCATGGTAGCGGTTCTTCAGCCATTCCTTATGCAGCGTTTCCTCGGGCGA
>JBEKJJ010000461.1:0-3177 GCA_050011295.1 Bryobacteraceae bacterium
ACGATTACGCGATGTGATGCAGGCTCGGTGGAGATTACGTACAAAGGCTCGCGTCCGGCGATGCCCAGTCCACGCCGCTGGCCCACCGTGAAGTGATGCACGCCGGCATGCTCGCCCAAGACGTGACCATCGGTATCCACGATCTCGCCCTGAGTTTCGCCCTTGGCGATTCCTTGCTCCCGAAAATATCCGTCGATAAAAGCTGCGTAGTCCCCATTCGGGACGAAACAAATCTCCTGGCTATCCGGCTTTTCAGCCACCGGCAGGCCAAGTTCGCGCGCCAGCTCTCGCACTTGCGGCTTGGTGTATTCACCCAAAGGAAACTGCGTCCGCGCTAACTGATCCTGCTTCAGGCCGAACAGGAAATAGGTCTGGTCCTTGGCTCGATCCACGCTGGTACGTAACTGGTAGCGGCCGGTTTTTTCATCTTGGCCAAGGCGCGCGTAATGCCCTGTGGCGATGCGTTCGGCACCCACGCCGGCGGCCATTTCCAGAAACTGATCGAACTTGATGAAGTTGTTGCAGAGCGTGCAGGGGATGGGCGTGCGCCCGGCTAAGTACTCGCTAATGAATGGCTTTACCACCTGATCTTCAAAGCGATCCTCGAAGTTAATCACGTAGTAAGGAATGCCCAGTTGCTGGGCAACGAAGCGCGCATCATAGACGTCATCGAGCGAGCAACAGCGGCCAGTGGGTCCGCTCGCCGGAGTCAATTCCGGCAAGCGCCGCTGGTTCCACAGCTGCATGGTCAAGCCGACCACCCGTTGCCCGCTGCGATGAAGCATTCCCGCGACAACCGAGCTATCCACGCCGCCTGACATGGCGACCGCCGTAGTTCCCGAATTCTCGATCGGATGATTAGACACTGGCAGTATAAGTGGGCGACAGCTTTCGTAAATGAGCCGTGGACTCGGCGACTGCGTCGATTATGGCATCCACTTGCTCCTCTGTATTCGAATGTCCCAGCGAGAATCGCAGGCTGGCTCGAGCGCGCTCCCGCGACAATCCGATGGCCAGCAGCACGTGCGATGGCTCCACGGCGCCGCTCGAGCACGCTGATCCACTCGATACCGCGAATCCCTTGAGATCGAGTGAAATCACCAGCGCCTCGCCCTCCAGGCCGTCGAAGAAAATGTTAGTTGTGTTGGGAGTGCGCGGCGAGCGTCCCGCATTGATGCCGGACGCTGGCACTCGATCCAAAATGCCTGCCTCTAAGCGATCGCGTAGCGCGCGCAACCGCGCGGTCTCGCTTGCCAGATCTTCCGTCGCGGCCGCAGCCGCTTGCCCCAGCGCTATTGCGCCCGGAACATTTTCGGTGCCTGGACGCCGTTCCCGCTCGTGACGTCCGCCGAACTGAATGGCGCCTAGACGCGTTCCATGCTTCACGTAGAGCGCTCCGATACCTTTGGGTGAGTAAAGCTTGTGACCGCTGATGGAATACAGGTCCACGCCCAGCGCCTTTACATCCACGGGAATCTTGCCGGCAGCCTGTACGCCGTCTGCGTGGAACAGAATTCCGTGCTCGCGCGCCAGGGCTGCAATCTCCTGGATGGGTTGAATGGTGCCCAGTTCGTTGTTCGCGTGCATCACCGAAATCAAGATCGTATCAGGACGCAACGCGCGGCGGACATCGGCGGGATCCACCACTCCGTCCGATCCGATACGAACGAAGCTCACTTCCACGCCCTCGCGCTCCAGCTGCCGGCACGGATTCAGCACTGCGGGGTGCTCAATAGTGGTCGTAACCAGGTGTTTTCGTGGAGCTGCACTGGCTCGCACGGTTCCCAAAATCGCCAGATTGTCCGCCTCGGTACCGCCGCTCAAAAAGACCAGATCCTTGGCGTCGCAGCCCAGCATCCCGGCTACCTGGCGACGCGCTATCTCCAGTTTTTGCTTGGCCATTTGGCCATGCTGGTGGATACTTGACGCGTTTCCATACACTTCAAGTAGCGCTGGAACCAGCACTTCGAGTACCGCTGGAGATACGGGCGTGGTGGCGTTGTGGTCGAAGTAGAAACGTTGCACTTCAACCACAAGTTTAACAAGTCCTAACAGTGCTTCCCTACCTATTTGTTCGCTACCATGGTCGCAATGGATCGAGAACAAGCCTGGAGCATTCTTTGCGAATTCACTAAGTCCGATAGTCTGCGCCGCCACGCGTTGGCGGTGGAAGCTTGCGTTACTGCTTACGCGCGAAAATTCAATGAGGACGAAACCAAGTGGTCAGTGACGGCGTTGCTGCACGACTTCGATTGGGAAATCCATCCGCAACTTCCCGATCACCCGACCAAAGGCGAGCCGATCCTGGCGGAGCGCGGTGTGGACGCGGAGATCCGGCGGGCCATCCTGTCGCACGCCGATTTCACCGGAGTGCCCCGCGAAACACTGCTCGAAAAAACACTTTTTGCGTGCGATGAGATGGCAGGATTCCTGACGGCGTGCAGTTACGTGAAGCCCGGCCGCAGCATCCACGAGGTGGAGACCAAGTCGGTGCGGAAAAAGCTCAAGGACAAGGCGTTCGCTCGGACGGTGAGCCGCGACGATATCACGAATGGCGCGGCGGGCCTGAATATCGAACTGGATGAACACATCGAATTCTGCATCCAAGCCATGCAGCAACGCGCTGTGAACCTGGGCCTGGAGGGAACCGGAGCGGGAGCATCGGCGACAGGCTGAAGACGTTCGAGGTGCTAGAATCACCGAGGAAGCTAGTCTTGGCCGGTGCTGGGCCTGGTCTTCAAAACCAGCGTGGGGCACTCTGTGTCGCAGGTGGGTTCGACTCCCACTAGCTTCCGCCAGCAACATATTGATAATAAACGAGTTAAATGGCGCTTGATTTCGTGTACACTTCTGTGTACACTTTTTTGCATGGCGTTGATCATCTACCGCCGTCATGCAACGAGTTGTACCAAAGGCTACGAACAGAACGACCGCACTTTTCCGCCCCGAACTTCCAAGGAGATCAAAGCGGATTGTGAGTGTCCGATTGTTTGTTCCGGTACTACGCCTAGCCAACCAAAGAAGCTACGGCATCTATCCCTGGACACGAGCAATTGGGACGCGGCCCGCAATCTGGTTAAGCGCCTGGAAGATGGAAGGCGAACAATCGATCCCGACCCGCAGGAGAAGTGCGTGACCGTAGATCAAGCGGTTGCACGCTACCTCAAAAAGAAAGGG
>JBEKJJ010000462.1:0-3168 GCA_050011295.1 Bryobacteraceae bacterium
TGCCGAAAGCCGCGCAGCACCACCATTCCGTTTCCGTCGCCCAGGCGTCCATGACAGGGGGTGCAGTAGATGTTGAAGCGGGTGCGGCCACGTTCGATGTCGTCACGCGAGAGGGGGATGGGAAACGAATCGATATCTTCACCCGAGATTTTTCCGGTGTAGCGCGCTTCGTCGATGCGCAGGTGGCCGCGGGCGACGGTGCCTTCGATGGCCGGGCGGGCGGAGCGATGGTCGGAGAAGAAATCGCTGGCGGCTAGGGGCTTGTAGCGCGGTTGGTCCTGCATGTCCTGGCGGCAGGCGGTGAGGGGGAGGAGGAGGAGGAGCGCTAGGGGTAAGAGCCTTGCGTTCACATGAGTGTGAACGCGGCACGCACGAGTGCGTGCGCCACGGTCCAGAGTGAGCTGGCCAGATGCCAGAGTGGGCTGGCCACATACCAGAGTGGGCACGCCACACAGTTGAGATTTATTTGTCAACTTCGGAGACCTCCTCGGGGTTGAGTTCCAGGAGGAACGCCTTGGTCTTCTCGCGGTCGAATTTCGGATCGTTGGCTTCGATGCAGAGAAAGAATCGATCGACCGAGGCGCGCTGGGCGAATTCGGCGACGTTGAATACCGGATGATACGGCATCGGTAATTTGTTCATCGCCAGCATGCCGACTACGGAGCTGAGCGCGGCGAGCAGCACGGTGCATTCAAAAGTGATGGGGATGAAGGCCGGCCAGCTATCGAAGGGACGGCCACCGACATTGTGCGGATAGGCAATCACCGCGATCCACCAGAGCAAGCCGAAGCCGCCGACGCAGCCGCACAGGCCACCGATGAGAACCACCAACGAAACATAATTTCGTTTGAAGCCGATGGCCTCCGCCAAGCCTTCCACCGGCATGGGCGAATAGGCATCCATTTTGCGATAGCCGGCGTCGTAGGCGCGCTGAGCGGCGCTGACGACTTGTTCGGGCGTTTCGAACTGCGCCATTAAACCGTGTAAGCCGTGTCTGTCCCAGAAGGTCTCGGTCATAAGCACGAACCTTTATTGGCCGCGAATGAACGCGAATGAACGCGAATACTCTGACTTTTCTTATTCGCGTTTATTTGCGTTAATTTGCGGCTAGGCATTTTTCTTTCAATCTCCATGGGCCGGGCTCGGGGAGGGTTTGCCGTCGTCCAGCATGTGCGGGGCCAGGTGGTGCAGCACTTCGCGGACTTCGAAGATTGAGATGGACGGCAGGACGCGGACGAATAGAATCATCAAGACCAGGAAGAATCCGATGGTGCCGGTGATCACGGCCCAGTCCCACATGGTTGGATAATACATACCCCAGGAAGAGGGCAGAAAATCGCGGTGCAGGCTGGTGATGACGATGACGAAGCGCTCCAGCCACATGCCGATGTTGATAATGATGGAAACAAAAAGCAGCCTGGGAATGTTCTGGCGTACTTTGGAGGACCACAGCGACTGCGGAATCAGGATATTGCACACGATCAACATCACGAAAGAGAACGCGTACGGACCCGTGGTGCGGTTCTTGTACATGAACAGCTCGTACGGATTGCCGCTGTACCAGGACATGAAAGCTTCCATCATGTATCCGTAAGCGACGATGAGCCCCGTTCCCAACATCAGCTTGGCGCAACAATCCAGGTGGCGCATAGTGATGAGGTCTTCGAGATGAAACCATTTGCGCGTGGGGATGGCCAGGGTCACTACCATGGCGAATCCGGAATAGATGGCGCCGGCGACGAAGTAGGGCGGGAAGATGGTGGTGTGCCAGCCGGGAATCATGCTAATGGCGAAGTCGAAGCTGACTACTGTGTGGACCGAAACCACCAGCGGCGTGGCTAAGCCGCCTAACAACAGGTAGGCCATTTGATAGCGTGCCCAGTGGCGGGCGGATCCGCGCCAGCCGAGCGCGAACATTCCGAAGGTAACTTTCTGCCAGGTCTGTTTGGCCTTGTCGCGCATTGTTGCCAGATCGGGGACCAGGCCGATGTACCAGAAGATGAGCGAGACGGTGAGGTAAGTGGTGACAGCGAAAACGTCCCACACCAGCGGACTGCGCGGCTGCGGCCAGAGCCACATGGAACTGGGATACGGCACTAGCCAGTAACCCAGCCACGGGCGGCCCATGTGGAGAATGGGGAACATGCCGGCTTGCGCCACGGCGAACAACGTCATAGCTTCCGCGAAGCGATTGATGGACGTACGCCAATCCTGTTTGAGGAGCAGCAAGATGGCCGAGATCAGCGTTCCGGCGTGGCCGATACCGATCCACCAGACGAAATTGACGATGGCGAATCCCCAACCGACGGGGATCATGATGCCCCATACGCCGACGCCTTTATACAACAGCCAGAATGCGCCGGCCATCAGGCCTTGCATGGCGCAGAAGGCCAGGAACAAACTGATCCACCATTGTTTGGGCGTGGTCTGAATGGGCTTCAGGACAACGCCGGCGATTTTGTCGGTGACGGTGGCGTTAGTAAACCCGGGAGCGATTATCTTATCGGGACCTGGGTCAATGGCCTGTTCGTCGAGTTCCGTTTTCAAGCTCTAACCTTTCTCGATCTCCGGATTGGGATTGCGCAAGCGGCCCAGATAAGTGGTGCGTGGCCGCGTATTTAATTCTTCGAGCAAACTGTAGTTGCGAGCCTGCGCTTTAAGTTGAGCGACTCGGCTCTTGGGATCGTTGATATCGCCGAACGCGATCGCTTGCGTGGGGCAAGCCTGCGCGCAGGCCGGGGTTATTTCGCCATCGGCGATGCGGCGGTTTTCCTTCTCGGATTGAATCTTGACGGCGTTGATGCGCTGGATGCAATAAGTGCATTTTTCCATTACGCCGCGGCTGCGCACGGTGACGTTCGGATTGCGGACGCCCTTGAGGCTCTCGGTATACCAATCCGAATACAGCAGGAAATTGAAGCGCCGGACTTTGTACGGGCAATTGTTCGAGCAGTAGCGCGTTCCGACGCAGCGATTGTAGACCATTTGATTGAGACCGTCGCCGCTATGGACGGTGGCCGCCACCGGGCAGACCAGCTCGCAGGGCGCGTTCTCGCAATGCATGCAGGGGACGGGCTGATAGTAAAGCTCGGGATTGTCCCAGTTACCTTTGAAATAGCGGTCTACGCGGATCCAGTTCATGTGGCGGCCGCGCGCCACTTCGATCTT
>JBEKJJ010000463.1:0-3166 GCA_050011295.1 Bryobacteraceae bacterium
AAGCTGTGGAAAGACGTGGCGCAGGTCCCCGACCTGCCGCAGCTATCAAAAATGAGCTTCGATTGACTCCCTCGGCGGCTTGCGGCCAATCAACGGACGATTCAGGTATTCAATCAGCGGCGCCATCGCGCGGAAGCGATCCAGGATCTCGCGATACAGCTTCGGAGTGGTCGCAAGCGTGGCATCGAGCGTGGTTTCCAGTATCCAATCCTTCTTCTTGATCAGATCGAGCGCCGGATGCTCGGGATCGAAACCCTTGGGCGCGCGCGTCAGCTCGTCACCCTGCAGATCGCCCACCAGCTTCTTGGATTTCTTGTTAGCCAGAATCCGCCGCATCTCCGGATAACTCTCGGCGATGTGCGTGCGGACCAGCAGCATAGTCTCGGGATTGGGATGCCAGATGCCGCCCGCCACTTCAATCTGATCGTGCGACACGCTGAAATAGAATCCGCCGGCTCCGGTGTAATCGGAGCCGCGCCTCCGGAATGATGCGGCCACGTGTGTCTTATACGGCGTCTTGTCGGCGCTGAAACGCGTGTCCCGATAGATTCGAAACACGGACTTCTTGGGCTCCGTGACAAAATGAGGCGCGAATTTCATCAAGTCACCATTCAGCGCGGCCACCAGTTCCAGCAAGGGCTCCTTCGCATGCTGCTCGTAAAGATGCTTGCGTGGCTGGAACCACTCGCGGCGGTTGTTGCGCTTCAGCCCTCGAAGGAATTGCACCATTTCCGGTGGGAAGCCGGGGAAGCCAGATGACACGAAGTTGCTCCTTTATAATTTGACAAGATGCCCGTCCAGCAGGCGACGCTTCAGCGTCTTGCGCAAATTCCTAATTTAACGATTTCCGAACACACTTTGTTGAGCCGCTACACCCGATTCGGGATTGGAGGCCCAGCGGAGGTGTATGTCGAGACTCCCAGCGAGCCAAGTTTCATGGGAGCTCTGAACATTGTCCGGGCAAGCGGAGCCGAGTTTGCGGTGATCGGCAGCGGAACGAATCTGATCGTCTCGGACAATGGATTTCGCGGCGTGGTTCTACGGTTCACCGCGAGCGGCCTCTCGATCGACGGTCGCATCGTGCGCGCCGAGGCGGGCGCCGAGCTCGAAGCGTTGGTGGATCATTCAATCGGCCACGGGCTACGGGGCCTGGAGACCATGACGGGAATCCCAGGCTCCGTGGGCGCGGCGATTTACGGCAATGCGGGAGCCTACGGGCATTCCATCAACGAAAGTGTCCGGCATGTTCGATTTTTCGATGGCGCCGTGATTCGCGTGTTCTCGAACGCGGAGTGCGAATTTCATTATCGCGAGAGCGTCTTCAAGCGCCACAAGCACTGGATCATTTTTTCGGCCGAGCTCGGACTGGCTCCTGCGCCGGCGGATGAGCTGCGCAAGACCGCGGATGGCATTTTGAAAGTCCGCCTTGAAAAATATCCCGTGACCATGAAGTGCGCCGGCAGCATCTTCAAGAATCTGATCATGGCGGAGCTTCCCGAAGCGGTGCAGCAGCAAGTGCCCGAGCGCGTAATCCGGGAAGGCAAGGTGCCGTCCGCATATTTTTTGGAGGAGGTTGGCGCCAAGGGAATCCAAAACGGCGGCATTCGTGTGGCGGATTATCATGCCAACCTGATTTACAACACTGGCGGCGGCACGGCGCGCGAACTGTGCGCGATCATCGCAGATTTAAAATCACGCGTTCAGAATCGTTTCGGATTGACGTTGGAAGAGGAAGTCCAATATGTCGGATTCGGCTAGCGCTTCGCCAACACCGCCGCTTCGGTGCCCCGCAGCGTGTTCTGCATGGATTCCTTTGGGAACTTTTCTAAAAACCCTTTGATCATCCAGCCGATTATCGCCGGGACATCCCGCGAGAGGGAGATCGCTTCGCATTCGGCATAGACTCCGCCATCAGCTTCCACGAAGCGCCAGTATGAATTCAGGCGCCAGAGAAATCCGGTATCGTCACCCACCGGCTTCTCACCCGCGTCGGGATTGGCGGCGTCTTTCACTTCAGCGATCCGCGTGGAGTGCGAAATCAGGAACATGTGCCGCTGGTCCGGCATGCTGTAGCGGACGTGATAATTGGTATTCAGCACCACCGTGAGTATCTGCTTTTTGTATAGGCGCAAAAAGACGTCGAACTCATCGCCTTGGTGCGCGACCAGCCTCGACTCGGTGACATCTGGTTTGTAGATGTTTTTGTAGTTCTCATAATCCTGCAGCACAGCTTTCACCTGAACGATGCTGGCGCCCGCCATAAACATGCTCCCCACCCAATGCTGGATCATTCCGTCAGGCACACTGATCTTTTTTCCGCTATCCAGCGTGACGCCCGGTTCGACGCGGACTTTTCCACCTCGGAGCTTGCCGGTCCACGCGTCGGATGCGGGATCCGCTTTCATTCTGGCCTCAGTCAGCTCGATATAGCGATCAAAGGCGGCGGCTGTTTGCGGCGTAAGCTTGGCGGCTTGCGTTGCGGAAGTAGCCAGAAACGCGGCGAATAGCAGACGAAAGCAGCGCACAACTAGGTGATCGGCGTTTTCAGTGTGAACAGGATCCGGGTATCCGGCGGCATGATTACAAAGGGGCTGGGCTTACCGCGTATCATGCCTTGTTGCTGGAAAATATTGCTCCGCAGAATATGGTTGGCGCCGTTGGCCGAGATAGAAACCAGCTCGAGCTGCGCCTGGGAGCCGAAATTGGTCAGGACCACACGCGCGCCGGCGCCTCGCGGAATCATCGTATGACCGCCGATCACCACAGGCAAGTCCACGCTCGCCGCAAACCTCTGGCCCGTGCGGTCCCGCCGGGTATCGATCGCGTCGATTAAGCGGACGGTGATCATGGTTCCGGCCGGGACTCTGATAGCGAAAGATTGCGCGGGAGCGCGCTTGTTAGGCGCCGTTGGTTCCGTCTGAACGGGCGGAAGCGCAGGAATGCCGTTGTCCGCCGGGCTGTTGTTCTGGGCAGTTTTTTTCTGCTGTGTTTTATTCGGCGGTGTCTGGTTTTGTGGAGCTTGGTTCTGAGGGTTTTGGGTCGGGGCCATCGGACTTGGTGCAGGCGACTGCTCTTCCGGCCGTGGCGTCTGAACCGCCGAGGTGCCCGCACTCGGCAGCCCGGTATTCTTCACATTGGGCCGCAGCGCCGCCCAGATTCCGATCAA
>JBEKJJ010000464.1:0-3418 GCA_050011295.1 Bryobacteraceae bacterium
CAGAAATCCTGCCAGACGACCATGCCGTTGCGATCGCACGCGTCGTAAAACTCGTCGTCGCCAATCTGGCCCACCCAGTCGCGAATCATGTTGAAGTTCATGTCGCGGTGGTAGCGGATGGCAGCGTCGTATTCGCGCGCGCGGTACCGCAGCATGGATTCTGGGAAGCCCCAATTCCCGCCCCGCGGGATGAATCGCCGGCCGTTGATCCTCATCTTTAGGGCGCCGCCATCTTCGCTGTAGGTGAACTGCCGGACGCCGGATTGAAAGGCCGTACTGTCGGATAATTTTCCGCCGGCTGTTTCAAACTTCAACTCCACCGGGTACAAGTTGGGATCACCATAGCCCGACGGCCACCACAGCTTCGGATTCCGGATGTGAAGCGCGGTGGTGGCCGTTTTCTCTGCGCCCGGATCGAGCGAAACTGGAGTTTCAAATGCCGTGTCGCCGAAGCGTCCGCGCAGGATTCCGTTCAGGGGCCGGGTTACCAGCGGCGACTCGATTGTGACCGGCCCGGTCACGTTCAGATACACATTTTTCCAGATGCCCGTGTCCCTTCCGCGAATCGTTGGAATCCAATCCCAGCCGATGCTCGCGTGATAGGTTGGATTGTCGGCGCCCAGCACGCCGCCGTTCTTATCGGGATTCTCGAAAGTCTTCTCCTTGACGCTTCCTGGGTGGGCATTTTTCTCGATCCTTACAGCCAAGGCGTTCTTTCGTCCGGGTTGCAAGAGGCTGGTCACGTCGAAGCGCCCTCGTATAAAGCCGCCATCGATGCGCCCCAGCTTCTGCCCATTCAGAAAAACTTCGGCTTTCCAGTTGACGCCATCGAAGTTGAGCCACACGTGTTGTCCGGATGCGGCGGGCGGTGGAACAAATTCGTTGCGATACCAGAAATCGGCATAGAAGAATGAGTCTGAAAGCATGAGCTGGTTATCGCCGAAGTTCGGATCGGGAACCGCGCCGGCGTTGAGGTAGCTGGTGAGAATGGTTCCGGGAACGGTGGCGATTAGCCAGTCCGCATCGTGATAACCGGGCTTTGACAGCGCTGCTCCGTCGGCGCTCGCGAGCGAATCGCGCTGCAATTTCCAACCCCCGCCCGCCAAATCGAGCCGGCCACCGGCGCGCAATGCCTGGGCCGGCTTGGGACGCGGGACCGGGCCGCCGCGCCCGTACACTTCCATCTCGCTAAGGACATAACCGTCGGGTGACGCGGGCTTCGACATAAACGCGCGAACATAGCGGCCCTGAACAGGCCGCGCCAACTTCAGGTCGTCAGTCATCGCCGTTGTGGCTGGCAACGATTGAACCGGTTTCCAGTGCGCGGCGTCATCGGACACCTCAATGGACCCCTCTGCGGGCCGGCGAATCCAATAAAGCGCGACTCGATCGAAGGTGCAGACCGCGCCAAGATCCACGTAAACCCACTCTTCGCCTTTACCGGCGGCCATCCAAGCGCTGGTGAAATCGCCGGGACCTCCCACGGGTAAACGCTGATTGCTGTGGAAGAACGTGACCTCGCCTACCTGCCATCCGCCGGCTCTGGCATCGTCAAACGCGAGGCGATAAAAACGGCTGCGCGCGATTCCGTTCAATGCCACGGACGTTCGCAGCTCGCCACCTGGACGCGCCATGCCCGCCGCGCGGCCTAATTCCTTCCAGGATTGTCCATCGTCTGAGCCTGAGACCACGCACGCCCAGTTTTCCGGCTCGCCCCGCGCCTGCACTCTGGCATCTACATCCACGCGGTCCACCGGAGGCGGATCGTCGCCACCAATTTCGATCCCGATCCAGCCGCGCGGTCCCTTGAGGCTGACATCGGTCACCCAGTTTCCATCCAGCACCCATTCGCGCTGATTCTTGGGAAGCACACCTTGCTGGCTGGTTTCCACGCTGACCCAACGCGGCATTTTAGTTTCCTTGATTCCGTCGGTGATCAATTGCGCGGTGAGATTGTAATCGTAACTGCTGGAGTGATACGCGGGCCGGTGCAGCGCGAGATTACGGTAGGTATTGGCGTCCGGCGCGAGAACCGGCCCAACATATTCTTTCGGATCGCCAGGATAAACGCCAACGCCGCGGGTGAACTCCTGCGCATCGAGAATTGCAAGGGCCAGTAGGCACTGCATAAGGACGGGTTTCATGGCTTAGTATCGATAATAGCGGTCTAACATAATTCGCGCCGATACCAACTTTGAAGGACAATGAGAATATGAATGGGATCCAGTTCGTGACGGATGAAAAGGGCCGCAAGGTGGCCGTTCAGATCGATCTGAAAAAACACGGCGCGGCGCTGGAAGATTTCTGGGACGGACTGATCTCGGAATCGCGCCGGAAGGAAAAGGGCATTCCGTACGAGAAGGTCAAGGCCGATCTCGTGAAGCGTGGCCGGCTGCGTGGAGTAAATACACGTTCGAAGTAAAACCCCCTGCGCGGAAGGAACTCGAAGAGCTCCCGGACAGTGTATTGGCGCGAGTCGTCCATAAACTTGAGTCGTTGGCCGACAATCCTCGGCCATCCGGATGCAACTCGGCGAAAATCGTGAGCGTGACGCGGATCGCGCATCGGCGAGAGGCTTACGGGTAGTCGACTTACGCCGCCACTACACTCTTCGTGCGACAATCGCCTACATGCTTTCGTTGCGTTGGGTTTTCGTTCTCATATTTCTGATCACAACCGTTCGATCCGCTGAAATTCCAAAAGCTCCGCCGGAGCTTCCTCCAGACCCGCGCTTCAAGACCGATGTTCTGGTGATCGTGGCTCATCCCGACGACGAAACAGAGGTGACCGCCTATCTGGCGAAAGCCATTTTCGATGAACACAAACGCGTCTCGGTGATTTTCGGGACGCGTGGAAACGGCGGCGGCAACGAAGCCGGTAATGAGCAGGCTGACGCGCTCAGCGCGGTTCGCGAGATTGAAGCGCGCGAGGCTCTCGCAAAGTTCGGCGTGCTGCACGTCTGGTTTCTGGATGGTCCGGATACACCGGGGCAGGACGTTCTGCGGTCACTCGAAACCTGGCATCACGGCGAGGCGTTGGCCAAGGCGGTTCGGCTGGTTCGGCTCACGCGGCCGGAGGTGATTTTAACATGGCTGCCTCTTTACGTCGCAGGCGAAAATCATGGCGACCATCAGGCGTCTTCCGTGATTGCCACCGAAGCGTTCGACCTGGCCGGCGATCCCACGGTTTTCCCTGAGCAGCTTTCGCCGCCGCGCAATCGCCGCGACATCGGGAATCTTACGGAAGGCCTGCATCCCTGGCAGCCCAAGAAGCTTTATTTCTTTTCAGATTCCTCGCACACGGATTTTCAGGAAGGGCAAGGACCGCGTTACGATCCGAAAACTGTTTCGCCCGCGAAGGGCGTTTCTTACGCACGGTTGGCGGCTGAAGAAATGGCTTACCACCTCACGCAAGGCGA
>JBEKJJ010000465.1:0-3061 GCA_050011295.1 Bryobacteraceae bacterium
GGATACGGAATCGGCAATCACGTCGGAGGCGGAGGTTCCACAGGACGCTGTTGTGCGGTAGCGAATTCGCAGGTCGGGGACCTGCGTTACGGGAGTGCGAACGCTACCACCGAATCACCCATCTTGCTTTTCATCTTGCCGTGGCCTCCAGCGCAGATCACTATGTACTGCTTGCCCTTCCATTCATAGGTCATGGGCGTGGCTTGTGCGCTGGCCGGCAGTTCCACCGTCCACAGTTCTTTGCCGGTATCCGAATCGAATGCGTGCAGGTGCGGATCTAGCGCCGCCGCGGTGAAGATCAGCCCGCCCGCGGTCGCTAGCGGTCCACCGAGATTGATGGATCCCGCCGGCCAACCAACGCCCATCGATCCGAGCGCCGATTCCCAGCGCAGCTTCCCGGTATTCAGATCGAAGGCCACCAGCGCGCCCCACGGCGGAGCGTTGCAAGGCTGAAAATTCGGCGCCACCAGCCATTCGCGATGCATTCCATAAGGAGTGCCGCGCTGGCGGGCGAACTCGCCGCGCCAGACCGTTTCCGTTTGCCCGGAGCGGCTCATCGCGGCTTGCATGTCCTCGCGTGGAATCAGCTTAGCGATCGCCGCCACGCGATTGGTATTTGCGAGCAGCAGATTGCGCACGGGATCCCACGCGGCACTGCCCCAATTCACGCCGCCGATATTGCCGGGGAATCCGATGGTGCCTTGGTAACTTGGCGGAGTGAACAAACCGTCATTTCTCAGCGACTGGAGCTTCTGGCGGCACCACTCGCGCATCTGAGGAGTTGCACCCCAGAGATCGTCGGCGGTCAACCGCTGCGGAACCATTGCGCTCCACGCCGGGATCGGTTGGCTGGGCGCGGCATCTTCGCCCGGGATATCGCTCTTGGGAACCGCGCGTTCTTCCACTGTGTTCAGCGGCTTTCCGGTAAGGCGATCCAGCACGAACACGTTGCCGATTTTGGTGGTCACCGCGACAGCCGGCTTGCCCTGAAATTCGATCAGCGATGGCTGCGAGGCCACATCGTAATCCCAAAGGTCATGGTGAACCACCTGAAATCCCCACACGAACGCGCCGGTGGATCCTTTGAGCGCAACAACGGAATTCGCCCATTTGTTATCGCCGGGACGGGCGCCGCCATAGTAATCCGGACTCGCGCTGCCGGTAGGAATGAATATCAGATCGCGCGCAGGGTCGGCCGCGATGGTGGACCAGGCATTTGCCGCGCCGGTCCGCACCTGCTGCTTCTCCGCCCATGGAATGGGGTCCCAAGTCCAACGCAGTGCACCGGTGCGTGCGTCGTATCCGCGCACCACGCCGCGCGGCATGTCCACGGCGCCGTTATCGCCAATCGACGAACCCGTAATCACCAGGTCACCCAAAACCGTCGGCGCGGAAGTCACTTCGTAATCCCCGCGAAACTCCGGGCCGTAAACCACTCCGCGAGTGAGATCCACGGCGCCGGATGCGCCGAAATCTTCGCACGGCTTTCCGGTTTTTCCGTCTAGCGCGATCAGACGGGCGTCGATAGTGCCTTCGAAGATGCGTAGCTTGCAGGGCGCGCTATCCGCGGCTTTGGAATCGATCCATGCCGCTACGCCTCGGTTGGACACTTCGGAATAATCGTGCGAGCGGCTCACCTTGGGATCGTAGGTCCACTTCTCGGCGCCGCTTCCAGGATCAAGAGCGATCACGCGGTTGAATGGCGTGCTCACATACAGCGTGCCTTCCACCAGAATCGGCGTAGCTTCGAAGGCGGCTTTCTCGTTGAGTCCTGTTTCGGGCTGGAGGGCGCCGGTGTGATAGGTCCAGGCGGGCTTGAGATTCCCGACATTCTCGCGCGAGACTTGCTTCAGACCGGAATAGCGCGTACCTCCCGCGTCGCCGCCATAGGCGCTCCAACCTGAATCGGCCGCGAACACAGAGGGCGCGAGCAAAACCAAAGCAAGTGTGAAGCGCATGCTGATATTGTGCGGTAATCCGCGTGGAAATTGCATCCAGCGCGGGAAAAACGGGCCTAATCGCGGGACGTTGTGGCCCGAAAGCGCCGCGTCCACGTTAACTCGCTGCCGTCCTTCAGCAGGATGCGCCGTTCGCCGTGAAACCAAGGCTGCATTTCCTTCACGCGATCGAGATTCACCAGCTCGGAGCGATTAATGCGCACGAACTGCTCGGGGTCCAGCTGCTGCGCGAGATTTTCAAGCGTGCCGCGAACGGTGTAGGTCTCAGCGCCGGCATGCAGGTGCACGTAATTGCGGTCGGAAGCTGCCCAGTCCAGTTTGTCGATCAGTAGAAATATTTCGCGGCCGGCTTTCTGCACCAGCAGGCGCTTCGCGAAACGGCGTGGTGGATCGGGAGCCCCTTGGCGTTCCTGGCGCAACGCAACTTGCTCCTTGGCGCGTTCCAGCGCGCGCTCGAAACGTTCCGGGTCCACCGGTTTCAGCAGATAATCCAGCGCTTCGGCTTGAAACGCGCGCAGCGCATACTGTTCGTGGGCAGTGAGGAAGACCACATGGAAATCGCGCGGCTCGGGCGCGGCGGCCAGCGCCGTGAAGCCGTCCATGCCGGGCATCTGGACGTCCAGAAAAACAAGGTCGGGCGCGAAAGTGCGCAGGGCCGCTAGCGCTTGTTCGCCGGAACCAGCTTCCTGGATTTCGCCGATCTCTGGATCCTTCTCCAGAAAACGTCGAACCTTGCGGCGCGCGGGAGGCTCGTCATCCGCGATCAGAACGCGGATCATGTCCGGTAGGGAACGGCCACAGTGACGGCCAGGCCGCCATCGGCGCAGTTCTCGAATGCGAGCGTGTGGCCTGCGCCATAGAGTTGCTCCAGCCGCGCCGCCGTATTCGAAATGCCCGTGCCGCGCCGCATTTTTCCTGCGGAAAGTCCGCGGCCGCAATCGCGAATGCGCACGCGCGTGTTGGGGCCATCGCGCACGGCTGTTAGCGTAACCGTCACAGCATTTGAGAGCGGATCAACGCCGTGGCGGATGGAATTTTCGACCAGCGGTTGCAGCAACAGATGCGGGACCAGCGCCTTTCGAACCTCCGGCGCCACCTGGACG
>JBEKJJ010000466.1:0-3045 GCA_050011295.1 Bryobacteraceae bacterium
TGCGCGCGGCGCAGGGGGTTGGTGGATTGCGATTACCTGCCGATTCATAACCGCAGCTGGCGGTTTAGCATTTGAGGGCCGGCCCGCTCCGATAACACTCTGACGCGCTGGCTGCGCCGGGATGCCGTGAGAAACCGGAGCATTTGCGATTTCTTTCGCATCGACCCTCGCCAGATTCGCCTGCACCGGACGCGCGTTCACGAATGTGTCATGGGACACCGCCGTCACCGCGTTGGCCACATGTTGATTGGCGTAAGTAATTCGGGTGACGTTGGTCGTGTTGTTGTTGATGATCGTGGTGTTGTAAACGTTGGTGACCTGGGTCACGTTCACCCGGGTGTTGGTGATGTTCACATTGTTTACGTAGCCGGGGCTGGTTCGATACCAAGGCACGTAGACTTCGCGCGGAGCCAGCGGGAACCACGCCACGCCGGCGCCGATGCCAACTCCGAAACTAAAACCACCTCCGCCTACAAATGCGACCAGAGCGGGTGCATACACCGGGCGGGCGTAAACCGGACCCGGCACCCAACACCAGGAAGCTCCCACGAATGCCCACCGTCCGTAGTGGAACGGAGCGAAACCCCAAGGCTCGTCTTCAACCCAAGTCCAACCCCAGGGAGCAACCCAAACCCAGTGACCATAGCGATAAGGAGCCCATCCCGGAGCAACCGCGAGCGGCGTCCATACCGGACCGTAGTCGGCCGCATAACTCCAGTGGCCGTACTCGTCCAGGTCAGAAGCGCCGGTCATATCGGGTGAAACGTAATTGGACGATTCCGCGTGATCTTCACGCTGGTCGCGATCGAATGCGAACTGGTCAAAATCGTCATTGGCGGGCACCTGGTCGATTTCGTGATCCAGTTGATCAGTACCCGTGAACCGGGCTCGCTGACCCGCAACCACGTCGTAAGAGTTCCCGCCGCCAGTGGCTTCGCCGCGACCACTCCAAACCGTGGCATCGGTCTCGCTTCCATCGGCATTCACATCAACCCGATATTCGCCGTTACGCTGTATCTGAAATGCCAAATTCGGCGTGTCGATTTCGAAGTGATCTTCATCGTCGAGGTGCCGCACGCGGACGATAACGGACCCCTGCGACAGCTTCAGTTGGGTGGTGTGGTCATCGATATCAAGAAATGTAACGCTGGTTTCCGAATCCATGCGAATCGCAGTCGAACCGGTTTGCAGTTCAGCCCGCGAATCCTTGTCAGCCCACAAGTTGTCGCCGGTGGTCAGCGGACGATTGGCCACAGCTTGTACCCAGTCGCCCTCGCCACCGGGCTGGAAGGACACCGATCCTACAGAATAGCTGAGGCGCGCAACGCGGCCTGGCGGATCTTGTGCCGGACCCTGCTGGTCCGACGGCTGCACTTGATCCTGCGGCGGCGGTTCCTGCGCGGCGACTCTGGGCGGTGCTTGCAACGTCAGCAGCATTCCCGCCAGGACAATTCCAACTGCCAACACTTTGTGCGTCTTCATGGATTTATATTCCTCGTTTGCAACCGCTATCGGCACACCCTACATTCTGTATTAACCCCAACCCAGGTCATAAGTTCCATACCGTAAATACTGCACGGAAGTAACCTTACCGCTAAAAAACATGCCAGCCTTCGCTTTCGAAAGCTGGCATCTTGTTTGTCAACTTTTGTCTGTCACTAGCCGACAGGTTGCTCGCTCAACACTTTCTCGCGTTCTTCCGCATCCTGCTTCTCCTGCCGAGGCGAGGAGGGCAGCGCCAGTTCCAGAACTTCACTGATGGTCTTGACATAATGAATGCTCAGGTTCTCGAGTTGCTCTGGAGTCAAGTCCTCTTCCACATTCATCTTGTTTTCCGCGGGCAGAATCACATCGTGGACGCCCGCACGTTTGGCTGCCAGGACTTTCTCTTTGACGCCCCCAATCGGAAGCACATTCCCACTCAGCGTGATTTCGCCCGTCATTGCGGTTAGCGGACGCACCGGATGCCCGGTCAGCAACGACACCAGCGCAGTAGCCATGGTTACTCCAGCGGATGGGCCATCCTTTGGAATAGCTCCCGCCGGCACGTGGATGTGAATGTCGTGTTCCGCGAAGAAGGTCTCGGCAATTCCAAGCTGCTCCGCGTTCGATCGCACCCAGGTTAGAGCCGCCTGCATCGACTCCTGCATCACCTGGCCAATCTGTCCAGTCATGGTGAACCCACCCTTGCCCTTCATGGTGTTGGCTTCGATGAACAGAATGTCGCCACCCGACGGAGTCCAGGCCAGGCCCACCACAACTCCGGCGCGCTTGGTGCGTTCCGCGATTTCGCCTTCGCTTCGAACCTTGATACCGCCCAGGAATTCCTGGACAATCTCGGGCGTCACCACCAACTTTGCGGTTTTGCCTTCCGCCAGACGGCGCGCCTGCTTGCGGCAAACGGTGCCGATGTTCCGCTCCAGATTGCGCACGCCGGCTTCGCGGGTATAGTGCCGAATGATGTTGCTCACGGCTTCTTCCGGAAACTCAATCTGCTCCGGCGTGATTCCGTTCTCTTCAATCTGCCGCGGAATCAGGTACTGAAACGCAATGTGTATCTTCTCTTCCTCAGTGTAGCCCTGGAGTTCGATAATCTCCATGCGGTCGCGCAAAGGCTCCGCAATCGGATCGAGCATGTTCGCCGTGGTGATGAAAAGCACCTTCGACAGGTCGAACGGCACGTCGAGATAATTGTCGCGGAAAGTGGCGTTCTGCTCGGGATCGAGCGCTTCCAACAGCGCCGAACCCGGATCGCCGCGGAAATCGCGGCCTACTTTGTCGATCTCATCCAGCATGAAAACTGGATCCTTGGTTTCGGCCCGGCGAATGCCCTGGATGATCTGCCCAGGCAAAGCGCCGATGTAGGTGCGCCGATGGCCGCGAATTTCAGCTTCGTCGTGCACCCCGCCCAGTGAAACCCGTACGAATTTCCGCCCCATTGCTCGCGCTATGGATTTCCCCAGCGAAGTTTTGCCCACGCCCGGAGGTCCCACGAAGCAAAGAATCGGTCCCTTCATTCCAGGCTTCAAACGACGCACGGAAAGG
>JBEKJJ010000467.1:0-2998 GCA_050011295.1 Bryobacteraceae bacterium
CAGACCAGGATCAGGCCGCCCAATGCCGCCGTTCGTGAGGCGCTGGTGAAATGGTATGGCGCTGAAAAAGGAAATGCGGTGAAGTTTTACGAGGCTTTCGAGATCTGCGAATACGGCGCGCGTCCGGACGAGGCGCGGATTCGGGAGTTGTTCCCGATGCTGCGCTAGCCTCCAGGGAATTGATTGCGTTCTACCGGCTCACTCGCGCGATGTTTGAAAAAGCCGATTCGCCCGAACCGTTGATTGCTCGCACGCGGTAGCACAGCACCGAGCCTTGCGGGGCCGACGCGTCGTTGAACTGCGTTCCCGCCGCTTCCGTCGCGATTCGCTCCCAGCGCGCGCCCGTGTTCCCAACCCGGCGCTCGATAGCCACTTTCGACGGCGATCCGCCATGCATCGCCCAGTGCAATTCCACCTTCGGGCCCGATGCTCGCGCTACCAGACTACTGGGAGCTTCTGGAAACACCGGCCAATCGAAATAGCTCGCATCCGCGATCGCCAGGATGCTGTCGCGGACTGGTATTGCGCTGAGCGTGTCCGTGGTTCCCTGCTTCCATGCGAGCGAGGTGATCTCGCCTGTGGTTACATCGATCAGCACCGGTTGGCGAATTCCTGAATTCTTGAGCTTCAGATCCACGACCAGCGGAGGAAACTCGGCGCCCGCCACGCTATGAGCTTCGATCCAGTAGGCGATGATCGCTTTCCCATTCTTGTTGCGGAAACCATAGCGCAGCAGCTTGGCGCGTTCCTGGCGCCGCAGCAGTGGAGCATCCGGCGCTTCGATCGCGATCCCGGGATCGAGACGCGTGTCGGAGAAGAGAGCGTTCGTATTCTGCAGCGCGTAAAAAACAGGACGCGGCGCGAAATCGTCCGGGAGATTGCGCAGGCCATGCAGGAAACCGAAATCGTCGAACTCATTGCCGTCCACTCCAGCGGCTAACAGCCACACAAAGGTCTTCACGCCGGCCGCATGATTGTAAATGATCCCGCGCGGGACGTACTTGGCCTGCACCGATTCATCCGACCCGGTCCACGATGCAATGGAGTTGAATTCGTCATCCCAGAATTCGATATCTTTCCGCGTGCCCGGATAATTGCGAACCAGATCGCGCAGTTTAGCCGGCGAGTCCGCCGCATAGGCGCCATAATCCATGGATTCCGGATTCATATTCTGTCCGTATCCCGGATAGGTGTGATACGCGAAGACATCGATCCCCGCGGCACACTTGCACTCATCGAGCGCGCGCTTCGCCCAATCGCTCACTGGATCCGCCTGGCCGCCGTAAATCACCTTGGCTTGCGGATCGGCTTCATGAACAGCCGGGATAAACGCAGCCAGCAACCGGCCGTACTCTTCCGGATTCCCCCACGGATTCCAATATCCGATGTCCTGCTCGTTCCACAACGCGTAGTAATGAATTCGGCCTCGGAAATGATTCACCATCCATTTCACGTAGCGCAGGAACGCAGCGATCTGATCGGGCGTGGTGGGCGGCCAAAAAACGGAGTTCATGCTGCGGTCGTCATTGTGGAAGGTGCCGGGAGCGGGCGTGATTTGATCAGGTTTGACGCCCGAACGCGAGGTGTACATTGGATTGCCGTACATCAATTGCACTTGCACCTGGACGCCGTTTTCGAGCAGCGAATCCACGTAGTCGTCCACTTCGGGCGCGATCGCATAGACGCCGCGCTTTTGCTCCACCCAATCCCAACTCGTCGGATCGGAGCTGTTCTCATATTGGCCGATGCGAATCCAGCTCACGCCGGCATCGAACATGCGGGTCCACCACCAGCGGTTCCACGGCAGATAGGGCTCGCGTGGAAGGTCGGAGTTGATGCCGAAGCCGTTCTGAATTTGGGAAGAGCGCTTGGGCGGTACGTGATTAGGAAACGTCTGGGCAGGCAATAGACTGGACGACGCCAAAGCCAGCGTGAGTAGTGCAGTTTTGAGATGCATTCGAAACCGTATTTTCGCAGATCCGCGTCAGCGAATTCGTTCGCGTAGCAATTCCGGCATCTCGGTTGGCGTCCGCACGCGCAGCACATCCAATCCAGCGGCGCGGGCGCTAGCTTCGCCGGCATCGGAATCCTCAACCACTAGCGCGTTTCGCACGCCCAGCTTTTCCACGGCGAGCAAATACGGATCCGGCGCCGGCTTGAGTTTCTTCACATCGCCGCCGTAGACCACGGTGCGAAACATGCCGTGGATACCGGCATGCCGCAGGATAGGCTCTACTTCGCTCTGGCCGCTTGAAGTCACCACCGCCAGTTGATAAGCCTGCAATTGCGGAAGCAGTTCCAACACTTCGGCCGGGAAAGATTGGCGCTCCAACATCCGGCTGCGGAACAATTCCTTCTTGCGGGGATATTCGGCCAGCAGCCGCTCCACCTCGAGCGGCCGGCCGGCTTCGCGGCAGATCAGCGACATCAAATCGCGATCGGAAACGCCGATTCCATGCGTCCGGTAGGTCTCCCAATCCAGGTGCATGTCAAAGGTCTCGATAATTTCCTGCCAGCACTCAAAGTGAACCGGCTCGCTATCTACCAGCACGCCGTCGAAATCAAAAAGAATCGCTTCGTATCGCACTCACCTTCAGGATCGCACGCCGGCTGCGGCCTTCACTGCGTCCACAATGTGCCGCGCGGAGATACCGAATTTGTCCATCAGCTCGGGCGCCTTCCCGCTGTGTGGAATCTCCCGCACCGCGAGCTTCGTAATCCGGACATTCTCCTGGGACAGCGCGGCCGCTACGGCATCGCCGATTTCGCCATGCTCATAATGATCTTCCACCGTGATCACTATTCCACCCGCGGCGCGCGCCGCCGCTGTCAATTTTTCGCGATCGATCGGCTTCACGCTGAAAAGATCGATCACCCGGATCGGAATGTTTTCCTGGAAGAGCTGATCGTAGGCCGACAGCGCTTCGAACACAGTAACGCCGGCCGCAACCACGAGAGCCCTGTCGTGGCCGTTGGCGCGCAATGTCTTGCACTTGCC
>JBEKJJ010000468.1:0-5213 GCA_050011295.1 Bryobacteraceae bacterium
TTCGAGTTCAAGCACACCGTGCAGATCGGGCGAACGCACGGAATCCAGGCAGAGCCCATTACATTCGGACTGAAGCTGGCCCTCTGGTACGACGAAGTCCAACGCAACCTCGGCCGATTTTCCGCCGCGGCGGAAGAGATGCGCGTTGGGAAAATCTCGGGAGCGGTCGGAACATTCGGCCATATCGGCCCAGAGGCAGAAGAGCGAATCTGCAACCGGCTAGGGCTACGCCCGGCTCCCATCGCCTCACAGGTGATTTCACGGGACCGCCATGCCAACTACGTCTCCGCGCTGGCCCTGATCGCCGCTTCGCTCGAAAAGATCGCCATCGAGATTCGCCACCTGCAACGGACCGAGGTTCGCGAAGCCGAGGAGCCGTTCGCCGCCGGACAAAAAGGCTCCTCCGCCATGCCGCACAAACGCAACCCGGTCACCTGTGAACAAATCGCGGGCCTGGCGCGCGTGGTCCGCGCGAACGTGCAGGCGGCTTTCGAGAACATCGCCTTGTGGCACGAGCGGGACATCTCGCATTCCTCGGTAGAGCGAATCATCCTACCCGATTCCACAATCCTGGTGGACTACATGTTGGCCAAAACGGACTGGCTCATCGCAGGGCTTCGCGTTTATCCCGATAGGATGCTGAAAAACCTAGGGTTAACCCGAGGGCTGGTTTTCTCTGGCCAACTTCTTTTGGACCTTGCTGCGGCTGGCATGCTCCGTGAGGACGCTTACAAACTGGTCCAGGGCCACGCCATGAAAGCGTGGGAATACGACCAGGACTTCCAGGCTGCCATCGAATCCGACCCGCAAGTTACCAAGATGTTAACTAAGCAGCGGATCACAGAGAGCTTCTCTGTTTCCAGACAGTTAGCTAACATAGACCGCATTTTCGATAGGGTATTTCCAAACTCATAGCCATCTTCTACGATTGTAGTTTTGATTTAGACCGAAATCTTCGCTTCCATTTCGACACTGTTCGTTTACACTATACCTAGGAGACGGGCTGCATCGAATGCGGAACTTTACTGATTCAGACCGGTGTTTGGAACTCGAAATGGCCAGGGTACTCCTGGTAGATGACGATCCAACCTCGCGTTTAACCTTACAAACAGTACTCCAAGCCGGTGGATACCATGTAGATGCAGCAGCTTCCGCCGCCGAAGCGGTCGGCAAGCTGGAAGAGTTTGAGTATCAGCTGGTTCTGAGCGATCTTCAGTTGGAGTCTCCGGAAGCGGGCCTTAAGGTGCTGGCCCACGCCAAAATGATGGATTACAAGCCGGCTACGGCGACGATTGTAACCACCTATCAGACTAAACAGCCCATGAAACAGCCCTCCTCGCACATGCTCATCAAGCCGGAGGACATTCCTGAGCTCCTGGGCAAAGTCGCCAATCTGATCAGCGACCGCGCAGCCCGAAAGATGCGGCGCGAGATGCGTCACGCCACTACATCTGGATAACGGCTTCTGATTCAGCTCGATAGAATTGAAGCAGCTTCCCGTTCCATCGATCCCATCTTCCTGAACACGCCACAGTTCGAAAGTGAAGCCCTCGGCGTGGTTCTCAAAGTTGAGACCGTAAATCCCATCCGATCTTTCAAAGGGCGCGGCACGGATTTCCTGGTTTCCGGTCTCCCGGCCGGATCGGCCCCGTTAGTGTGTGCTTCGGCGGGAAACTTCGGCCAAGGAATGGCCTACGCGGCACGCAAGCGGAGCATCCCGTTGGTGGTTTTCGCTGCTGAATCAGCCAATCGTCTGAAGCTGGAACGGATGCGCGAATTGGGAGCCGACGTGCGCCTAGCCGGCCGCGATTTCGACGAAGCGAAGCTCCACGCACGGGCGTTTGCCGATGAGACCGGCGCGCGCTTCATCGAAGACGGACGCGAAGCAGCCATCGCAGAAGGCGCAGGCACCATTGCAGTGGAGCTGGGCCGCTGGCCGCACACTTTCGATTTCGCCTTGGTCCCTCTGGGCAACGGCGCGCTATTGGCAGGCATCGGCACTTGGCTAAAGGCAACATCGCCCACCACGCGGATCATTGGCGTCTGTGCCGCAGGCGCTCCTTCCATGGCGCTCTCACTGCAGCATGGAACGCCTGAGTCCACTGAATCCGTCGCCACCATCGCCGACGGAATCGCCGTTCGCGTTCCAGTTCCGGAAGCCTTGGCCGATCTAGCCGGCGTGGTCGACGAAGTCCTGCTAGTAAACGACCAGGCCCTGATCTCCGCAATGCAGTTAGTTTTTCGCCAGCACGGTTTAGTAGTCGAGCCGGCCGGCGTAGCTGGCCTTGCAGCCGCCCTCACCTTGCGCGATCGATTTCAAGGCGCCTCGGTGGTGACGCCGCTGTGCGGAGGAAACCTCACTGCGGAGCAGATCCTGACGATCTAAGAATTCGCCTGGACGCCGTGCGTTCGAGCGAAGAAGAGTCCAACCACCATCAGTACGCCAAGAACCGTGGACACTCGCGCGGGCTCGGGAATAGCAGGCGTGAAGTCGGCATTCAACGACACATCAAGGAACGAATTAGAATCGAGATCGTAACCTTGCTGGCTGCCCAATCCGGCAACGGCATCGAGAGTGTACTGCCCCGGACCCAACGTAAAGGACGCGTCGAATGGAAAAGGCCCAAACTGGGCAGTTGAGGAGCCCTGATCGGAGCCTTGATCGAACTGGAACCCCGGACCAGTGAGATGGATTTCTCCGTCGAATGAATCATAGGGATCAAAACCTAAGCTAGAGTTGGCCCCATTGATGTCGCCTGTCAGGTGCACCAGGAACGGGTTGCTCAGATTAAACACCAACGAATACTGACTGTTAGCTTGAGCAGTGCCATACATCAAGCTGGAGCTTCCCCAAAAGTCGTCGTTTACAGACAGACCCAAATTGAAGTTGGTGGGGGTCGATGTGAACGTTTGGCCCGCGGAGGCGTCAACCTCGGCAGATCTGAAGTTGTAAGGGTAGACAGGGTATTGGACGGAGTCGCTAGCGGTACCAGAGAGGTAATTTGTGTTCGTGCTCGCGGAAGAAAAACTGTTGCCGTTGTCGCCCTGAATGCCATACCCCAGCTGGCATCCAGGATCGCAAGCGGTCACGTAGCCGGAAACGCTCACCTGCTGGGAACTGGAAACAGGCACAATATCCGCAAGGGCTTGCGGTATTCCGATCCAACAGAAGAGAAGCAAGAATGCGAGAATTCTACAACAATTCGAGGTCATTGAGGAACCTCCAGCCCAGTGTGGCACCCTACTTCGCTGACGACAATCCTATGAACCAGTTAGCCAGAAACTGCCAGAAGCGCTGGTCAGTTAGCTAGTTCACACATGACGTGCTCGAATTGGTCCAATCCACCAGCGAAAAAATGGTCGCGCGCCTCTACCCAGATCAGTTCTTTCGGGTTTTTGAGCCCAGCGAAATAGGATTCCATTGCATCTCTCGGCCCGAACTCATCGTTGGTGCTCTGAATGAATACGCGAGGGATTTCACAACCGCCCAGCATGCGGCTCGCCGGATCCGCCGCTGGAAAGCCGACTGCGATCAACCGCCTCGCGGCCGGAATTTCGCAGCCAAGCTTCAGAATAATTCTCGATCCGAATGAAAATCCCGCCAGACTAAACGGTAATTCCGGATACCTGGATCGCAAAAAGTCGAGCGCGGCCCGGGAATCCTCTAGCTCGCCGATGCCATTATCATAAGTTCCCTCGCTCATATTTACGCCGCGATAATTGAATCGCAACGCAACAGCGCCCGCCCGGCGCATGCCCCGCGCCATCCGGTACACCACTTTGTTGTGCATCGTCCCGCCGAACTGCGGATGCGGATGACAGATCAGCACCGCTTCGCGAGGCGCTTGATCCTCCGGCTCTTCAATCACCGTTTCCAGCCGTCCAGCCGGCCCTGGGATAAATAACGTTTCGATGCGCCGCGGCATCAGTTGGTGCGATAGTTGGTGAACTGCATGTCGATGCCAAAATCCTGGCCGCGCAGCAGCGCGATCACTTCCTGCAGCGAATCGCGGTCGCGTCCGGAGACGCGAACCAGGTCGGCCTGGATGGACGCCTGCACCTTTTTCTTGCTGTCCTTGATGAGCTTCACGATCTCGCGAGCCTTTTCGATGGGAATGCCCTGCTGCAGCGTGATCTCCTGCCGCACCGTGGACCCGGCCGCCGCGGCAACCGGTCCGAACACCAGCCCCTTCAAAGGCACCTTGCGCTTCACCAGCTTCTGCTCGAAGACTTCGGTCACCGCTTTCAGCTTGAACTCATCTTCGCTGGTCAGCACAATTTTGTGGTCCTTCTCATTGAGCTGAATATCCGACTTGGAATTCTTCAGATCGTAGCGCTGCAGAATCTCCTTCATGGCTTGCTGGATGGCGTTGTTCACTTCCGCCAGGTCGATTTTGGAAACGATATCGAAAGTATTGTCAGGCATGGGTCAACGTCCCTGGGTCAATGTCCTTGGGTCAATGTCCTAATGCTATCAAGACCCGCTCGGTAATTTCATGGATCATGGCGGGCAGAGCAGCGTCTAGCGCGAGCGTGATGGCGGCGCGAACGCGCTCGGGATCAATCTCCTGCGGAACGGCTGCGGGCACGCTGGCTGCTGCAGTGGCAACCGCCGATGCCAGCACTTCAGCAAAAAGTCCGCGCGCGAGTTGCGCCTCTTTCACCAGTGGATGGATGGTCTCCATCACTTTCGACGCTTCAAAGGGTTTCTTGAGGATTGCGTCACAACCGGCGCGCACCGCTTCTTCCTCGTCGAAAGGCTCCAGCAGTCCGGCTGTGAGCACCACGCGGATGTGCCGCTGAGTGGGATCGTTCTTGACGTGACGGCACAGTTCGAGACCCGATTTTCCAGGCAGGAAAACATCCGCCAGTATCAAATCAGGATCCACATCGGCTAGTCGCAGCAATGCCACGTCGCCATCGGTGAGACTGACAACTTCGAAACCTTCTTCGCGTAAGATGCGCTCGCCCATCCGCTGAGCGTGCGGGCTGTCGTCCGCCAGCAGGATGCGGCTCATCAAGGCTGGCTGGGCGGATTCGATTGGCCTGAGGGCGGCTGACTGGGCGTCGGCGGCGTACTGGGTGTTGTGGTGGCTGGCGTAGTGGAAGCCGGCGGATTCGTGGCCGGCTGCGGCTTCACTTTCTTTTCCTTCTTTTTCTTCTTAGCCTTCGGATCGGCTGCCTGCGTACTAGCCGCGCTGGCGTTGGCGCCC
>JBEKJJ010000469.1:0-2969 GCA_050011295.1 Bryobacteraceae bacterium
TTATCCCGGCGATCCGGCCGCGGTCGCGCGAGGGGACGAATATTTGTGGGGCCGCGATATCCTGGTGGCGCCGGTAACCGAGCAGGGCGCAACTGCACGCCGGATCTATCTTCCCCGCGGCCTCTGGTACGATTTCTGGTCGAATGAACGCCACGACGGCGGCCGCGAAATTTCGCGCGATGTCGATTTGGAAACTATGCCGCTCTACGTTCGCGCCGGATCCATTCTGCCCCTCGGCCCGGTGAAACAATACACGAGCGAGCAGGTAGTCGCGCCGCTCACACTATCTATTTATCCGGGCGCCGACGGTTCATTCCTGCTGTATGAAGACGACGGCAGTTCGTTTAACTATCGCAAGGGCGAATGGATGGGCGTCGAGATGACTTGGAACGACCGCCAGCGCCTGTTGCACCTGACCTGGTCCAAAGGCTCTCGCTTACTGCCGCCCAAGCGTAGTGACCTGGTAGTAAAGATGGGCGACGCCACGCGCCAAGTCATCTTCGACGGACATCCTCTAGAAGTTCGATTTTGATGTGGGGCAGGTTGCCAACAGTTGCCAACCTGCGGCCGATTGCCAATCGGCCCTCTTAATGCGGCCAGTCTCTTACGACACCTGCCAGTAAACCGAGTAGCGCTTGTCAAAAACACTGTTGAACGGTTGGAGCGTTACATCCTTGGCCTGATTCATGGTTCGGAAAGTAAGCGGCTTTTCAGCAGGCTTGATCCAGGAAGCTGGATCGCTCCCAGGCGCCCGAAAAGTTGGCACCTCCATCGGATGCCGCCGCATCTGAGGACCTTCGGGACCGACCACCGCTTCTTTCGTCAAACCCTCCGACCCAAGGTCGCCCGCCAGTACCAGCGGACCATACAGCACCGCCTGCAATTGCGGATCGTCCGGCATCGCTTCCATGCGCAGACACATCGGCAGATCCATCTCCACGCGGTCGCCATTGTTCCAGGTACGCGAAATCGCGAGATAGCTGCCAGGGCTGGCGGACGCGCCCAGCGGCTTGCCATTCACACGCACCGACGCAGTGGATGGAAGCCACTCGGGAATTCGCAAACGCAGTGCGAGCTGCACCGGCCGATCCACTTTCACCACCAACGTGGTTCGCTCGCTCTCCGGGAATTTGGTTTCCTGGCGCAAATGAAAGCCTTTTTCAGCCCAACTCAATTCCGACGGGATAAATAGATTCACGAACACGCCGTCAGCATCGTGCCAATAAATGCTGTCATTCAGCTTGGAGTATTCTTCCACCCCCGTCCCAGTGCAGCACCAGAAGGATTGATCCTCGGTTCCGAATGTCTTCCATGCTCCCGGTGTCAACGACAGATAGTATTGCGTCGCGCCCGTCTCCGGATGAATGGTCCCGATCCGATGATTGAACAGCGTGCGCTCGTAATAATCGAAATAGCGCGGGTCGGCCGTCCAGCCATAGAGATGTCGCGTCAATTTCATCATGTTGTAGGCGCAGCAGCACTCGGCGGTGTCCGCGCTGCGTCTTAGCTCGGCCGCGAGCTGGCGAGGCTGCACCAGCCAGCCTTCCCCATTGCTGGTTCCTCCGGTGACATAGCAACGCGCGCTAGTGACTTCGTACCAAAAGAAATCGGCGACATCGTGGAAGCGCATATCGCCTGAGATTTCGTAGCGGCGCGCCGCGCCGATCACTTGCGGGATGTGTGTATTCACATGCAGGCCGCGCAGCTCGTCACGGCGCAGCGCGAGCGGATTGAAGAATCGTTTCTTGGTGAAGCGGTCGCCGGCCTTCGCCCAGCGGTCCTCGCCGGTGGCGGCCGCGAGATTGTATAGAACATCGTTCATGCCGCCGTATTCGGTGTTCAAAATGTCCTGCATGTGCTCTTCGGATTTGGATGCAGACCATCCGTCAGCCCAGGCGGACATCCCTTCCAGCACTTGCAGCGCCTGCTTGTTTCCGGCGAACTGATACATGTCGAACATGCCGGCCATGATCTTGTGGATGGTGTAAAATGGCGCCCACACTGGCTTGCGCGCATCCAGGCGGTCAAACCATTCGGCAGGAAACGCGCTCAAATATCCGCCTCCCCACTTCTGCTGAACCTTGGCGAGTTCCGCCACCATGTAATCGCCTTTGGCTTTGATTGCGTCATCGCCAGTGGATGCGTACAGCAGCGCCGCAGCGGAGAGATAGTGGCCAGTGAAGTGGCCGCGCAGTTCGGCATCGCGTCCAGCTCCGTTCTTTTCCCAACCACCCAAAGGCTCGGCCGAAGAGGGAAGTCCCGAGTTCACTCGAAAATTGTGAAGCAAGCGGTCCGCCGGCAGCCGTTGCATGTAGCCGCGATTCCATTCCATGGCTTCTTGAAATGGTCCGGGAAGAAGTCGCACCTGAGTCATTGGGAAAGGTTGCACTTTCGCCGGAACATCGCGGCGTGTGAAATCGAGCGTCGCCTGAAACGGCGGGACCTCGGGCGTCGTTCCGTGGCGTTGTTCATTGGCTGGTGCCGCGGGCGCCGGAGCAGGAGCCTGTTGCGCAAGCAAGGGACTCGCGGCGAGAGCTGCCGCGAAAGCTCTCCGGCTCACGTTCTTGTTGGGTTCTTTCATGACGCTATTTCACCTTCCATTCTTGAATACCAGCCGACCACTTTGGCTGCATGGTTATTTCCAGGCGTAGCCCATTGGTTTGGACGGGCTGAAACGCTACGCGGTTATAGCGATCCTTCTCAACGCCGTACGGCTCGAGCGCAGCCACCGGCTTCAAGGAATCTCCGTCCTTATATAGAAGACGCCACGAAGCAGGTACCCGCACCTCACCGTGGCCGGTATCATCGAACCAATAGAGCTGGCATTCCGATACTGTCGCGGGTTTTTCGAAAGCGTACTCAACCCATTCCGAGGTGCCTTTGGTGGGCCACCAGTCGAAGTAGGACGACGGGTCGCTGGATGAGGCCGGTTCCTCACCGTCGTTAATCATCCTCGGATTCTTGCGGCT
>JBEKJJ010000470.1:0-2866 GCA_050011295.1 Bryobacteraceae bacterium
TCGGATGCCGGGTCGCGCTGCTTGTTCAACGAGTATGCCAGCCACAGTCCCGCGGCTTTGTCCTGATTAGCCGTCAGCCAGGAGAGCGCGAGCTTCAACGCAGGCTGCGTTCGCGGAACGCCGGCCTGTTCCAGGACAAATGCAACCAAGCCGGTCCCGTAACCGTCGCTCCCGGTATCGAGCGGCGTTCCATCCCTTCGTTTCCAAGTTTCAATGACCAGCGAGGACGTGCTCCAGCCTCCGTCTGAGCGCTGCTTGCTCAGAACCTCGTCGATGATGGACTTCTGCTGGTCAGCGTTCAGAATTCCAGGGAGCTTGGCGGATGCCCAGAGAAGAAAAACTCGATTAATCAGGGACTCACCTCGGAAGCCTTGCTGGAGATATTCCGACAGCGTTTGCAAATTGCTCCGGATCTCGGGCGCCGATCGATAATCGCCCGGGGCAGTCCCGGCGGCAATAGCGCCCAGTGTTGCACCCCAGAATTGAGAGTCCTCCGCTTCCCACGGCTGATTGTGGAAATTCAACCAGGTCCACGATCCCTTGGATTCGCCGCTCTTTAACTGCAGCGCCCACATATTCGCGAGCGCCGTTCGCGTGTCGTCGCTCAACTTTCCCTGGTGGGCATCGTAGTTTGCCAGGATGAGCGCGTTGAGGACAGCTTCGGTCCCCCGTGACTCGGCCGTCTTAGGAGCTCCGCGCTTCTCGTCACTGTAAAACGGCTCCACTTGATTCCAAAGCCGGACGCGCTTGGTGATGTTGTCGAGCAGCTTGCGTTCGGTGGCAGAGGGGGATTGCTCAGCCAGCGCCTGCCGAAGCGCGGGCCGTCCGAGCGCATATGGCAATGCGGTGTGGCAGGAGATGCAAAAGGTGTCGTGATCCCGGGCCGACATTGGCCAGCCCATCCACCAGTCTGCGCGCTGATCCAGGTACGCCGCGGCTGCCTTGCTATCCCAGGAAGCGGCGGAATTAGTGGCAGCCGGCGCTGACGCCGCGAAAAAATTCAAAGCGAGCAGTGCTAACCCTGAAATCGTTGTTTTCATAAGAGCTAGTCTCAGAACGCTCCTAGTAACGATGATAGCAATTCTCGCAGATTCACCAGTTGGTGATGGAACCGTCGGGCCGAAAGTATGTTTGGGCGCGATTGGTGACCGGCTGCGTGATTTCGCCAATTTGCGTAAGCTGTTTCTTGTCGATCTCGACGCCCAAGCCGGGCCGACTATTCGGGTATAGTTTGCCGCTCTTGAAATCCACAAACACCGGTACGTGAGGAACGCTCTTTCCCTGGAACGTGTACTCCATCAAAAGCGGGCCGGAAAATGTGCCCAGGCAGTTCACCAACGCAGCCGTCGCGATGGGGCCGGTGAAGTGTGGAATGATGCCTACAAAATGCGTTTCACAGATGGCGGCGATCTTCAGCATTTCGGTGATGCCGCCGACGTTCGGCAGAGTGGCGCGAACGTAATCGATATCGTGGTTCTCAACCAGCTTATTGAAGTCCCAACGGTTCCCCCACTCTTCGCCGGCGGCGATGGGGACTTGAGCGTGGGTGCGCAGCCTGGGTAGATCCTCCTGGAATGCTTCGGCACGGACTGGATCTTCGACGAAATACGGTGCGAGATCTTTGATCAGATCGCAACCGCGAATGGCTTCCGAAAGATCGAATCTCTGGTGGAAGTCGACGCACCAATCGCCATTCTTGCCGACGCCTTCGCGCGCTTGCGCGCATTCATCGTAGAGCCGGTTGAGTGCTTCGTGAGTGTTGTAGGTTGTGTTGGCCGGTGAGTCCGCGGCGCCCATGCGGAAGGCGCGGTAGCCGGCCGCGATAGTAGCTTGCGCGCGTTCTTTCATATTCATTCCGGATTGAATGCCGGGGATGATTCCCGAGGTGCTGTAGCATTCGCAATAGTTGCGAACCATTCCGCCGAGGACCGCGTGGACGGGCAGGTTCAGCACTTTGCCTTTGATATCCCACAGTGCGAGATCAAGAGCGCCGAGGGCGTGCATTTTCTCGCGTCCGGGAGGATAGAAAAAGGCGCGCGACATGTCCTGCCAGAGGCGCTCGATATATTGGGGATCCTGGCCGATCAGCCGCCCGGCGCATTGTTCCAGCGTGTCCTTGGAACCGCCTTCGCCTATCCCGGTGATGCCGGCATCGGTTTCGACGGTGACCACGTGATCGCTTTGGTTGAAGAGTGGGTTCGGATTGGGTGGGAGGAAGACTTGCACCCGGGTGATCTTCATTTTGGAGACGGAGGCGCGTGCGGCAGGAGTAGCGAGAGGTGCTGCCAGCATGGATTTAAGGATCGATCGGCGATTCATGACTTGGTCCGGCTAACAGCGTAGCGCAATTCCGTAAAAGTGGAGGCGTTCGAGGGCGGAGTCGCGGTAAATTGAACATTATGGAAAACGATGACCGTGAACTTGGGATGCACCGGCCCATATCCAGGCGCGATTTTTTGAATGGCATTGCCGTGGGGTTGGGCGTGCTGGGTCCAGGATTCGCGGAAGCCGCACAATTCGCGCAGGACTCTCCGGATTATTATCCGCCTGCGCTCACCGGCATGCGTGGGAGCCACAACGGATCGTTTGACGTGGCGCACACATTGCGCGATGGAAGGTTCTGGAAGACGGCGGGAACCCCGGTCGATACGCGCGAGACTTATGATCTCATCATCGTTGGCGGCGGCATCAGCGGTTTGGCGGCCGCGTACTTCTATCGCGCGCGCACCAGTCCCTCCGCGCGCATTCTCATTCTGGACAATCATGACGACTTCGGCGGCCACGCCAAGCGCAACGAATTTCGCCCGCAGGGCCGTCTTCTGATTGCTAATGGCGGAACGCTGGCCATTGAATCCCCGTTTCCGTA
>JBEKJJ010000471.1:0-2847 GCA_050011295.1 Bryobacteraceae bacterium
CTGCTGAGCAATCGGACCATCCGGGCGGATCATCCGACGTTGAAGGATCTGACGGTAACGATTCTGGGATTGTTTGGCGCTGGACCCGGCGCGGGGATGGATGGAAAAACCGTGTTTTGAGGACGGTTCATTCAGAACGTCACGCCGAAACGCCTGCGAAATAACAGCATGGTGATCAGGCAGACGATCGAAAACCATAGCAACCAATGCATGCCGACGCCGAAGATGTAGATCTTGGCGTCCGGATAGGAGACTTCGATCCACTGGACGTCGCCCGCGGGCAAGCGGGCCTCCCCGGGATAGCGCAGCCAATCTACGATAGAAGCGACGCGCCGCACGGAGAGGTATCTCAGCCCCGGGCCAACTTGCACGGTTTTGCTGGCTGTGGTTTCGGGAACACGCAGCAGCACACTGCCCGACGCATCAGATGCCGCGCGTACGCGCCATGAGACCTGGTGCTCCGATGCAATGCGTACCGGCGCGGTTTCAACGTCGACCCCGCGCCCTTCGAGCATAGGAGAAATCAGGCGCAGGTCTGTGGCGGGGTCGAAGTGCGCCGTGACGATGGCCGATTCGCCGGCGGCCAGCGCGCGGCGCCCATACACCGCGTCCAGTTGCATGAGCAAAACAAATGTTGGGATGCCGATGACGATCGCGGGAACCAGGACTAGCGCCAGATAGCGTCCATTCCAAATCAGCACTTGCTTTTGCGCCCGAAAGATCAGGGCCGGCTCGTCAACGAAAAGCCGGAATGCATATAGATGCGCGCGCAGTTTGCGCTTGGCTATTTCAATCCGCTTCTGGTCGGAAAGCCGTGCGAAGACCCACAGCGCAGCCAGACCGTTGGCCATACCAATGGCCGTCAGGCTCAGGCAATGCGCCGCGGAGAGCATCAGTCGAGGTAGCCAAGCCCTTTGAGCCTGCGGACAACCTCTTCGTCGGTTTGAGCGTCTTCGAGTTTGGCGATCTCGCGCTCCAGCACGTGTTCGACGAATTCCTCCGGAGAGCTGTAGCCCGCGGCCATCGCCACTTTCTTGACCTTCGCCCAAAGGTCTTTATTCAATTTGATGCTCACAATAGCGGCTTACCTTCCATCCAACCGGGTGGCTCCAGGCCAAAGAGAGCGAGTGCGGTGGGCGCAAGATCCTCAATGCCTGGATTCGTGGCCCCGACCTTGCAATTCGAAAACAACACGCCGGGAACGAATGCCGGATCGACGCAGTGATCGCCGCTCCAGGCTTTTTGATTGTCCTCGAGCGTAAGGGTAGCAACTTTGCCGACCGCGCCGTCCCACGAGCACCTATACCCCGTGTTGTAACCGACCACGAAGTCCGGCGCGGCATCCAGATACGGGCCCCGGTACAGGGCTGCAGTGGCGTAAACGGCGTGGATCGGCGCGTCGCCGTTCTCTTCACATAGTGTGGAAAGTTTTCCGATAATTTCCTGTTTCAATTGCTCGGCCTCCTGCGGCTCGACGATCCCGCACGCCTCGCGATTCTTGAGGTTCAAGTAAAAGCCTCCCAGCCCCAACGCGTACGCGCGCGTTCGGTTCCAGTCCACCCCCTCGAAGAATGGTCCGCTCTCCTGCCTTCCGTTCTTGAGGTACAGGTACCCGTTGTCCCGCAGCCACGAGTTAATATTTACGCCCCGCCGGAACGCGCAGAATCCGTGATCGGACAGGACAAACAAGGCCGTGTCAGGTTGCACGAATGACAGAGTTTTGCCGACCAAATCGTCCATCTTCTGGTACATCTCGGCAATCGTGCCCTGATGCCGGTCCAAGGTGGCTAGGCGTCGGAAGAACATGTGTTGAATACGGTCGCTAGTATCGAAAACACAGGCCACCACGCCGCGGCGCGTACTCTCCAAAGCTTCCATGTACATCGCCTTGCGCTCTTCGAAAATGTCATAGGCCTGGCTTAGAAAAGCATCCTCGTCGATGACGCCTTCGTTGAGCGCCCAGGTATCTTCGGCCATGCCAAGGGTGGAGTAAGGTCCCAGCAGGTTCGCTAGATAAACAGCATAGTAAGCCGGATGGCTGATGGGCAGCGCGGGCCGCTCGGGATCGATGTTGATCGGCGACACATACATGCTGAATTCCGGCCCGGTTTCCGTCACCAGAAACCGCGCCATGCCGTTCGCTTTTGAGCCGATCGCGGTGCGGAAAGCGAGCCGCTGCCAAGGAGTGTATTCTCCGGGCGTCAGCCGGCAACCGCGCTCCTGCCAGCGAAGCTCGAACGCTCCATTCTTCGGTACCACTCGAAAAGGAATACGGAGTGGGGTCTCATTTTCGAGGAACGTGTCGGCGGGTCCTTCAACCTCGCCCTCGAAGCCGTCCGCGACGCGCCGCAGCGGATAGCGGCTACCGTTTTCATAGGTCGCTTTGTCGATCCGGGTGGTGAACTGCGAGAAGCTGCCTTGCGTGCCCTTCAGATCTGGTGTGCACATTGCCGAAAGCAGCTTTCCATCGAATTTCTCAGGCGGAAACGTAATGGGTACGCGCAGGATCGTACATCCGATGCCCTGCTTGCCCAGGATCTTCCAGAACGGCTGGCTCTTCCGGCGCAGCTCGAGCATCGGCTGCGAGAGCGGGATGCGAAGGCGTCCCAAATGCAGCACGCGCCGGGGCCGGCCGACGCGGGCCGAGGAGAGTTGCGGCAAGTAGGTTTTCAGACTGCGGTCGAGAAAATCGAAGATGTTGTGCTTGGCAGGACTGACTCCGGTGGCAAAGGTTGACCAGGCCACCGGTGAGAGCGCCGGGAAGGTAGTGCGCAGCCTGTGATAGCTGCCTTCCGAAGCCAGCCGCGCGAGATTCGGAAGCTTGCCTTCCGCCATGAACTGTTCGGT
>JBEKJJ010000472.1:0-3377 GCA_050011295.1 Bryobacteraceae bacterium
TGGCGAGGATCGGAAAAACAGTTTCCAAATAGATCCGTTCGCCTTCAGTGGCGGTCTTGGTGCTGACGCTATTGATCATGCTCAGCGGGACTTTGGTGCCGGCGGGAACCAGAAAATCGTCGATGGGGCTAGCGGACTGCTTGACCTCGGCAACCTTGACTGGTGAATCCGGATTGGCTGGAGGGTTCTGTTCCTGAGCGCAGAGCGGGAGAACGGCGGCTATTGCGATGTACCCGAAACGTAAATGCATATAATTCATCCCCGATGCTATGCTGGTCTCCTCTTTATTCTAGACGCAATCATCGGACAATGGGTCTGTAGGTTACTCGTAGCGCGAAGTTACAAATTAAGTGTAACGTTTGGCCGGGTACGGAGTCCTACGACCAGGATGAACCGCATACTCCCAGCAACCTTGTGCGTTCTGGCACCCATGATGGCGATGGCCGAGAGCGTCATGCCCAGCATCGGGTATACCGGTGCGCCTGCCGATCACAATGGACAGAACTGCAGCGTCTGTCATAGCAGCTTTGGCGCCGCCAACAGCGATACCCGGGGATCCGTGACGGTCTCAATCACCGATTACAATCCCGGCGTGCAGCAAATGATTAAGGTCAGCGTGAACCATCCGACGGCGACCCGCTGGGGTTTTCAGATGACCATCCGCGAGGTGAGCGATGAAACCACGGAGGCTGGAACCTTCTCGACGACCGCCGGCGTCCCGTATACGGTAGTTTGCGACGATGGATCGCAGTTTGGATCCGCGCCACCTTGCAACGCGAACAACGGTCGTCAATTCGCGGAGCAACTCGATGCACCGCGCACGGGTACCGGAGCGGGTTTCACTTGGCTGGTGCCTTGGACGCCCCCGCAGACTGAGGTAGGCCGGCTGCATATCTACGTTGCCGCCGTTGCTGCGGACGGAGATGGGACACCCCAGGGCGACCGTGTGTACACTTTCGAAGGGACTCTTCCGTTTGTGGGCGCTTGCAGCCTGACCGTGGCGCCCAATTTGCGAACCGTGATGAACGGCGCTTCTTTCCAGCCGCCGTTTTCCTCGAACGCGATGATCACGGTGTTCGGAACGAATTTCCAGGTCTCCGGTCTCCAGCGCCTCGTGGGATTGGGTGATTTAGAGAATAACAATACAACCTTTCCAACCACGTTGGCCTGCGTCGCGATAGAAGTAACCGGGCCGGGGATTGCGCAACCAGTCCGGCTTCCCATTGCGTTCGTGGAGGACGATCAGATCAACGCTCAGGCTCCGGAATTCGTAGGTACTGGGCCGGTAATGCTGACCGTGATTTTGAATCCGGACAAACCGAATCAATTACTCAGCGACGTGGCAACGTTGAATACCCAGCAAGCGTTTGCTCCGGCATTCTTTTTTATTCCGAACTCCACCACCATTGCCGCGCAGATCGCCAATACCAGCGTACCGGTTGCGGATCCGACGCTCGTTCCCGGAGGCCAAGCGGCCAAGCCGGGCCAAATCGTGACCTTGTACGGAACCGGCTTTGGCGATTTTATGCAGCCTGTTCCGGCCGGGCAATTGACCACCGCAGCGGATCAGCTGGCCACTCCAATTACGGTAACCGTCGGCACTACAACATTGTCCTCCGCGGATGTACTTTACGCGGGCGCATCACCGGGATTGCTGGGCGGCCTCTATCAGTTCAATGTGCGAATTCCTACTTCGACACCTGATGGAGAGACACCGGTGACGATCTCGATCGGTGGGGTTACGACACAGGCTGGCCTCACGATACCGGTGCATCAGTAAGCGCGCGGCGGCCGGATATCGCACTCACGTAGCACAGCATGGCTGCGCCTCCTGCTAAATGCTTCCAGGGATGGCCGCCGGTAGATAGCACGGGTGCGATCTGGTGATCGAAGTACTCGAGAATTTTCGCCAGAGCGTAGAAGGCGATCATGGCCCAAACGCCGGCTGGGGCAGAGTATCGCGACGGGAACAGAATCAACAGGAGCGGTAGCGCGAGCATGGGATAGAACTGGACCACTCCGTAGAGCCGTAGATCGCCCGAGAGTCTCCACGCTATGACGGACGCCGCTCCGATGGCTATCAACGGCAACAACAATAGCCTGCCACCTCGCATGCTGATTCGTTCGCCGATGGTGGTTGCCAATAGCGACATGAAAACGATGGCCATGGGGAGGCGATCCCAAAAAAGCGTGGTATTGTCCGGCCAGGCGTGGTAGTAACTCGACCCGAACGCGACCAGCCCTACGCCCAGGAGAAGAATCAAATAGGCGGAACGCTCCCAAGGCTGAAGGAATGCCTCGCGGTTGCGCAGCGCGCGAATGCCCCAGATCGCAACAAGGAAAAACGGCAGATTCGATACTACGTTCCAGAAGTTAGGAATGCCCCAGATAGTACGCTGGTCGGCGAAAGCATGGTAGCGGGGATCTTGGTGAATGGGTGGTAGAATCAGGAGCGCCGCCAATGCAACCGCGGCCAACCCGACAATGAATGCGAGGCGCAAGCAGACGAAGGATAGCACGCATGCGCCGCTTTTTTGCGCCGCCGAGAAGTCAGTTCACCAAGTCGGAGGACGCCGGATCGATCACGCGACTCGCTAGCCCTACGAGTTTCCCGAGAGGGCAGTCGAACGTTGCATTGCCGATACTACAGCCGGGGATGAACATCGGGGCGCTGGCCGGTGGTGCATCCAACGTCAGTGGGGTGAAATTGCGCAGCTGGTCCATAGTCTGCGCGACGTAAGAGCCTCGGACGATATACTCGCCGGTACTTTGCGACTGTCGGAGTTCGAACACCATGGCGCCGCCCGGACTGCAAAAATTCGGCTGGTATCCCGGCAGCAGCCAGTCTCGTTGACGGAGTTCCCAGCGTGCCCGAAATGGCGTTCCCAGTGGCTGACTGAACCATGCTTCGAACGATATGCGAGGCCACGTTTGAGCTCTGCACCCTAGCCAGATACGGCGTGCGAAACTCCAGATCAAGGATCAGGTTGTAAATGCGCTCCATCTGGCTAACGCCATCGTCGATCAACTGGCCCCAACCAACCTGCAGCCCATCGGCTTCTTCCATGACAAAAGGATCGATGGCAACACCAACTGTGCTCAGCCCTCCGAGACTGATCAGTGAACCCTGGGAACCGGCAGTGACAGCAAATGGAATCGCAGTGACGTCGGTCACATTCGGCGGGGTCGCGGGCGGGGGAGTTTGGCTGAGGGGATAACCCAACAAAACCGAGCGTATGAGTGCGAACTCCGATGCGTAGGCAGAGGCCAATGACTGCGGATCGCCGCCCAGGCGTCCCATCGCGGACGCGATCGCTGTCGGCGTATCCACTTGTGCTACCCCCGCGCCCACGGCATTGAACAGTGGGTCAGCGGCT
>JBEKJJ010000473.1:0-2804 GCA_050011295.1 Bryobacteraceae bacterium
GCTCTGGGCGCCGAAGCGCGCGACATTCTCCTGTTGGCGTTGCGCCCCGGCGCCGTGCTCACGCTAACGGGAGTGGCATTGGGACTCGCGGCCGCACAAGGCGCCACGCACCTGATGGCCAGTCTGCTGTTTGGTGTTTCGCCGGCCGATCCCATAACATTTGTGGGCGTACCAGCAGTATTGGCGTTAGTCGCCTTACTGGCATGCTGGATTCCCGCGCGCCGCGCAGTCCGCATTCCGCCGGTGGCAGCGCTTCGATCCTAAGGTGAGGAGTCTTGAGCCATGCTGCACGCGAGACGCTTGTTTATCAAACTGAAAACTTTCTTCCGCCGCGCGAGCGCTGACCGCGACCTCGATCGCGAAGTCTCCGCGCACCTGGCGCTGCTCGAAGATGAGTTCCGGCGCCGCGGCCTGAGCCCGGAAGACGCGCGGTTCGAGGCGCGCCGCGTCTACGGCAGCGTTGAGCAAGCCAAGCAGCTGCATCGCGAGGAGCGCTCCATTCTTTGGCTGGAACAGACTCTACAGGATCTGCGCTACGCCGGTCGAAACCTCTTGAAATCCCCCGGATTCGCCAGCATCGCCATGCTCACCCTGGCCCTTGGAATCGGCGCGAATATCGCCATTTTCGCGGTGGTGAACGCGGTGCTTCTGCAGCCGCTTCCATTCCAGCATTCCGAGCAGCTGGTCCGCGTCTTTGACGATCTGAACGGCGCCGGCGCCCAGGACGTCGGCATGTCCGTGCAGGAATTGCAGGATCTGCGCGATAGCTCCGGCGCTTTCGAGCGCATCACCGCCATCTGGACGGTCAGCGATGCGTTGAGCGGGGGCGATCATTCCGAGCGCATCGAAATGCTCGGCACCGGCTTCGATTACTTCCACATTCTCGGCATCAACGCCGCGCTGGGGCGAGTGTACGGACCCCAGGATGCCGTGCCCGGTTTCAGCGAAGCCGTGGTGATTAGCGATGGACTCTGGAAGCGCCAGTTCGGCGGTGACCCGCATATATTGGGCCGCCGGATTCGCTTGGACGAAGATGGCTACACCATTGTCGGCGTCATGCCGCCCGATTTCCGGCATCCCGGGCGGACCTTGGCCGGCGATGTGGAAGTTTGGTGCGCCGCCGGCCTGGCTGCCGATCCCATGCCGATGCCGATTGTGCGGGCTCGACGTCTTGTTCCCGGCACTATCGCCCGCTTGAAACCAGGCTTGACTATTCAACAGGCCCAGCAACGGCTGAATGCGCTCGTGGCGCACCTTACCGAGATCTATCCGAAGGATTATCCGGCAGCCACGAAATGGTCCCTGCGGCTGGAGCCTGTGCAGGAAAACCTGACCGGTAGCGTGCGGCCCACGCTGATCGTGCTGTTTGCCGCCGTCGGATTTGTGTTGCTGATGGTTGCCGTCAACATGGCCAATCTCCTTGTTGCGCGCTCCTCGGCCCGGATGCGCGAGTTGGCCATTCGTCAGGCTCTGGGCGCCTCACGGGCCCGCTTGATCCGCCAGTTGCTGACCGAGAGCGCAATGCTGTCGCTGGCCGGCGGCTTGGCCGCAATCCTGGTTTTGGCGCTGACCAAAACATCGCTGCTCGCTCTCATGCCGGCCGATTTGCCGCGTCTCGCCGAAGTGCACTCTGATGCGCGAGTCATCGGCCTGGCCTGCGCTCTCTCGCTCCTCACCGGAATTCTCTTCGGATTGACTCCAGCCTTGCATGCTTCCCGCACCGATCCCAATATGGATTTGAAGGAAGGCACGCGTGGTGGCACTGCCAGCCTGCGCCAGAATCGTTTTCGAGGCGCGCTGGTGGCCACTGAGGTCGCCTTGTCAATGGTGCTACTGAGCGGCGCCGCGATTCTGCTGCACAGCTTTTGGAATACCCTCCGGGTCAATCCCGGTTTCGATCCCAATGGCCTGCTTGTCACTCGCATCTGGATTCCGTCTCCCAATAATCCGAAAGCAAACCGGTATCTGACGGCTCCTCCGCTCGCCGCTTTCAGCCAGGAGGTGCTGCGGCAGGTACGGATGCTCCCTGGCGTCCAGGATGCCGCGATGGGAGGCGACAATAGCGTTCCCTTCGTGCGTAATACATTTGCTCTGCGCCCTTTCTCATTGCCTGACGATCCCGATCCCAACCAGAAACAGCGCTCCGCCGAAGTTGCCTGGGTTAACCCGGACTTCTTCCGGGCCGTGCGGACGCCTTTGCTGCGCGGCCGGGTGTTCACGGAAGCGGACACAGATAAAACCAAGCCCGTGGTTCTGGTAAACGAGTCCTTCGCGAAGCGGTATTTGTCAGGTCACGATATCGGAAAACGAATGAACTACGACCGCAAAGACTGGGAGATCGTAGGCGTGGTGGGCGATGTGCGCGACGATGGGCTGGATACGCCCGTGGCGCCTCGCTTCTATCGCGCTCTCTATCAGGACGCAGACTCCAATGAACTGGCTGTTTTTCTGCGCAGCGCGTCCGATTCGGCCGGGCTCAAGCAGGCTGTCACACGAATTATACATGCCGCGGATCCGGAACTGCCGGTTTATGGGGTTCGCACCATGCCCGAAATGATGGCCGCCTCGCTCGCCCGCCGCCGGTTCTCGCTCTCCTTGATGGCCGTCTTTGGCGCACTGGCATTGTTTCTGGCATCCATAGGAATTTATGGCGTCATGGCCTATGCCGTCAGCCAGCGAGCGCAGGAATTCAGCATTCGAATGGCTCTGGGCGCCGAAGCGCGCGACATTCTCCTGTTGGCGTTGCGCCCCGGCGCCGTGCTCACGCTAACGGGAGTGGCATTGGGACTCGCGGCCGCACAAGG
>JBEKJJ010000474.1:0-2780 GCA_050011295.1 Bryobacteraceae bacterium
TGCGCGCACGCGCACGGCGGCCAGTATTGCGGGAAGGGCGCGGGCGCCATCGGCGATCTTGGATGCTTCAGTTTCCAGGAAAGCAAGCTGATGACGTCGGGCGAAGGCGGAATGGTGCTCACTTCCGATCTCAAGTATTTTGAGCATCTGCAATCGCAGGTGAACTGCGGACGCGCGAGCCGTACGGACCAATACCAGCAGCGCGTACTGGGCGCGAATTACCGGATGACGGAACTTCAGGCGGCGCTGCTGATTGGCCAGCTGGATATGCTGCCCGAACTTGCGGCCAAACGTGCGCGGGCTGCCGCGCGGCTGAGTGCCGCTCTGAGTGCGATCCCTGGTATCCGGCCGCTTCCGCCTCAGCCTGCAATCACGCGCGACACCATTTACAACTACGTGTTTCAATATCGGCCGGAGCGTCCTGGAGTGGTGGCGCGCGATCTTTTCGTCGCGGCGCTGGATGCCGAAGGGATTCCGAGCGACGGGCGGTTCTACGAGCCGGTCTATCGCAGCGATTTGTTCTACGCCACGCCTGAAAACTGCCCGCAGCTCAAGACCGATTACTCGGGCGTTAAGTGCCCTGTGTCCGAACGGGCGGCGTATGAAGAAGCGATCTGGCTTCCGCAGTTCCTACTGATCGGTGACGATCACGATGTGGATGACATCGCGGCTGCGGTCGCCAAGGTGATGCGGAACTTCGACGATCTCGAATGCGCCGATCCTTCGCTCGCGGGTGTGAAAGCCATGAGCCGGGCGGAGCGGCCGAATAAGGAACGGGGTAAGAATTACTAACGGATCACTTCTTCGGACGCGATGAAGGCGGCACTATCCCGTTAGCGCGGTAGTACGCAACCAGCAAGCCGTAGTGCTCGGCCGAATGCTCCATCACGCCCATCCAGGGTTCCAGATCCTTCTTGGGACCCTCCGGCGAATTCTTCAATGTTGCGTTGGCGTCGTGGATGGACTTCTCCAGCAACGCCACGATTTCGGCCTTGGTTTTGTAATTCTTGGGATCCAGCTCATCCCATTTCACCTTTTCTCCGCGGCCCGCTTTTGCAGCGTAGACATTTCCGGATGCCACGTGAACGATGACGTCGCCGAAAGAACGCATCTCTGGTTTCAACCGGAATTGATATTTGTCCTCCGGGAAATCCTTGGCCATCACCAGCAGTTGGTCGTTGCCGCCTTTGAAATACGCGGCGATCGTTTCGGCGGGCGTAGCGGGCGGCTTGGTCTGCGCCTGCGCCAGGGAAAGCGCCAGAGCCAGGAAAGCGATGCAGTAACCTGTTACCTTGAGCATAGTGGTTACATGCTATCAGAACGTCTGTAACCAGTCAATGGAATGTAAGTGGTTACCGCCGTACAAATGAAGTTAATCGCGGGCTCCCTCTGTCTGGACTTTGTCAACACCGTGGGCGGACGCACCGGCGACCGGAACATCGTGCTGCGCGACAAGCTGCACGGCTACGCGGATCTCGCGGCATGGAGCCGCTTGGCAGGCCTTTCCACCGCGCGTGAGGCGCGCTGTCTGGAGCACGTCGCTGAGCGTTATCCGGCACGAGCCGCGGCGACCCTGGCGCGGGCCGTCCGGCTGCGCGAAGCGCTGTTTCGCATCTCGAAATCCATACTGGGCCGTTCGGCGCCGGACGATTTCGACGTCGATGTCTTAAGAAACGAACTCTCCATTGCGAAAGCGCATGAGCGCCTGGTCCGCATCGGAGCGCAATTCGTCTGGGCGTGGGACCAACCTGAAAACGCGTTGGATGCTCCGCTCTGGCGTGTAGCGCGCTCGGCGGCGGATTTGCTTACTTCAGGGGACCTCGCGAAGCTCCGGCAGTGCGGCGGCGATGAGTGCGGTTGGCTGTTCTTGGATACCAGCCGCAATCACAGCAGGCGCTGGTGTGATATGAAGGATTGCGGGAACCGCGCGAAGGTCCGGCGCTTCCGGCGGAGGGAAAATTCTAAATGAAGACACTCGCACTATTGTTGGCGGGCGTGAGCGCGCTCGCGGCGCAAGACAGCAAGATTCACATGATTGCTTTCGGCGCGCATCCGGACGATTGCGATATTCGCGCATCCGGTATAGCCGCGCTTTTCGCGAAGATGGGGCACGCGGTGAAGTTCGTGTCGGTGACGAACGGCGATGCCGGCCACCAATCCATGAGCGGCGCCGCACTGGCCAAACGCCGGTTGGCCGAAGCCAAGGAATCCGCGCGGAGGCTGGGAATCGAGTATGAAGTTTTGAACAATCACGATGGCGAGCTGCTGCCCACGCTCGAAGTGCGCAAGGAGATCATCCGCCAGATTCGGCTCTGGAACGCGGATATCGTTTTGGCGCCGCGCCCCAACGATTATCATCCCGATCACCGTTACACCGGCGTGTTGGTGCAGGATGCCGCGTACATGGTGGTGGTGCCGAATGTCACGCCCGAAGTTCCGGCGCTGCACAAGAATCCCGTGTTTCTTTACTACGAAGACAATTTCCAAAGGCCCAATCCGTTCCGTCCCGACATTGCGGTCGCGATCGATGAAGTGGTGGATAAGAAAACGGACGCGCTGGATTCGCACGTGTCGCAGTTTTATGAATGGCTGCCGTGGGTGGATGGAAAATTGAACGAAGTTCCCAAAGATCCGGCCGAGCGCAAGGCGTGGCTGAAGCAGACCAGGATCAGGCCGCCCAATGCCGCCGTTCGTGAGGCGCTGGTGAAATGGTATGGCGCTGAAAAAGGAAATGCGGTGAAGTTTTACGAGGCTTTCGAGATCTGCGAATACGGCGCGCG
>JBEKJJ010000475.1:0-2766 GCA_050011295.1 Bryobacteraceae bacterium
TGCCATCAACGTACGCGCCTGGCTCAGGAGCATTTCGTGGAAGGCGCGGCTGAATCCGCGGACACCAGTGAGCGATCCGACACCGACCGCTACGGCCAAAATCACGAACAGAAATTTGAACGAGGACGAGCGGGCTTCGCGCCAGGCGATTTTGAAGGCAGTGGACCAGCGGAAGTTCATGGATTTGGAACAACCAATCCGTCGCGGAGGGTGATTAATCGGCTGGCGCGGCTCGAAAGAAGCGGGTCATGCGTGACCAGCACCAGCGTGGTTCCCTCGCGCTTGTTCAGCGAAATCAGTAGCTCGAGCACATGCTGGCCATTTTGGCTGTCGAGATTGCCGGTTGGTTCGTCCGCCAGCAGAATGGGCGGCCGCACCATGAAGGCGCGAGCCAAGGCGACGCGCTGCTGCTCACCTCCGGAGAGCTGGACAGGATAATGATCGCGGCGGTCGCCGAGGCCCACGCTTTCCAGCAACTCGCGCGCGCGGGTGCGTCCGGAAGGTCCGTTGCCGCCGGAAAGTTCAAAAGGCAGCAAGACATTTTCTTCCGCCGTTAAGGTAGGCAGCAGATGATAGGACTGGAAAACGAAACCGATCTTGCGTCCGCGCAGCAGCGCCATGCGGTCCTCGTCGAGACCGGTGATGTCCTCGCCATCCAGAATGATTTTTCCGGACGTTGGGGTGTCGAGGCCGGCGAGAAGGCCCAGCAGTGTGCTCTTGCCGCTGCCCGAGGGTCCCATAATGGCAACGAATTCGCCGTGCTGGACGTCAAAATCAATGCCACGCAAAATGTCGACGCGATGCGTGGCGGTTTGAATAGTTTTGGTGAGAGCCGACACCCGGATGGCCGGCATTCCGATGGAACCTTCCTGCAATTCTTTATTATGGCATTGGGTGAGGATCATCTTAGTTGGATGTGCAGCGGCTCTGATTGCTATGACGCAATCGGGTTGCGGAAGTTCCAAGAGCGATGCTCCGGCGGCGAAAGTTGAGGAAGCTCCGGCAAAACCCGCGCCTGTCCCAGCGGCTCCAATGGACACGCGGCCTGCCATTGTGGCGTTCGGCGACAGCCTGACTGCTGGATTCGGCGCAGAGCCGGGCAATAGTTATCCGGATTTCCTGCAGAAGGAATTGGATCGCGCCGGATTGGCCTGGCGGGTGGTGAATGCGGGCGTCAGCGGCGATACCACCACCGACGGCGCGAATCGGGTCAGCGAAGTGCTGGCGGCGAAACCGCGCGCGGTGATCCTGGAATTCGGAGGGAACGACGGGCTGCGCGGGCTGCCGATCGAGACAACGAAGGCGAATCTGGAGCAGATGATTGTGGAGCTGCAGAAATCCGGCGCGGCTGTAATCCTGGCTGGAATGACGCTTCCGCCCAATTACGGGCCGGATTACATTCGCGGGTTCGAACGCGTCTATCAGGATCTGGCGGTGAAATACAAGCTGGTGCGGATCCCGTTTTTGCTGGAAGGAGTTGCGACGGATAAGAGATTGATGCAAAGGGATGGGATCCATCCGACGGGGCCGGGTAATCAGAAAGTAGCGGCGACGGTGATGAGGTATCTTAAGCCGGTGCTGTCGGGGAAATGAGGCGGCGTTTGCGGAGTTCCGCTGTGAATGCGCGGTGGCATTTCAGGCAGAGCGTCCGGAGATTGGTTATGTCGCATTCGCCGCCGCCTTCCACTACGGGTAGAATGTGGTCGGCATCCCAAAGACTCTTGCGCGATTGCGCGGTGATGCCCCATTCGGAAAATGCTTTGAGGCGGGCCGTGCCACGGAGGCGCTTCAGATGCAGCCAAGTGGCCAGGCAATCGACGCCGCATCCGGCGCAGACTCCGCGATCACGTTCGAGGACTTTTTCGCGCAGATAGCCGGGATCAGATCTGAGCCGCCACTCTTCCACGCACCAATCCGAGCAGAACGTGAGACGACCTCTGGGAACTTCGAGATTGCACCAGCGGCACAGGCTGCGTCCGTTGGGGCCTTTGGGAAGGCTATCGCGATCGGCCCATCCGCCTGGCATGCTGCGAGTGGTGCTCATTCCGCCTCCGCCAATGGGACTATCGCCGATTCTTTGGCGGTAGCGAGCACTACCGTGGTTCGCGTGCGAACTCCGGGGATGGTTTTGAGCGATTCCACCAGCAGGCGATCCAAATCCCGAGTGCCGCGGCATCGAACCTTGAGCAGATAATCGTCGTCTCCAGCGACGTGGTGACATTCGGCGACTTCGGGAAGTGCGGCGATCCGTTTGAGAAAAGCCGCGCGTTGGCCGGGGCGCTCGAGCGCGACAGCGACGAATGCGGCCAGTGGGTAGCCTGCGGCTTCTGCGTCCACCAGCGCGGCATATCCGCGGATGACGCCGCGTTCTTCCAGCCGATGCACGCGGTCGGCAGCCGCGGGCGCCGAAAGTCCCAGGTGTTGCGCCAAATCGGCCCAAGTGGCGCGGCCGTTTTGCATCAGGGCTCGGACAGCCTTTAGATCCATCGTTTCAAGCATCAAGTGACTAATAATACTTTGATTGCTAAGATTTGTCAATGATTAGCATTCGATTCGAAAGTACAATGGCAATATGACCTACGATTTCTTGGAGAGTGAGCAAGCCTTCGCCGAGTTCCTGGATCAGTTCGAGCGGGGCACGCTCCCGAAGCCGATCTGGACCCACGCTGCTCATCTAGCAGTGGGGGCTTGGTACGTGGTAACTTTCCCAGAAGGAGCAGCAATCGATCGAGTGCGAACGGGCATCCAGCATTACAATGTATGTGT
>JBEKJJ010000476.1:0-2656 GCA_050011295.1 Bryobacteraceae bacterium
TGGCACACGATCCTCCCGATTTGGAGAGGGCGCGCGCAGCGGCCGTCCGAGTTGACAAAGAGGGAAACCGTGCGGCTGATATTATCAACAGTCTTCGGGCCTTCTACAAAACAGGCACTCCTGGTGAACGCCAGGTGGTTGACGTTATGGGCACCATCGAAGAAATGCGTATGCTGCTACAGACGGAAGCCGCCCGGTATTCCGTAACAATCCAGACCGAATTGAAGTCGGATACCCCCGACATTCTGGCGGACCGGGTGCAACTGCAACAGATCCTTATGAACCTGATGCTGAACGCGATTGAGGCCATGAAAGACTGCGGTGGGGCACTGACGATCAGTTCAGGGGCTAATTCCGAAGGGCACCTGATCGTTTCCATCAAGGACACCGGTGTCGGATTGCAGGCGGACGGCGCTGACCGCATTTTCGATCCTTTCCATACGACGAAGCCACAGGGGACCGGCATGGGGCTGACGATCACACGGTCGATCGTGGAGGCATATGGAGGACGAGTGTGGGCGACCGCGAATCCGGGCGCAGGGGCGACTTTTCATTTCACTCTCCCCCGCGGAGCAGAGGCGCATGCATGATGGCCACGGCTGTTCCTACGGTGTACGTTATCGATGACGACGGCGGAATGCGCCAGGCGGTTCAGGATCTGGTTGAGTCTATCGGCCTTCGCGCCGAGGCTTTTGCAACCGGCGAGGAGTTTCTCAAAAGACCACATACTGCCGGTCCTAGCTGCTTGGTTCTCGATGTCAGGCTACCGCAGATGAGTGGACTTGAGTTTCAGCAAAAGCTGGCAGAAGTGGGCGTGCGTGTTCCTATAATCTTTATCACCGCGCATGGGGATATTCCAATGTCCGTCAAGGCCCTGAAATCGGGCGCCGTCGAGTTTCTGACCAAGCCGTTTCGGGATCAGGATTTATTGGATGCCATTCAGCAGGCGCTTCAACGAGACCGAGCCGCACGTGAACAATTGGCGGACATCAATGACTTGCAGGAGCGCTATCGTGCGTTAACCGCGCGTGAGCGAGAGGTGATGGCTCTGGTGATCTCTGGCATGCTCAACAAGCACATCGCTGCGAAGATCGGAGCGAGCGAAGCGACAGTAAAAATCCACCGAGGCCACCTCATGGAGAAGATGCGAGCCGACTCGCTTATCGAACTAGTCCGTATGGCCGACAAACTCGACCTCTCGTCCAGATAAGTGACTGAATCCATCCCCTAGAGAGTCGTATTCGGGTACTACCAAAGTGGTAGTTTGTTCGACGCAGGCGGTATTGCGCCAACATCGCAAGAGCGGTACGTTTCATAGATGGAACTAGAACAACACTCTAGCTTTGTGGCGATTCTCGACGACGACGAATCGACACGCGTTGCACTGCTGGACCTGGTGGAATCGGAAAGGCTGCCCGCCCTCTGCTTCAAGTCGGCAGAGGAATTTCTCGATTCCACAGCCGGACGAGAAGCCTCGTGCCTTGTTGCCGACATTCGAATGCCCGGTATGTCTGGCCTTGAATTGCAGGCGACGCTTAGACGCGAGAGCCGCCTTCTACCAATAATCTTCATCACTGGCCTGGGCGACATCCCAATGGCGGTGCGTGCAATGAGGGAAGGAGCGATCGATTTTCTTACAAAGCCGGTCGATGATGCTGCCCTGCTTAAGTCGGTTGAAAGGGCATTCCAGCAATACCGCGAGAATCGCCTGGAGGCGGTCGAACACCGGAACTTCGCCACTCGATATAAGACTTTGACGCCCCGAGAACGACAGGTGTTGTGGCTATTAGTTCGCGGGTTGCTGAACAAGCAAGTCGGATTTGAGCTGGGGATCACAGAATATACTGTTCAAATCCATCGAGCACACATCATGCAAAAAATGGAGGCAGACTCCTTCGCCACCTTAGTGAGACTCGCCGCGAAGTTCGCTGTTGAACCGTCTGGTTCTGTAAGCTGAAAAACGATCCGAGGCGCTGATACAGCAGCGCGAGCACGATCAATGCCTCACTTTGAGCAGAACGATCACGACGCCGTTCCAGTTCGTGTGAGATGAACCCTCGGGCGGACGATTCTCCAGGGCCACCGTTCCCACCCTGTTGGTATCGAGGTTGAAACGGCTCTGAAGATAATTGCGGACCAGAATCGCCCGATGACGGGAAGCCGCAAGGCGATCATTGTTTTCGTCGCCGTCGCAATAGCCTTCGACAATGACGGGGCTGTCGAGAATCCGTTCGCCGTAACCCGCCAGGGCCGAGTTGAGAGCGGATCTTCCTTGAGGGGTGAGTTCTTCAACACCACTCGAGTTCGAGTCGAACAACTGGTCTGCTGGCAGCCAAGCGCGATCGGCGTTCTGCGAGGCGAATAGGCGATCCTTGCGATACAGATCTGGCGAAATGTTAGCAAGGCTGTAATATCCCCGGCTGTGGAAAAAACTGCGCAGGAGGAAGTTGTGTTTTAGGGCTTCGGTGCCATCCGCCATATTCGCCGCTGCCACATTCACGTTCGACAACGATTCCCGTATGGTCGCAGCCGCTGTGATCCCGCCTTCGTCCGGGCCGGTGAGGTCCGTAATCCCCTGCCGAACCTGGGCCGATGCCGTATCCAAATTAGCCACGGCCTTCTTCGCCGCTTTAACGGTGTCATCGACTTGGTCGGG
>JBEKJJ010000477.1:0-2616 GCA_050011295.1 Bryobacteraceae bacterium
GAGAACGATCCATGCGATCTTAAGCAGGCCGAAGGCCACGCCATATCCGAAGCTCATTGCGGCCAGGATCAGTGGCATGTTGAAAAACAGAATTGCAACGGCAATTGCCGTCAGGGCGCCCGCGATGGCGCACAAGTGTGGCTTCACCTTGAATCCGGCCAAGAGACTAAAGAGCACGATGATCGGAAGCCCGGCCACTAGCGTGGAGAGCCACCACTGACCAAACGGATCGTAAGCCTGGGTCCAATGCATGACCTGCTCCCTTCGCGAAGACAGCGCGCCGCTTGATTGGACTGCGAAAATTATCTATGCCGAGACGCGTTACAACGTGCTTGCCGTAGGAATCAACTCCACTCCCAACTCTTGGGAACATTTACGTACGAACGATCCAGCGCTGCGATGGACGGGCAGCCGAGCAGCCGTAGAGTACGATCCACGTCAGTTCGCAAGATCTCAATTGCTCGCGTCACGCCCGCTTCACCAGCAGCCGCGAGGCCGTAGGCATACGCCCGCCCGCACAAAACAGCGCGTGCGCCTAGGCAGATGGCTTTGACTACATCGGTGCCCCGGCGAATACCTCCATCCATCAACACTTCGACTTGTCCGTTCACCGCTTTTACAACTTCGGGCAAAGCTCTTAGCGAAGCTGGAACACAATCGAGTTGGCGGCCACCGTGATTCGAAACCACCACGGCGGCGGCGCCCTCATCGGCAGCGCGACGCGCATCGTCGCCGGTCAGGACGCCCTTAACCACGATCGGCCCGCGCCAGTGTTCACGAATCCAATGCAAGTCTGCCCACGTAACCGCGGCTTTCGCTAATGCCGCGTTGATGTCGACCAGTGTCATCGGTCCCTGGCCAGGGATCACAACATTCGGAAGTCCGGGCAGGCCGCCGTCGCGAAGAAAACTGATCAGCCATCCCGGGTGCATCAGCAGGTGTGGAACAAACGGGATTTTCGCCAACAGGCCGCCGCTGATCAACGCCTTCGTTCCGTTGCGAGAATCCCGCTCGCGCATGCCGGCCACCGGCGTATCGATCGTGACCACTAACGCGGAGAATCCGGCGAGCCGTGCTCTTTCGATCACAGCCTCGGCTGCGCTCCGACCGCCCATGAGATAAAGCTGATAAAACACCGGGCCACTGGAACCTGCTTTCACATCCTCCAGCTTGTGTCCGGAAATGGTGGACAGAATATAAGCAGTGCCTGCCACGCCCGCCGCTCGCGCGGCTGCGACTTCCCCACCCGGATGCATCAGACGGCTATATCCAACGGGAGCGAGCAAGAACGGGAGGAAAAGATCGAAACCGAGAACGCGCGTGCAGAGCTCACAACTTTCGGGGACAACGGCATGACGCGGGCGAAAGGTGATGTCCTCGAAGGCACGGCAGTTCTCGCGGAGTGTAACCTCGCCTTCCGCGCCGCCGTCCAGATAGTCGAAAACCGCCTTCGGCAATCGACGGCGCGCGATGGGACGAAAATCCTCAATGCTCACCACGCGGGGAGACGCGACTGCACGGGATGCTCTGGTCATCAGGATTCCAATAGCTGCGATTCCTCAAAACAGGCTAGCTATGTTAACACTGGAAAATGAAAGAAGAGAAAGCCGTACAGCTATATGTCAATCCGCTTGTCCGTATGTCGCTTGACGTACCAGCATGGCGCGTAGCCGAAGTGAGGGAACAGCGAACGAACACATACCTGGTTTTCTGGCGGGGCATAATCGTACTCTGTCCTGCCATTCTTTTGCTGAATCGCATAATAGGGCTGGATGGTCACGGTCGAAAACGGTGCGCGGCCTCGGGGAATCTTGAAGCGAACTGCAAGATAGTCGCCGGCGTAGGTGAATGACGCCAGTAAAACGGCAGCGCCAACAATGCGGAAGAGTATGCCTTTCACTGTGTTTCCTTAACCTGTCGTGACCTGGCTTCGTTTCTGAAACGGTGCGAACTCGATCCGTGTAGATCCGTGGCAAATCCCCTACACGACGAAATACTTGGCCTGGGGATGGTGCACCACAATCGCGGACGTCGACTGCTCCGGCTCCAGCAAGAATCCAGTTGTGAGTTTCACGCCGACATTCTCCTCGGGGTGCAGCAACGCAAACAGCTTGGTCTGATCTTCGAGGTTGGGACACGCCGGATACCCAAACGAATAACGCGATCCTTGATATTTCTGGTGGAAGAGATCGCGGATGTGAGGCGAGTCCTCACCCGCAATGCCCAGTTCCTCGCGCATCTTTTTGTGCAGATATTCTGCCAGCGCCTCCGCCGTCTCTACGCTGAGCCCGTGCAAATAGAGATAGCGCGTGTATTCCCCGCCCTCGAACAAACGCTGCGTTTCTTCCGATGCTTTCGATCCGATAGTCACCAGCGACAGCCCGATCACATCCATCTTCCCTGAGCTTTTTGGAGCGAAGAAGTCAGAGATGGAAAGCTTGCGTCCTTCGCGCTGCCGCGGAAACGTAAATCGCAGCAACTCGCGTGGCGCGGGCACACCCGCCTCCGTCTCTTCATAGACAATGACGTCGTTCCCATCAGCTTGGGCCGGGAAATATCCATACACAACTTTAGGCTCAAAAATTCCGCTGGCAATAATCTCTTCCTGCAACTGCA
>JBEKJJ010000478.1:0-2615 GCA_050011295.1 Bryobacteraceae bacterium
CATCCATCAAAAATTCAGGTACTGGAAGTGGAATCTGCTCCGCCGGAGACCAGTTCCACCGGAGGTTACAAGGTATTCAATCGGATCGTGGACTGGATCACGAGCGAGCGAATGCAGTTGCTCAATATTACCGATCGAATCAACGAAATCGTGCGTAAGAGCGGCATTCGCGACGGCTTGGTGCATCTGCAATCGTTGCACACCACATCTGGCGTCTTCCTCAATGAGTGGCAGGACGCCCTCATTCACGACGCGAAGCGCTTTCTGGAAGAGATGGCGGATCGAAACCAGTACTACCGCCATAACGATCCGGAGTACTCCGATTGCGAACGCAAGAACGCTGATTCGCACATGCTCGGGATGCTAATGGGCCAGACACTGTGCCTGCAGGTGAGGAACGCTTCGGTGCTTTTGGGTACCTGGCAGAGCATCATTTTCGCCGAGTTCGACGGGCCGCGCAGCCGGTCACTCGCAGTTCAGATTTCCGGCGTCTAAGCTCGGATGCCGCGGTACTTCACCCTCCCGCAGGCTGAGAGACTGCTTCCCGAAGTGGAGTCGGCAATTCGGGAAGCGATCTCGCATAAGGCCGCCTATCAGGAAGCCGAGGAGGAATGGCAGAACTTTGCAAGCCGCGTCAGCATGCTGGGCGGCGTGCGGGTGGACCATTCGCAGGTTATGGATCAGAAACGCCGCAGGGAATCCTCCGCGCACCTGCTGAAGGAGGCGGTGGAAAAGATTCAGGACTACGGTTGCGTGGTGAAGGATCTGGACATCGGTTTGATCGATTTTCCGACGCTATACCGCGGTGAAGAGGTTTACTTGTGCTGGAAGCTGGGTGAATCGGGTATCCAGTTTTGGCATGGAGTGCATGAAGGATTTCGCGGGCGCAAGGCGATTGATGCAGAGTTTTTGGCGCAGCATCGGGGTGAGTAAAAGTGCCTCACTCGTCGCGGAGAGCCGCCATGGGATCTACGCGCGTCGCGCGCCAGGCCGGTAGCAATACCGCCGTGATCGCGAGGCCGAGCATGATTGCGAGCGGCGCAGCGAGCGATCCAACATCGCCTGGTTTCACATCGAAAAGAAGGCTCGAGAGAAAACGCGATAACGCCAGCGCGGCTGGGATGCCCAGCGCGACTCCGGCGAATGCGACTACCGCGCCGTCCGCCAGGATCATGTCCAACACCTGACTCCGCCGCGCTCCGAGAGCCATGCGCAGCCCGATCTCTTTCGTTCGCCGAGTTACTGCATGAGCCATCACTCCGTATAGCCCCACCGCTGCAAGCACCAACGCGAGGAATCCGAACAAGGTCGCGATGGTGGCCAGCATGCGCTCTTTTGCGAGATAGGTGTTGATGCGTTGGTCCATGGTCTGAATGCCGGTGGCGCGCAGCCGCGGATCCACCCGCTCCGCGGCCCGCTGGATTTCTCTGGATGCCGAAGCCAGGTCCTTCGAGTAGCGCACTTCAAAAGTTGGCGCCCAAACCGGCTCCATTTCTGTAATCGGAAAATAGATGGCCGGGCTGGCCGGATCGCGTAGTCCATAGTGACGGATGTTCGGAGCCACGCCAACGATCTCCGCGATTACCGGCGTGGGTGATCGCCGAAAAGGCTGGATCTTCATTCCCACCGGATTTTTGCCTGCGAAATAAGTCCGGGCAAGGCTTTCGTTGATAATGGCGACGCTGACAGCGGAGGCATTAGTGACGAATGAGTCGCCCTTGGGTGTTGGCGCCGAATCGCGCGCATCGAACGCGCGGCCGGCAAGTAAAGGCGCTCCCATCACGGAAAAGAAATCCGCGCCAATCAGCATGTAGCTGACATCGTTCCGTGGGTCGTCCGGGATTGGTATTCCTGGAATCTGAAAGCTGCCGCTAAATCTACCGCCATTGAAGGGGCCCGGCCACGAGACTGAGGCATCCGCCACGCCCGGCAAGCCCTTGAGTTGGTCCGGTATGCGGCGTTGCGCCGCTTGCTTTTGTTCGGGCGAATAGGAGTTTGGCAATTCAAGTTCGAACGTGACGCGGTGCTCCGGGTGGAATCCGGAATCCACATTTTTGAGATTCACCAGGGTGCGCACGAATAATCCCGCTCCAAATACCAGCACCGTCGAGAGAGCTACTTGCGTCACCGAAAGTAATTTGCCCGGGTGGATTTTGCCGCGCGCACCGGCAAAATCGGAGGATGCGGCGAGTTTGAGGGAAGGTACCAACTTGCTGCTTCCCGCCCGCAGGGCAGGGACTATCCCATAGAGCAGGCCGGCCCCAATCGCAATGGCGGAAGTAAAGAGCAGCACGCGCAAGCTGAGGTGAACATCCAGCACCAGCGGAACCGCGCCTTGCGGGATCAGATCCAGCAAATGACGGCTGGTCCAGGCGGCCAAAGCCAGTCCCAGCAGCGCTCCGCACGCGGCCAGAAGCAGGCTTTCGGTCAGAAACTGTCGAAAGAGTCGCGCCGATCCAGCGCCTAACGCAAGGCGAGTGGCGATCTCGCGTTGCCGTGCGACCGTACGCGCCAGCAAGAGATTCGTAATATTCGCACAAGCGATCAGCAATACCAGCGCGACCACAGCCATGATGATCCGCAGCGGCAATGCGAAGCGCTCGCGGAATCTGGAG
>JBEKJJ010000479.1:0-2601 GCA_050011295.1 Bryobacteraceae bacterium
CGCGACTTTCGTAATCGGCTGATCTTTATCCACACTCCAAATCGCTTTCTTGATCGCCGCCACATCTCCACGCCCGCGCACCACCAGCGATATCGGATTATCGGTGAACCACCCCTGCGCACTGGTCATGTAAAACGCATCTTCGCTACCCGCCGCAAGCGAAGTCTGCTTCACATCGCCCACTACGCCGACAATCGTGGCCCATGCCCAGTCGTCCGGACCAACGTGAATCCGCCTGCCCACCGCGTCTCCTCCTGGGAACCTGCGCTTGGCCATCCCTTCGTTGATCACGACGGCCACCGGCGCACCCGCGATATCGTGCGTATCGAGCAGCCGGCCGCGCCGAAGCGGGATATTCATCGTCTCCAAATATCCCGGACTCACCGAGTACCGCAACGCACTCTCATTCCCTCCCTGCTTCGCCGGCGCACTCGATTCGAAACGGATTCCATACGCGCCGAACTGATCGCCACCGAGCGGCAACTGGCTGGTAAACGCCGCCGCCGTCACGCCCGGAACTTGGCGCACGGCATCCAAAGCCTGCGCGAAGAATCGCCGATTAGCATTGTCGTCATCGAAGCGATGGCTAGCCGTCTGCACCTGCATGGTCAGCACATGCGAAGCGTTGAAACCCGGCGAGATCGCAAAGACCCGCTGGATACTTCGCAGCAACAATCCCGCGCTCACCAGCAGCACCAGCGCCAGCGCTACTTCTGCCACAACGAGAGTCCGCCGTGTATTTTGTTGACCGCCCACTGTACTCCGCGAATTTTGCCGCAGTCCGATATGAAGATCCTCGCGGTGCGCATGCATGGCCGGAACCAGACCGATCACAATCCCTATCAGCGCAGTGACGCCGAGCGCGAAAGCAAACACAGCTCCATCGACGCCAATCGCGTTCACGCGCGGCAGCTCCCGTGGACTCAGCGCAATCAACGCGCTGACTCCGAACTGCGCCACCAGCATCCCCAGCGCTCCGCCCAACGTAGCCAATAACAAGCTCTCCGTAAGCAATTGCCGGATCATGCGCATACGTCCCGCGCCCAGTGCCGCTCGCATGGCGAACTCCCCGCGACGTTGTGCTCCACGAGCTAGCAGCAGGTTCATCACATTCACGCATGCAATCGCAAGCAGCGCCAGAACCGCGCCCAGCACTGCCAGGAGCGCTGGCCGGACGCCGCGCGTCACATCATCCTGCAGCGAATTCAGAACCAGCCCCCGCCGCATGCTCGCCCAGGGAGGCCTTGAAAATTCGCGCACCGGCGTTCGCGCAATCGCGTCCAGTTCGCGTTGCGCTTGCTCGCGCCCCACGCCCGCACGCAGCCGCCCGGCGATCCTCAGATGATGCCCCCACTCCTTGCCGTCCGCCGGCAGCGACGTGTCGTATTGCAAGGGCGACCAAATCTCCACCGTGGACCCTAGAACATTTTCGAATGTTCGCGGCAGCACTCCGACAACCGTATAAAGGTTGTCATCCAGCGTGATAGCGCGCCCGATAATCGCCGGATCACCGTTGAAACGCCGCTGCCACAATCGATAGCTAACGATCGCCGCCTTGGGACCATTCACGCGGTCATCGGACGCATCGAAATCCCGCCCCAGCACCGGCCCGACGCCCAGTACACGGAAATAACTCGCGCTGACCGATTGCCCATCCAGCCGTTCGGGAACGTCCGGTCCAGTCAACGTCGGCTGCCAATCCTTGAGTGCTGCCAGCTCCTCGAAGGAACGGCTTCGCTCCGCCAGCTCTCGATAATTTCCAAATGTCACATAAGCGCGCGAGCCTTCTGCACCGTAATCCCAGATTGTCGTCACGCGGCTCGCGTGCGGATAGGGCAACGCCTCAAACAGAATCGGATTTACCGCGCTAAAAATCGCCGTGCTCGCGCCAATGCCGAGCGCTAGCGTGATAACCGCAACGGCGGTGAATCCCGGACGCCGCCGCAACGTCCTCGCCGCATAGCGGAAATCCTGCCACAGGTCTTCCAGCCAGCGTGTGCCGCGGGCATCGCGGCATTCCTCCTTCACCTGCTCCGGACCACCCACGGCCAGCCTCGCCTGCCGCCGCGCTTCCTCAGGATCACAACCGCGCGCCACCAGTTCGCTCACGTGCTGTTCCAGATGGAAGCGCAACTCCTTTTCAAGCTGGTCTTCCAGCTTGCTCGGATGCCACAGGCGATACCACCAGCTCATTTCGCGCCTCCCTCGGACATCCCGAGAATCAGGCCCACGGCCGTAGTCAATCGCGCCCAACTGGCAGCTTCCGTTTCGAGCTGAGCCCGGCCCTTCCGTGTCAGGCTATAGAACTTGGCTTCGCGCCCGGTCTCCGTCTCGTTCCAATCGGCGGCCAGCAGCCCACGGTTTTCCAGCCGATGCAACGCGGGATAGAGCGACCCCTGCGGAACCTGCACCACATCGCGCGATACCTGTTGCAGCCTCTGCGCGATCGCGTAGCCGTGTACCGGCCCCAGCGCCACAACTTTCAATATCAACAGGTCCAGCGTGCCCTGCGGAAGGTCCGATTTAGCTGCCATATCAACACCTCGATCTTCTACATGTTAAACCAAGACGTGTAGAAGGTCAAGGTGTCAGTACTTGACG
>JBEKJJ010000480.1:0-2540 GCA_050011295.1 Bryobacteraceae bacterium
CAACGAATCACGACATCTCTCATGCTGAAATTGCGCGCGTCCCGCAGGGTCATCGCCTCGCGAGTATTTTCATAGGGCGCTTTCGGGTCGTGCGAAACGAACAGGTGGATGTTATCGAGATGAATGCCGTCCAGCCAGCTATTCGGATGCCCGTTGATGGCCGATGTCCCCGTGCCGTGCGCGATTACATTGCTAATGGAAACGTTGCGGATTATCCCGGCCTTCGGTTCATTTTCGCGCTTGGTTCCGTCCACCTCGCTGCGGCGCTTGATATTGAAATGAATCGGATCGCCGTCGCCCCACCAGAACCAATCGAATCGCCGCGTCTCAATCAGCACATCTGAGATCACTACGTCTTCCACAATGCCGCCGTCGAAAACCATGAACGCGAGGCCGCGATTGGAATTCGTAATCACGACATTGTTGATTGCCACCCGCCGTACCGCATTCGAATTGCCGTCGCAGAATTTAATGGCGCTCGACGCCGAGGATAGCCGGCAGTTGGTCACCGTGACGTTTTCCGTGGGCAATGCCGGGCCCCAAATATCGGCCGAATAAAAAACCAGCGCGTCGTCGCCAGTCTCGACGGTGGAATTCGAGATTCGCACGTCCTGGCAGCCGTCCGGATCGATACCATCGGCCCACACAGCTTCTTTTTGGCTCGAGTAAATATAAACGCCATCGATTACGAGGCGCTTGCAGGCGTATGGATTGATGGTCCAACTGCGCGACCGCAGAAATTTGAGGCCCGAGATACGGACATCTTCGCACCGAAGAAGCAGCACCAGGCGCGGATATATTTCCGTGCCCATTCCGACAGGGAAGGATCTCATTAATGGTTTGCCGGTGGCTTCCATCAAGCGTTGGTTGGGCATGATGTAGAAATCCGTGAAATTGTTCGGCCGGAATTCGTACGATGCCTGGCCATCCAAGGTGCCGCGACCTTCGAGCGCGATATTGTGCAGGTCTTCGCCGTAAAACAACGCGGCCGTTTTCTCGGAGTCGAACTCCCGGCTGTTGAGCGAAGCGAAGATGGTGGCGCCCGCCTCCACATACAAGCGAACTCCGGATCGCAGGTGGAGTTGCCCGGACGTGTATTCTCCCGGCGGAACATACACCGTGCCTCCGCCTGCCTTGCCGCACGCATCGATGGCCTGCTGCAGCGCGGGCCTGGCATTGTCGGTCTTGCGTCCGGATGCCCCATAGTCTTTGATGTTGAAAACCGGTTGGGCCAGCGCGGAACCCCCAAACACCGCCACCACCATCACGATCCAGAGTTTCATGGAATGATTCTGTCACCTTCGGCTTGCATTTCTTTATTGACTTCATAATACAAAGTACTTTATATTTGAACCATGACATCTTTGGCCGCTCCTGTTGCTTCCCCTTTTGCGTGCTGGCACGATCATTTCTTCAGGAATCGAGACCGTGCGGCCGCATTGCCCTGGAATGATTCGTATCAACTCACGGCCAGCGAACGCCGTGCGGTAGCCGGGTCCATTCAGCAGTTCCAGCTCGGCGAATGGGCGCGCGGCCGCGGTTTCGTGCGCAGGGCCGCTTCGCATCCCGTGCTTGGAACAGACTCCTGGTTCGTACCGGCCCTCCGCCTCTTCATAGCCGAGGAACAGGAGCACAGCAGCATTCTCGGCCGCTTCCTGGACCGGGAGGGCGTTCCCCACCTGAGTGCTCACTGGATGGACGACATTTTCCGCCGTTTGCGGAAACTGGCCGGCCTGGAAGCGTGCGCCACAGTTTTGGTAACCGCCGAGGTGCTGGCCATCCCTTTCTACCAAGCGCTACGGGATGCCACCGGATCGCCATTGCTGCGCGCCATCTGCGTGCGCATCCTTTGCGATGAAGCGAAGCACCTCAATTACCAGGCGCTCACGCTGGGCCTGATACGGCGGCGGCTCTCGGAAAGAGCCCGCACCATCCGCTCACTGTGCCACCAAACCCTGTTCCAGGCCACGGCGCTTCTGCTATGGCAGCAGCATCGCAGCGTGTTCCGCGCCGCAGGATGGGATTTCCGGCGCTTCTGGAACGATGCCCGCAAGACGTTCGCGTTCCTGCAGTTTCGAATTGAGCAAGCCGATTTGCCGGACGATCTCAGGTTGGATTGATTACCGCCAACCGAGGGCCTCACTCAGGCGCAATCGCCCGCCACCACCGCTGGAACCTCCGCCGTCCGACTCCGCATTCGCCTTATCCCACGCGGCGCGCGTGATGGGTTGTATCGCTTCCAACTTCTTGCCAGCTAGCGACGTATTCGTGGCTTTGAGATCCTTCGCGGCCCAGGCCTCGAACTCGTCCACCACATCCTTGCGCTCGTGAGCCAACGAATCGATGCGCGCTACATAATAGTCAGGCGGGCGTCCTTCATCGAACACCACGGCGCCGTAAACGCTCGCGGTCTTTTCGCGGATCCGTTCTTCCCCGGTCACTGCCCCGCCCTCCTTGGTCGCGACAATCTTCTTGCGAATCTCGTCCACCTTGGCGGCCTCGTCCACACATTGTTTGCGCAGCGGATCGTTTGCGCCCAG
>JBEKJJ010000481.1:0-2513 GCA_050011295.1 Bryobacteraceae bacterium
GAGAACGCCTATCGTCTGCAAGGCGATCTGTTGCTTCTGGTGGGCGAGATGGATACCAATGTAGATCCTTCATCGACCATGCAGGTGGTCAACGCTCTGATCAAGAACAAGAAGATGTTCGACCTGCTGGTAATCCCCGGCGCGAATCATGGAAACGGTGGACCCTACGGAGACCGGAAGCGATACGATTTCTTCGTCCACCATTTGCTGGGCGTGGAGCCACCGGATTGGAATCGGGATTCCAAAATCGCGGAGCTCGCGGTTTCCTTGCTCTCGAATGAGTCAAGTGAAGTGGATGAGGCTGCTTCGTTCTTCCCTGAGGACTGGCTACAATAGAAATTTATGAAAGCGGTTACAGTACTGATAGCTACGTCGTTCCTTGCCCAAGCCCTGTGGGCCCAGAACCGCGATTATCCCGTAAAACCTGTCCCGTTCACCGCGGTGCATGTGAACGACGAATTCTGGGCGCCTCGCATCGAGATCAATCGCACTGTGACCATTCCGTTCGCTTTCAAGAAAGATGAAGAGACCGGACGCGTTGACAATTTTATCCGCGCCGCGAAAGCGCTGCGCGGGGAGCCGTTCGAGAACCACAAGTATCCGCCCTATCCTTTCGATGACACCGATGTCTACAAGGTGATCGAAGGCGCCTCCTACACGCTGAGCGTTCATCCCGATCCGCAGCTGGAAGCATATATCGACGATCTGATTGCGAAGATCGGCGCGGCGCAGGAAAAGGACGGTTACCTTTATACCGCCCGCACTATCGATCCGGCGCATCCACATCCCTGGTCGGGAAATCAACGCTGGATCCTGGAAGGCGTTGACAGTCACGAACTCTATGACCTGGGCCATTTGTATGAAGCCGCCGTGGCGCATTATCAGGCCACGGGCAAGAGAACGCTATTGGATATCGCGCTCCGCACTGCGAATCTTCTGGACAGCACGTTCGGACCCGGGAAGCAGGAAATCTGGCCCGGCCATCAGATCGTCGAAATGGGGCTCGCAAAGCTTTACCGTGTAACCGGCGATCCGCGCTATCTCAACCTCGCCAAGTTCATGTTGGATTCGCGCGGTCCGCAAAGCAGCGAAAAAGGCGCGGGAAATCCTTACGTGGAAGCTCAGCAGAAAGTTGTTGACCAGACCGAAGCTGTCACCGGTGGGCACGCGGTGCGCGCAACTTATATGTACTCGGGAATGGCGGACGTGGCCGCTCTCACCGGCGACACGGCATATGTGAATGCGCTCGACAAGATTTGGGAGAACGTGGCGAGTCGAAAGCTGCATATCACGGGCGGTATCGGCGCTCGCGCCGCCGGCGAAGCGTTTGGCGCTGATTACGAACTGCCCAATATGTCGGCTTATAACGAAACTTGTGCGGCGGTGGGCAATGATTATTGGAACCATCGGCTGTTCCTGCTTCACGCCGATGCGAAATACATCGACGTGATGGAGCGCACGCTCTACAACGGCTTGATCTCTGGAGTATCGCTGGACGGCACCACCTTTTTCTACCAGAACCCACTGGAAGCCACCGGATTCGCGGGCAAGGATCAACGCAGCCCTTGGTTCGGCGTAGCCTGTTGTCCAGGAAATATCACGCGCTTCATGGCATCGGTACCGGGGTACATTTACGCGCAACGTGGGGATGCGCTGTGGGTGAATCTGTTCGTGGCCAACAACGCCGAGATCAAACTCGACAACGGTCGAACTGTGAAGCTCAAGCAAGAAACCCGCTACCCATGGGACGGAGCAATAAAGATGACGGTGACTCCGGACGCGGCGGCAGATCTGACAATCCATGTGAGAATGCCCGGTTGGGCCCGCAACGAACCGGTGGCCAGCGACCTCTATCGTTTTGCGGCCGAGTCTCAGGATGCCGCGGTTCTGAAAGTCAACAGCAAGAAGGTTCCGATCCAGATCGAGAAAGGCTATGTCGCGCTTACACGCAACTGGAAGCCGGGCGACGTCATCGAGCTTAATTTGCCCATGCCGATCCGGCGGGTTTTGGCGAACGATCACGTCGCGGCGGATCGCGGGCGAGTGGCGCTGGAACGTGGTCCCATCGTTTACGCGGCCGAGTGGCCGGATAATCCCAAAGGCCAGGTCCGCAATTTGATGCTGCCGCGCGACGAACGTCTGGAGGCGGAGTTCAAACCCGATCTGCTGCGCGGAGTCACAGTCGTCAAAGGCCGTGCGATCGCGCTGGCCTACGATGCGCAGGGAAAAGTCACGAAGACGGAGCAGGAGTTCACGGCGATACCTTATTACAGCTGGGCGAACCGAGGGTGCGGACAAATGATGGTGTGGTTTCCCGAGACCGAGGCCTTTGCGAAACCGGCCCCGTTTCCAACGCTGGCGAGCACCGCGCAAGTGACGGTGTCCGGCAAGAGCCGCAAGAATCCGAGGATGATTAACGACGGTGAGGAACCGGCCTCATCCAGCGACCCGTCGTCCTACTTCGACTGGTGGCCCACCAAAGGCACCTCGGAATGGGTTGAGTACGCTTTCGA
>JBEKJJ010000482.1:0-3761 GCA_050011295.1 Bryobacteraceae bacterium
TGCCCGTAGACGCTGCGATAATCGGCGGGAAGCACGCCAGTAACCGTGTAAAGCTTGCCGTTGAGTTCGATCGGCTGACCGATCACGTGAGGGTCAGAATGCAGACGCTTGCGCCAGAAGCCGTGGCTTACAACAGCGATTTCGTTTCCCGCGATTTCGTTTACTTGGTTGCGTTGGGAATAGAGCCGGCCCTTGGATGCGCGAATGTCGAGCACGTCGAAGAAGTTGGAGCTGGTGGTGAGGGTCCAAACGATGTCGTTGGTCTCCGCGCGCGAGATGCGCTCATGGATGCCGCGATGAAACGCCAAATCTTGAAACGCACCGGCGCTGCGCAGGTCCCGGTACAGGGAGTACGAGGCGTTGGTGCCGCTCACGAAAGCTAAGCGATCCGCGCGCCAGGCGCTCACGTCGTCCAGAATCATTTCGCGCACGACGCTGTAAGTTGTTACATTGGCGCCGATGCCCAGCGCTAACGAAGTGATGGCGACGGCCGCGAGAGCTGGAGATTTCGAGAGGCTGCGCACTGAGCGCCGCAGTTCGGTCCAGACGAAGAGCACCAATGAGGTGACGCCGCTTGTTACTGAAACGTGCAGGCCTCGCGGTCTCCGTTGAAACGGAATCGCGGGTGACTGGTCTAACGGTGGGAGGAGCTATTTCCATGTCACGTTTCTTGACCATACTCGCGTTGAGCGCTGTTGTGTTCGTTCCGCCATCCATCAGAGCCGACGACAAGCGCTATTATGACGCCGACCACAAGGACTATCATGTGTGGAACGCCCAGGAAGATACCGCTTACCGGCACTACCTGGAGGAGAAGCACATCGCGTATCATGATTGGAGTAAAGCATCGCGTCGCGAGCAGCGGGATTACTGGGCTTGGCGCCACCAGCATCCGGATTAGCCGTTGAGTAAAGGGGGCGGTCAGCCACGCGCGCGGGAAAGGTGGCTCATATACAATGGACCGCAGAGAAGCTCTGGGAGCGCTGGCAGCGATCGGATTGGCTGCTGGCGCCCAGACCAAATCAAATGGCATGATCTATCGCACTTTAGGTAAAACCGGCGAAAAAGTTTCGGCGATCGGGCTGGGCGGGTTTCACATCGGGAGCCCGAAAGACCCGAACGAAGGGATTCGCGTCGTCCGCGCGGCCGTGGACCACGGCATGAATTTCCTGGACAATTGCTGGGACTATCACGATGGCGAGAGCGAGCGCCGCATGGGACGGGCGCTGCGCGATGGCTACCGGCAAAAGGCGTTCCTGATGACCAAGTTCGATGGGCGAACCAGGAAAGCGACGGCGCAGCAGATTGATGAATCGCTGAAGCGGCTGGAGACGGATCACATCGACCTGATGCAATACCACGAGAATATTCGGATGGAAGATCCGGATCGATTCTTCGCGGCGGATGGGCCGCTCGAAGCGTTGATGGAAGCGAAGAAAGCCGGTAAGATCCGGTACATCGGATTCACGGGGCACAAGGATCCGGTGGTGCATCTTCGGATGCTGGAAGTGGCCGCGGAGCACAAATTCCATTTCGATAGCTGCCAGATGCCGCTGAATGTAATGGACGCGCATTTTCGCAGCTTCACGCATCAGGTGGTTCCGAAGCTGGTGGAGCAAGGCATTGGAGTGCTGGGGATGAAGCCGTTGGCGGAGGGCATTGCTCTGACAGCCGGTACGGGCGTGACGGCCATCGATTGCTTGCACTACGCGATGAGTCTGCCGACCTCTGTGGTGATTACGGGCTGCGAAACCATGGAGCGGCTGGAGCAGGCGATCCATGCTGCCGAAACTTTTCAGCCGATGAGTCACCAGCAAATGGAGGCGCTACTCGCGAAGACGAAAACTGCAGCGATGACTGGGAAGTTCGAGCCGTTTAAGACTACGACGGTGTTTGACGGGACGGCGCAGAATCCGCAGTGGATGGGTTAGCTGCGCCGTAGTTTTCTCCAGGCGAGGCGCGCGGGGAAGAATAGAACCGCGGCCCAGATCAGAAGGTTCGGACCGTAACTCAGCAGGAAAAGAATTACTGCAACCACGCCGTCTACCATGCTTTTGTAGCCTACGATTGCGGCGTTGCGACATCGGCCCAAGATGGAATCGGGAGCCATGTGGAGCTGCGCGTGATAGTCCTCCGTCAATCTCACTACCAGCGTTAGAAATTCCACGCGAGTCGTTAGCGTCTTTTTTTCCGCTTCCATTTGCTCGATCTCTCCGCGGACGCGGCTGATGGATTCTTCGACCGCCAGTACATCCGCCAGTTTCCCGGTTCGCTCGCGCAGCACTTCGGTGAGACGCTGCTCGGTATTGCGGGCGTTCGAGAGGCGCGCTTCCAGATCCACATACTTCGCGGTGACTTCTTCGCCGGTCTGGGATTCTGCTTCCACGCGGCCGAGCTTTTTGATTTCCGCGATGGCTGCGTCGCGTTGAGTGGCCGGGATGCGGAGGGTCGCGTCTAGCGTACGGCCGGCGCTGGGGGGAGCGTTGACGTTCAGTTGGCCGAGGTAGCCGCCGAGGTAGCCCGAGTGGCGCTTGAGGATGTCTTCGAGGGCGGCGCGGGCTTTGTCGAAATCGTTGGTGGTTAGGGTTAGCTCGGCGGTGCGGGCGATCATCGGGCTCTGCGCGACCATATACGACGTCAGTTGCTCAGCTACCTTCCGCCGCGGTGCTTGAACAGCGTCGATTTGGTCAGCTATCTCATGCATTTTCTGTCTGCGCGAGGCAAGTTGGAACGACGGTACAGCCAGCAGCGCTACCACCCCCGCGCCGGCCGCAGCCCACACCCATCGCCACACGATGCGCGGACGCTTGCGCGGCTTTGCGCCCCGTTCTTTCAGCGCGGCAGCTAGCACCGGCAAGCCGGAGGCTTGCCCCACGCTGACCTGCCACTCCATCAGCCGCCGCGAGACGCCTTGCAAATCGGCCGCGAGACTCTGGCATTCGCGGCAATGCTCCAGGTGTCCCACGGCCACGCCTGCGCGATCTACCGGTAGTTCGCCGTCGAGATATGCCATTAATTCTTCCTGTTCGATGGGATGCATGTTCATGTCTTCGCTCCCTCGCGATCGCGGCTCGGTTGGGGTTCCAGGTGGTTTTTCAAAGCCATACGCGCTCGAAACAGCCGGGAGCGAACCGTATTTACTGGAATCCGCAACAAATCGGCGACCTCGGAATAACTCAGCTGCTCATACTCGCGCAACATCAGGATCTCGCGCTCCGACGGGTCGAGTTTTTCGAGGGCGCGGCGGACCCAGAGCGAATTGTCGAGCGCGCCGTCAACCGCATCCACTTGCGGGCTTGGATCGCTTCGGCGCTCGCGACGGCGCTCGGCGGCCAATGACTTCAGGGCGATCCCGTACAAATAGGTTCGGACCAAGGCGCGCGGCTGGTAGCGGGAAGTGGCGCGGATCACCGCCAGAAAAGTTTCCTGCATGAGGTCGTCGGCGCGTTCCTTGCTTTCCAAGCGCCGGCGGAAGAAGCCGAAGAGCGGCTCCCGATAGCGCGCGAACAGTTCCTCAAATGCCTCGCGCGACCCTCCCTGGAACTCCAGCATCAAGGCTTCATCGCTAATCATGGTTCCAACAGGCCGTCTATAACTGTAATGTCGCGAGTCGCGAAAAAGTTCCCGACTATTCTCCGGTGCGTTACACTAGTCAACCGGGAGGCCCTCTTTATGCGGTATTCCGCTCTGCTCGCTTTTCTGACTACTGTGGTTCCGGCTGCGTTCGGGGCTGGCGCCACGCTGCATCTGCTGCAGAAACC
>JBEKJJ010000483.1:0-4786 GCA_050011295.1 Bryobacteraceae bacterium
GATCATCTCGTCGACGAAGTGGCGCTAGTTTCCGAAGCCGCGTCCCGCTGCCGTAAATTCAACGACAACCTGGTCCGTTCGCTGCGCCCCGCGCAAGCCCTCATCACCTGGATCGAGCGCTCGGAAAAAGCCGCCACACGCAAGCGCGATTACGATACGCTAGAAAGCCTTCTCATCAAGCTCCTGCGCGATTTGAAGCGCGACTCGAAGAAAGGCTCCGGCTTCTTTGCGGATTCTGTTCCCCGCGAACAAGTAGTCGGCGCCCGCGCGCAACTAATCGACCATCTCGAACAATTCCAGGCGGCCGCTGACGCCGATCTCGCCGCCACGCTGCGCGGTGAAATGTGGGAACTCGTCGAAAGTTACAACGAGAGAAAGCTCCGCGCGGGCAAGCTCGATTTTCTCGACCTGTTAATCCTAGCGCGCGACCTGGTGCGCGATAAACCCGAAGTCCGCCGCTACCTGCAGAACCGTTTCACTCACATCTTCATCGATGAGTTTCAGGATACCGACCCATTGCAAGCCGAAATCCTTCTGCTGCTGTCTTCGGATAACCCCGCGCAATCGGATTGGCTTCGAGTTACACCGAAGCCAGGAAAACTCTTCGTGGTGGGCGATCCCAAACAATCCGTCTACAAATTCCGCCGCGCCGATGTCGTGCTCTACCGCTCCATCCGCGACGCGCTGGTCACCCGCGGCGTTGGCGCTCTGCAGCTCACCACCAGCTTCCGCGCCCTCGAACCCATCCAGCACTGCGTCAACAACGCATTCCATTCCGAAATGCAAGATGACGGCCAATCCGGCCAAGCCGCTTACTCCCCGCTCGTGGGAAACACGCCGCCCATTGACGGTCAACCCAACCTGATCGCACTGCCGGTTCCGCGGCCCTACGGCAGCCAGCGCGTTTCGAAAATTGCCATCGACGCATGTCTGCCGGACACCATCGTGGCGTTCGTCGAGTGGCTGGTCCGCAAAAGCGGCTGGAAGGTTCGCAATCCCGAGAATCCCGAACAGCTCCTCCCGGTCACGGAAAAACAAATCTGCATTCTCTTTCGCCGATTTACCAACTACGGCCGCGATATCACACGCGACTACGTCCGCGCTTTGGAAGCCCGCGAGATCCCTCACCTCCTGGTCGGCTCGAAATCCTTCTACGACCGCGAGGAAGTGGAAACATTGCGCGTGGCCCTCACCGCTATCGAATGGCCGGAGGATGAGCTATCGCTCTTCGCCACGCTCAAAGGCTCTCTCTTTGCAATTCCCGATAATTTACTGCTGCGCTTCCATCACGAGATCGGCCGCATGCATCCTTTCCGCGCGATCCCTGAGAATCTCGCCCCAGAATTTCAACCGATCGCAGATGCTCTCAACCTGCTCGCGTCTCTGCACCGCCAGCGCAATCGCCGGCCCATCGCCGACACCGTAAATTCATTGCTCGAATCCGCGCGCGCCCACGCCGGATTTGCTCTGCGCCCGGCCGGACACCAGGTGCTCGCCAACGTGTATCGCGTGGCCGATCTTGCCCGCAGCTTCGAGCTCTCGGGAGGAATTTCCTTCCGCGGCTTCATCGAAGAGCTGGAAACGCAGGCTGAGAAAGCAGAATCGAACGAGGCGCCCGTGCTCGAAGAAGGCGCCGAGGGCGTGCGCCTGATGACCGTTCACTCCGCCAAAGGATTAGAGTTCCCGATTGTGATTCTGGCCGACATGACCGCCAATATCGCGGCCGGAGATCCGGACCGGTACGTCGATGCGCGCGCCGGACTGTGCGCCACGCGCCTGCTGCGCTGCGCGCCTTGGGAACTGCGCGACAACGAAGCCGAAGAGCGTCTGCGTGAGCGCGCCGAAGGTGTCCGCGTGGCCTACGTCGCGGCAACGCGCGCCCGCGATCTTCTTGTAGTCCCCGCAGTTGGCGATCAGGAAATGGACGGCTGGCTCGGCCCACTGAACAAATCCATCTACCCGCCGCCGGATCGCTATCGCAACTCGACGCCCGCCCCAGGCTGCCCCAAATTCGGCAACGCCTCGGTGATCGATCGTCCGTTTTTCTTCACCGACGAACCCTCCGTGAAACCCGGCCTGCATTCCCCGCAGCAAGGAACACACTCTGTTGTTTGGTGGGATCCGCGCACACTGAACCTCACCCCGCCCGCCAATCTAGGCCTCCGGCGCGACGAAATCCTCACACCCTCCGAACCGGAATCGCAGAGCAGCTTAACCGCCTACCGCGCCTGGCAGCAAAAACGCGAACTCATCACCAACGCCGCCCAAGTCAAACAGTTCGATATCTTCACGGCGAGCGAAACCGGCGACTCACCCCCGGATTTCACGACAGAAGTAACCATCCACTCCATCGCGAAGCCCTTGGGCCGCCCCACCGGTCCAAGATTCGGCACTCTAGTCCACACCATCCTGCGCGACGCCCCGCTCGACGCCGATCGCGAGGCGATCACGGCCTTAGCACGAGTTCACGGCCGGCTATTAGGCGCAACGAAGCCACCCTAGCTCACCCGCTGATAGCGAAAGCGCGAAGCGCCGCGCGCCTACATCGCGAACTCCCCATCATCCTGAAACTGGAAAATCAAAAGGTGCTAGAAGGCATCATCGATCTAGCATTCCTCGACCAAGGAACCTGGCAAATCGTCGACTTCAAAACCGACGCCGACCTCACCACCAACCAAGCCCACTACAAGCGCCAACTCCACTGGTACGCAAAAGCACTTTCGACATTGAACAACGCCCCAGCCCACGCCCACCTACTCAGCATTTGAACCGCGACCGGAAGGGAGCGCTACCCCGAACGCCCGAACACCCGTCGGGCCAGCAACCAGAAACGAGAAACGAGAAACGGTTTTCACTCGCACCGCAGCGCAATCAACGGATCCACCCGCGTAGCCCGCCGCGACGGTATATAACACGCCGCGATCCCAATCAACGTCAGCAGCGCGACCACACCCGCTAGCGTCGCGATCCCAATCAACGTCAGCAGCGCGACCACACCCGCTAGCGTAATCGGATCGTGCGCCGAAATTCCCCAGATCTCGCTGGCCAGCACGCGTCCCACCACCAGCGTAAGCGCCAACCCAACCCCAATGCCGATCAAAATGAACCGGAGCCCGCCCATTATCACCTGCCCGCGCACATTCCCCGGAGTTGCGCCCAATGCCATCCGTATCCCGATCTCGTGGCTCTGTTGCGACACCGTGTAGGAGATCACGCTGTAGACTCCCACGCTCACCAGCACCAAACCAATTCCAGCAAAAACTGAAAACAGAGTGAGGCTGAATTTCGGTTGCGCAAACTGGAACAGATCCAACTGCACTTTGATCGTAGTGGTCTGCTGCGGCACCAGGTTCCGGTCCATGGCCCAGATCTGGTCATCCATCGCCTTCACCAGTGTGGCCGGATTTCCTTCGGTCCGCAGGAAAACAAAGTAAATGCCATAGCTCGTAAACGAATAAGGCGCGTAAGCCTCAGGCTGCACTGCATTCCGCAGGCCGTTGTTCTTGACGTCCGAAACAACTCCGATAATTTCAAACCAGGGATTCGCCATCGGCGTCGGGGCCTTCTCCAGCGCCTCCAACTTCACCTGTCTGCCAATGGGATTCTCGCCGGGAAAATATTTGGACGCAAAAGTCTGATTCACCACCGCCACCTTGCGCATGCCCGCCACGTCTTCTTCCGAGAGCAGCCTCCCACCCATCAGCCGCGTCCCGAGTGTCTGGAAGAACTGCGCGCTGCACAAAACCATACCGCCCTTCCACGTATCCGAATGAGTTTTCCCCGCCACGTCAAAATCGGTGTTGATTCCGCCGAACGGTGGAAAGTCCAGAGCGCCGGATGCCGATGTTACACCTGGTAGATCCCGTAGCCGAGGCAACAGATCGCGCAGGAAGCGAGTCTGTTGTTCCGGCGTTTTGTACCGCTCCACCGGAAGTTGGATTTGCGCCGTCAATATTTTCTCAGGCCGGAATCCCAGGTCTACGTCACGCTGCATAAAGAAGCTGCGCATCAGCAAGCCAGCGCCCGCCAGCAGCACCAACGACAGCGCCACTTCACTGACGATCAACGCATTCCGCAAACGTCCCCGCCGGAATCCGCTGTTCCCGCGCCCCGTAGTCTTCAATGCCTCGTTCAAGTCGCGCCCCGCTGCGCCCAGCGCCGGCGCCAATCCGAAAAGCACCGCAGTCAAAAGAGCGGCCCCGAGAGTAGCCAGCAGCACGGGAGCGTTCATGCTGATGTCCGCCTCGTCCGGAAAAGTGAATTGCGGCAGCAGAGCGATTAGACCTTTCAACTCCATCCACGCAAACAAGCAACCCGCCGCCGCGCCCGCTAGCGCCACCAGAACGCTTTCCACCATCAACTGGCGGACCAGCCTCCAACGCCCCGCACCCAAGGTAGCGCGCACGGCAAATTCTTTGTCGCGCGCCGTCGCTTTCGCGAGCAACAGATTTGCCACGTTAGCGCACGCGATCAGCAACAACAACCCAACCGCGGCCAGCAACGTGTACAGCGTGGTCCGGAATTTTCCCACCACGTTGTCCACCAGCGGCTGAGCTCGTACTTGAAACTGCTTCGGATAATTCTTCGGATACAACTTTGCCAGCCGGTGACCGAGAATATCCAGATCGGGCCCTGCGGATTTAGGCGTCAACCCCGGCTTCAAATGACCCAGCATGAAGAAGAACGTCGCCTGTTGACCCGCTTCCGCGCGATTGACAAACGCAGGCAGCCACAGATCCGCGCCCCACCATGCGAAACGCTTGGGCATGATCCCAACCAACGTGGT
>JBEKJJ010000484.1:0-2863 GCA_050011295.1 Bryobacteraceae bacterium
TTGCCGACCGTCATGCAGGCGGCGGTTCCCAAGGTGAGCGCGGAGGCGGCGCCGGCGCTGACTAACGCTCCTTCGCACTTCAGTTTCTTGGCGAGATATTCGCCGGCCTTTTTTTGCAGCTCCGCTAAGCGCACGGGATGTTTCGCCGCTTTGGCCACCGCGGCTTGGACGGAAGGCGGCATGATGGATGCGGTGAACATGGTGTAGGTGCCGGCGGCGTTGATGATTTTCGTTACGCCTAGCTTGTCGTAGTAGTCTTCGCCTTCCGCGTGCGCGGAGTCGGTGCCGGCTAATGCTGATGCTTCGAGTAATCCGGCTGTGGCCAGGGCGCTTCCGAAAAAGCGGCGTCTTGTTGCAAGATTCTTCATTGATTCACCTCAATTATTCGTTTAAGCCAAAGGCGATGATGGTGGAGTTCACGGCGACGGCGATGTATTGTTTGCCGTCTACCGTGTAAGTCATCGGAGATGCGTGCCAGTGCGCGCTCAACGGCATGTGCCAGAGCTCGCTGCCGGTCTGCCAGAGCTCGCTGCCGGTCTTCGAGTCGAGAGCGGTGAAGGAGCCATCGTCATCGCCGACGAAAATCAGGCCACTGGCGGTGGCCAAGAGTCCGCCCCACGCTTCGCCTGGACCCGATTGCTCATATTCCCAAGCGATCTTGCCGGTTTGCGGATCCATGGCGCGCAAATATTTGCGCGGCTCCTCGGAAGTGATGGGCCGGGCTGATCCGCCGTAAAAGGATTCGCCCTGCTTCCACCACTCCGAATTTTTGCTGAAGATGTTGCATTTCTCGAGAGCCAGCAAGTAGAAGAGGCCGGTGCCGGGACTGTACGACGTGGACATCCAGTTGGACGCGCCGTCCATGGAGGGGCAGATTTCGGTGCCTTCGACAGTGGGCTGCCAGGCGTCTGAGAGGATTGGGCGGCCGTCCTGCCCGATGCCCTTGGCCCAGGTGAGCTTCTTTACGAACGGGCTGGCGGCGAGAAACTTTCCGTTGGTGCGATCGAGAACATAGAAAAATCCGTTGCGATTGGCTTGTAGCAGCAGCTTGCGCGGCTGGCCCTGGTAATTCATGTCGACCAGCATGGGCGTTTCGGTGGCATCCCAATCGTGCAGGTCGTGCGGAGTGAACTGGTAATACCACTTGAGCTTGCCGCTGCGCGGGTCGAGTGCGATTACGGAATCGGTGTAGAGATTATCGCCCTTGCGTTCGTCCCCGTTGAAATCGGGGCATGGATTTCCGATGGGCCAGACTAGGGTGTCGGTCTCACGGTCATACGTACCGGTGAGCCAGGTGGCGCCGCAGCCGTGTTCGAGAGCGCGGCCGACCCAAGTGCTGGCTTCGGGGTCGCCTGGAGCGGGGATGGACCAGAAGCGCCAGGCGCGCTCACCGCTGGAAGCGCGAAATGCGCCGAGCTGGCCGCGAATGCCCTCGTCGCCGCCCGAGACGCCCGCGATTACGAGATCGCCAACGATCAATGGCGCGGAAGTGGAACCGTAGTGCTGATGCGAATTGGCCATTTCGATATCCCATAGCAGAGCGCCGTTCAGCCGGTGGAGCGCGAGGAGGTGCGCATTGTCGGTGACGATAAAGACGCGGTCGCCCAGCACTGCGACACCACGATTGATTCCGCCGGACGCATCGCCTGTCAAGTTTTTCGTTTGCGGCCGGGTGTATCGCCAGATCTCGCGGCCGGTGCGGGCGTCCAGGGCGTAGGCGGAATTCACCTTGGTGACGTACATCACGCCGTCGACGACGACAGGCGTCACTTCGAGCGAGTGGCCGCTGCCCATGGAGTAGATCCATTTGGGTGCGAGATTCTTAACGTTGCGCGGAGTGATCTGGGTGAGCTCGGTGTAGCGATTGCCGTTTTCTTGTCCGTGATAGGAGGGCCACTCGCCGGGTTTGGGATCCGCGATATCGTGCCACGAAATTCCTTGCGGCAGCTCGGCGACGGGTTTCGCGTTGGCGTCGGGCTTCCATTCAGGTGCGTGGGCGAGAAACGCGATGAGGTCGCGTGTTTCGGCGGGCGAACCGGTCCAAGCCGGCATGTAGGAACTCGGATCGCGATCGACGCTGGTGACTTCCGTTTTCCAGAGCAGGTGCAGGCGGTTATCAAGACCCTGCAACTGGATATCTTCGCCGCTTTCGTTGCGGACGAAGCCTCGCACATCGCCGCCTTTAGCGAGGTGAACGGTGGCCACGTGGTATCCATCGATGCGGCGAGTACCGGGTTTGCGCAGCGCTGTTTCGACTTCGGCCAGCGTGAGTTTGCCGGCGACTTCGGTGAGATCCGGACCGTTCACGCTGCCCCTGCCCCAGACCATATGGCATTCGGAGCAGTGGCCGCTGCCGAAGAACACGGCTTCGCCGGAGTGCGCGTCGCCTGAGATGACGGTCTTCGCGAGCGGCAAAACTCGCGATTGCAGGAATGCTACCAACTGCTGTAGTTCGTCCGCAGGCAAGTTGAAGGCGGGCATGCCAGCGTCCGGAATGCCGTGCAGAATAGTATCGCGCAGAGTTGCTTCGCTCTCCATGCGGGAGCGCCAGGCATGGCCGATGGCGGGGGCACGCTCGCCTCCAAGACCGTCCTGGCCGTGGCAGCCGGCGCAGCGAACGTTGAAGCGCGCGCGGCCGGCTTCGACGGGGTTGGGAGGGGCGGAGGAGGGAGTTTGGGCGAGTGCGGCGGTCGCGAGGAGAGAGGCGATCGCTAGCAACCGGGGGTATAAGGCGCTCCGTCGAAGACGCCGTGTGGCGCACGCACTCTTGCGTGCTGCATCGACACTCGTGTCGATGTCCGCCCGACGCCGAGACGAGTCTCGGCGCAGCACGCAAGAGTGCGTGCGCCACGGCGTCTTCATG
>JBEKJJ010000485.1:0-2710 GCA_050011295.1 Bryobacteraceae bacterium
ATCTTTCGCCCCACGCGCAGCGAGATGTTTGCCAGATGGCACGCGGTGGTGGATTGATGGCCGCCCTCGATGTCCGCAATGGGGCGCTCGCGCGATTTTATGCAATCCAGGAAGTTGCGCACGTGCAGGTTGAACTGTTCATCGGAAGATCCCGGCTCTTTTCGCGCTTCCACCCAGGGCTCCGGTTTCACGTTCTCGCGTACGGGGCCTCCGACAGGATGCCCTTGAAAAACTGGAATGGCATTGGCTGGATTGGTCTTCATGTCGGGAACTACTTCAAAGCCTGCGCGGTTAATTACCAAACTCCCCTTAGTGCCGAAAAGTTCCAAGGCTCCAGCACCTGCGCGGCGGCCGGCGCTGGCTTCGCGGAACGAATAGACTGCCGTGAAACCGTCGTATTCGAACAGGGCATCTTGCGTATCGGGTGTTTCTCCGGCTTCTTTCAATGCGAACCGGCCGCCGCTCGATGAAACCGCTGTTGGACCCTTCTGGCGCATGATCCATTGGATGATGTCGATCTCATGGGCGCCCAGATTAGTCATCTGTCCACCGGAAAAATCCCAGAACCAGCGGAAATGATACAGGCCGCGCATTTTGTTATACGGACGCTCGGGAGCCGGCCCCAGCCACATGTTGTAGTCGAAATCGTTCGGCGCCGCGGAATCCGGAGGCGAGCCGAAACCCGGCATGATATTACGAAACGACGCGGACCGAGCGCTCATAATGGGGCCGATGTAGCCTTGCTCAATCAGTTGCTTCGCATGCTGGTAGTGGGTTCCGGAACGCTGCTGCGTGCCGGCCTGGACCACGCGATTGTAACGTCGCGCCGCATCCGTCATCCAGCGGCCTTCCCGGACCAATAGCGACACCGGCTTTTCCACGTAGACATCTTTTCCCGCGGCGCACGACATGATGGTCATCAAGCAATGCCAGTGATCGGGAGTGCAGACAACGATGGCCCCGAGATCTTTGTTCTCGAGCATCTTCCGGAAATCGCTATACGGCTTGGCGGTTTGACCGCAGGCCGCCACGCCTTGTTCCAGACGAGGTTGGTAGACGTCGCACATCGCCGCCAGATCCGCGTCCGGTTGATTCTTGAAATCGTGAACGTGCTGGCCTCCGATCAATCCGAATCCGATGAATCCGACTTGTATTCGATCGTTCGCGCCTAGAATGCGCTTGTATGACGCTGCGGCCACGGCCGTCAGGCCGACCGCGCCTCGGCGAGTTATGGAATTCATTACGTCTATCGTAATCCTTCGGTGGTGGATGGCGGGTTAACAACCCGCCGCAGGATGCCATCCTGCCCCACGGCGCTGTATCCTGTTAGCTACCATGCGACGCGCGTTTCTTGTTATTTTCCTCTCGACTGTGGTTTTCGGCGAGGTTCCCGCGCTTCCTCCGCTGCGCGACCAGGCGCGTATCCAACAGGAGTGGCTACGGCTGCGGCTGGAACGCAATCTGCCGGTCCTCATGCGGAAGCACGGAGCGCAAATGTGGATTGTCGCTTGCCGTGAGTATGCGGAAGATCCGGCGTTCTTTTCGCTGGTTTCGCCAACGGTGTTCGCCGCGCGGCGCACTACCATTTACGTCTTCTACGATCGTGGCGCGAATCAGCCCTTGGAGCGCCTCGCGCTTGGAGGTGATTCGAACGGTGGGTTGTACACCGTGTATCGCGATCCGGAGTCGGCCAATCGTGAAATATATGGTGAGACGCAGTGGCAGCTTTTGCGCAAGCTGGTGGTGGAGCGGCATCCGTCTTCGATCGCTGTTGATATCTCACCCGTCCACGCTTTCTCGGACGGCCTGACCGTAGGGATGCGCGACAAGCTGATGGCTGCGCTAGGGCCCGAGTACAAAGACAAGATTATCCCCGCCGAAAATCTGGCCCTGGAATATCAGGAGCTGCGCGTTCCTGAGATGCTTCCCACTTATCGGCAGATGATGGAGATCGTGCATTCGCTGATCTCACGCGCATTTTCGAACGAAGTTATCACGCCAGGAAAGACAACCAATGAAGATGTAGTGTGGTGGCTGCGCCAGAAGGTGAACGACGCGGGACTGGGCACCTGGTTCCAGCCCTCAGTCACCGTTCAACGGAAAGGGCTCACCGCGGCTACGCTGCTCAATCCCAGAGAAGGCGTGGTGATTGAACGCGGAGATGTTCTTCACACGGATTTCGGCATCACTGCGATGCGGCTCAATACGGATACGCAGCACATGGGCTACGTCCTTCGCGAAGGCGAGACAACGGTGCCGGCTGGAATCGTCGAAGCAATGCGGAACACGGATCGTTTGCAAGATCTGCTCATGGAGCGCATGCGGCCTGGCCGGACAGGGAATGAAGTGCTCGGCGACACCTCGGCGACACCCTGCATGCCATGCGCGAAGCGAAGATTGACGGCAGCGTCTACACGCATCCCATCGGCGATCATGGCCACGCCGCCGGTCCGCTGATCGGCCTCTGGGATTTGCAGCAGGGCGTTCCCGGGCGCGGCGACGTCGCACTGTTTGCCGGCAGTTGGTTTTCGATCGAGTTGCAAGCCACTACGCCAGTTCCAGAGTGGGATGGGCAGAAACTCAACGTCGCGCTCGAAGAAGATGCAGTACTGGATGATCAGGGGAAGATGTCCTGGGTGCTAAAGCGGCAGACGGAATATCACTTGGTCAGATAGAGGGCCTAGCTTTGTTATAATCGAGCCCAGGAATT
>JBEKJJ010000486.1:0-2801 GCA_050011295.1 Bryobacteraceae bacterium
CGCCCAATTCACTCCGCCGCAATGTCGGCTTCCGACTTGACGCATCTCGAATTTTCGATGCGTCACAAGTCCCCACCCCACCCGCAACCCCCTAATAAAACATCAACCTAGAAATATCTCACCTCCAAACACAAGAATCGCCAGATGCGTCAAGCCCTCCGCGAAAGTCGCCCAACGAGAAACGAGAAACGAGAAACGAGAAACGGTAAATCCACTGGCTTCGTTTTTGAAAAAACCGCCCGCCCCACAGTCATCGTTTTGTCACCCAACACTCAAACACTCCCGCTCCCAAACAGGTCATCATAAGAAGTGGCACCCATGCCTCTGGAGCACCTCATGCAAGCTACTATCTCCACCGAACCTGAGACCCTTTCATCGAATCCACTCTCCGCCGACGAGCTGCGCAAAATCAACGCCTATTGGCGCGCCGCCAACTATCTCTCCGTCGGACAAATTTATCTCTTCGCCAATCCACTGCTGACCGAGCCGCTGCGCCTGGAACACATCAAGCCGCGCCTCCTCGGACACTGGGGCACCACCCCCGGCCTCAACTTCATCTACGCCCACTGCAATCGCCTCATCCGCAAATACGATCTCAACATGATCTATATCTGCGGCCCCGGCCACGGCGGTCCCGGCATGGTCGCCAACACCTACCTCGAAGGCACCTACAGCGAATTCTTCCCCAACATCACTGAGGATTGCGAAGGCCTCCAGCGCCTCTTCACCCAATTCTCTTTTCCCGGCGGAATTCCCAGCCACGCCGCGCCCGAAACGCCCGGATCCATTAATGAAGGTGGCGAGCTCGGATATTCGCTCCTCCACGCCTATGGCGCCGTGTTCGACAATCCGGATTTGATCGCCTGCTGCGTCATCGGCGACGGTGAAGCGGAGACCGGCCCGCTAGCCACCAGTTGGCATTCCAATAAATTCCTGAATCCCGTGCGCGACGGCGCCGTCATCCCCATCCTGCATCTCAATGGTTATAAAATCGCCGGCCCCACCGTTCTCGCGCGCATCAGTAAGGACGAGCTCGCGACTCTTCTAAGAGGTTACGGATACAAACCCTATTTCGTCATTGGCCACGATCCCGAACCCATGCACCAGTTGATGGCCGCTACGCTTGAAACCGTGGTGAACCAGGTCCGCGCCATTCAGAAAGACGCTCGCGAGAATGGATTCTCCGCGCGCCCCGAGTGGCCCATGATCGTCCTCGAATCGCCCAAGGGTTGGACCGGTCCCAAAGTCGTGGACGGCCTCCAAGTGGAGGGAACCTTCCGCGCCCACCAGGTCCCCATCGCGGATATGTCCAAACCCGGACACGTCAAGTTGCTCGAAGACTGGATGCACAGCTACAAGCCGGAAGAACTCTTCGATGAACGCGGCCGATTCGTGCAGGAGTTCGCCGAACTCGCTCCCAAAGGCACTCGCCGCATGGGAGCCAATCCAAATGCGAACGGTGGCTTGCTGTTGAAGGATCTGCGCATGCCCGATTTCCGCGACTACGCCGTCGACGTTTCGCATCCGGGCACCGAGCGCGGCGAAGCCACGCGCGTCTTAGGAAAAATGCTGCGTGATGTCATGAAGATGAATTCCGGCAACAACAACTTCCTCGTCTTCGGCCCCGATGAAACCAGCTCCAATCGTCTGGACGCGCTGTTCGAACTCACCAACCGCAAGTCCGAGGCCACCATTATTCCCGCTGACGATCACATCGCCCCTGACGGCCGTGTCCTCGAAGTTTTAAGCGAACACATGTGCCAGGGCTGGCTCGAGGGCTATCTGCTCACCGGCCGCCACGGCTTCTTCTCGTGCTACGAAGCCTTCATCCACATCGTCGACTCCATGTTCAACCAGCACGCGAAATGGTTGAAAGAATCCAGCGAAATTTCCTGGCGCCGTCCCATCGCTTCCTTGAACTATCTTCTGACCTCCCACGTCTGGCGTCAGGATCACAACGGCTTCAGTCATCAGGATCCCGGCTTCCTCGACGTAGTAGTGAACAAGAAAGCGGATATCGTCCGCGTCTATCTTCCGCCCGATGCCAACTGCCTTTTATCGGTAGCCGACCACTGTCTGCGCAGCCGCAACTACGTCAACGTGATCGTCGCCGGAAAGCAGCCCGCGCTCCAATATCTGGATATGGAATCCGCAATCCGCCATTGCACAGCCGGCATCGGAATTTGGGATTGGGCCAGCTCGGACGAAGGTGCCGAACCGGATGTCGTCATGGCTTGCTGCGGCGATATTCCTACACTCGAAACTCTCGCCGCGGTAGATCTTCTGCGCAGCCGTAACGTAGTCGATCTCATGACCCTGCAGCCCTCCAGCGAACATCCGCACGGCCTCTCCGACCGCGACTTCGATGCCATATTCACCGCCGATAAACCCATCGTTTTCGCCTTCCACGGCTATCCGTGGCTCATTCACCGGCTAACCTATCGCCGCACCAATCACGACAATCTGCACGTTCGCGGCTACAAGGAAGAAGGCACCACAACTACGCCGTTCGACATGACCGTGATGAACGATCTCGACCGGTTCCATCTGGCCGGCGACGTCATCGACCGCGTTCCGCGCCTGCGCGGCGTGGCCGGACGCGAAAAGCAGTTTCTCCGCAACCGGCTGATCGAGCATAAACTCTACATTTCCCGCTACGGCGACGACATGCCGGAAATCCGCGATTGGCATTGGCCGGCCAAGTGAAAGTTTTAGTGATAAACGGAGGCTCCAGCAGTTTCAAATGCTGGTTCGGCGATTTTCCCTGCGACAAACCATTATGGAGCGCGCATTTGGGCGCC
>JBEKJJ010000487.1:0-2751 GCA_050011295.1 Bryobacteraceae bacterium
AAACGGGCGCTGATCGCCGGGCAGAAATCCGGAGTGGTCCACGCGCTCGATCCGGACCAACAGGGTGAGATCTTGTGGCAATCGCGCATCGGCAAGGGCGGCGCGTTGGGCGGGATTCAGTGGGGCCCGGCCGCCGATCAGGACACGGTCTACGCAGCTCTATCCGACTTCGGAATTGCGATTTCCGATGCTTCACGCATTCCGGCCAATGAAGGTTTCGGGCCCGATCCGAACATCGGCGGCGGCCTATTTGCGCTGAAGATCGCGACCGGAGAGAAAATCTGGGACACGCCCTCGCCTGGGAAGGGATGCAAAATCAAGGGGTGCAGCCCCGCGCAATCGGCGGCAGTGACCGTAATCTCAGGTGTGGTTTTTTCAGGCGCCCTGGATGGCCATCTGCGGGCGTATTCCACAAAGGATGGCGCCATTTTGTGGGATTACGATACGGTCCGCGATTTCGACACGGTGAATATGGTGAAAGCGAGAGGTGGTTCGTTGGATGCCGCGGGGCCGGCCGTGGCCGGCGGAATGGTATTCGTCAACTCGGGCTACGGATATTTCAATGCCATCGCAGGCAACGTATTGCTTGCGTTTTCGTTGGATGGCCGCTAATGTAGACCTACTTGGCCGCGCACGGATTCAATCAATTTTGCAGGATCGAACCCAACTCCGTCGCGGAATACCATCCGGACCTTTTCGACATCGGAAATCTGCTTGGCTGGATTTCCGTCCAGAACAACCAGGTCGGCCTGCTTGCCGGGCGCAATGGATCCGATGTGATCCTCCAAGCCCAGGAATTTTGCTCCGTTGAGAGTTGCGATCTGGATCGCCTCGGCCGCGCTGAAGCCGCCCTCCACCAGCAGTTCCATATTGCGTTGATCGCCGAAGCCAGCCAGCGCGCTGCCGTTTCCGGTCGGGTCGCAGCCGGCCATCAGTAAACCGCCCGCTTTCACAAATGCGCGCTCGAATTCCAGTTCCTTTTTGACGCGCAGGGCACTCCCGACTCGCGCTTGTTCGGGAAGCCGATCCCGGCCGCTCAAATATAAGAGTGCCGCCGTGGGAGAAAGCGCGTCTACGAAGCGCTGCTGCAGAGGAGGCGCAACTTCGAAAACCGCCAGCGTGGAAGTCACCGCTACTTTGTGCTGCACTAACTCATGAATAGTTCTTTGCACGGCTTCGCCGTTTACATCGAGCTGGGCCAGCTCCTGAGCCGAGCTTTGGGGACAGGCATCCGGCTGCTTCGCGGGATTAAATTCCGAATCAACTACCAAACCGTGCTCCAGATTATCGATTCCAAGCGCAGCGGCTTCGCGAAATCCCACCGAGCACAGATGTCCTGTCAATTTCAAGCCGCGCGCGTGAGCGGTAGTGAGCGCAGCTTCCAGCTCGCCGCGCGTGATATGCATGTACGCCTTGAAAGAATGCGCGCCCAAACCGGCCCAATATTCCACGAACCGGCGGGCGTCGTCCGGCGTGTCGAGCTCGGCCATTTGCGGTGCGAAGCTGCCGTGCCCTTCGAGGTAACCCACCGTGATGAGCATCTTCGGACCGGGCATGCGGCCTTGGTCGATCATCTTTTTCAAATTCAAATCGGTATAGGGCTCGAGCGTCCCGGCCGTGCGCGCGGTTGTCACGCCGGAGGCCAGATACAGCCGAGGAAAGCTCATCCCGTGTTCGATATAAAGCGGCACGCCACCTCCCGAGGGATAGAACAGGTGTTCATGCATACCCACCAATCCCGGAATCACAGTTTGATCCTGCAATGGCATGCGATGCGCCGCGGCCGGTACCTGGACTTCATTGGCCGGCCCGACCGCCAGGATGCGGCCGCCTTCGATCACAATAGTTTGGTCTTCGCGCGGCGGCGCGCCGGTTCCGTCCAGGATGCGAACGTGTTCCAGCGCAATCACTGGCGCATCCACGGCGATGAACGGCTTCAGCCCGGGTGTGAACAGAGACTGGGCCATCACTCCACTGGCTGCGGCGGCGGCAAAGATCCACAAGCGGGTTCTCATACCGGTGAAGTATAACGGATTCAAGCTGGGATGAAATTCCTCTTCAACAGGGCGATCTCCATATTGGCGGTATTCTCTCTATCCGGCGCGCAGGAACCGGAGACCGCCATCAAAGTGGATGTGGACGTGGTGAATGTTCTGTGCACGGTCCACGATCACCGCGGCGCGCTGGTCCGCGACCTCAAGCAGGACGATTTCAAAATCTTCGAGGACGGCCGTCCGCAGCAGATGAAAAGCGCACCGCCGCGAAGTTCCTGGAGCAAGTGCTTCGGCCAAATGACCGGGCGCTGCTGGTAGGATTTTCCAGCACCATCGTTCTGTGGCAGGATCTGACGGGGTCCGCTCGATTGCTGGCCGAAGCCCTGCAGCGGCTGCGCTCCATTCCGTTCAAGGGCCTTCCGCCGTTGGGATTCCCGATGCCCAGCACCCTGCTGTATGAAGCTGTGCAGAAAACCGCACTGGGGAAATTGAAATCGTTATCCGGCCGAAAAGTTTTGATCGTTATTTCAGACGGTTTGGACAACGGCAGCAGCGTGCATCTGGACTCGGCGATTGAAGCGGTGCAGGCCACCAATACCATCGTTTATGGCATCTGCTTCGAAAGCGGCTTCTCCGGATGTACGTTCCTCAAAGACATGTCGGACCCGACGGGAGGGCGAACCTTTCGGGTGAAAAAGACGCCAGTGGCCGAAATTTTTGCGACGATCGAGGACGAAATGCGGAGCCAATACGCGCT
>JBEKJJ010000488.1:0-3095 GCA_050011295.1 Bryobacteraceae bacterium
TCCAAGTTTGAGGCTCCGACCGCATCCTACGACTACGTCAAACGGGCAGTGATGATTCCGATGCGAGACGGAGTGAAGCTTTACACCGTGATTGTTATCCCTAAGGGCGCAAAGAATGCGCCCATCCTCCTGACTCGTACACCCTACAACGCTGCTAAACGGACGGAACGCTTCTGGTCTGCGTCCATGCTCGCGACTTTGCCCCAGGGCGACGAAGTGTTCGTGGCTGATGGTTACATTCGTGTCTTTCAGGATGTTCGCGGCAAATACGGCTCCGAGGGTGAGTATGTGATGACTCGACCGTTAAAGGGGCCGCTGAATTCGAGCGCAACTGATCACTCCACCGACGCCTACGACACCATCGACTGGTTAGTCGAGAATGTTCCCGAGAGCAACGGCAAAGTTGGAATGCTCGGAAGTTCCTACGAAGGGTTCACCGTAGTGATGGCTCTGGTGAATCCGCACCCAGCCCTGAAAGTCGCAGCGCCAATGAGCCCCATGGTCGACGGCTGGATGGGTGACGACTGGTTTCATTTTGGCGCCTTTCGGCAGCCGGGTTTAGATTACTTTACGGAACAGACCGCAGTGCAGGGGCAAGGGCATCCCATCGTTCGCCAGGCATATGACGACTACGACAACTTTCTTCGCGCCGGCTCGGCCGGAAATTTCGCTAAAACCGGAGGCCTGGACCAACTGCCCGTCTGGCACAAAATGTCGGAGCACCCAGCCTACGACGCGTATTGGCAAGACCAGGCTCTCGATAAAACCATGAGCGAGCAGCCGCTGAAGGTTCCGACCATGTGGATTCAGGGTTTGTGGGACCAGGAAGATATGTGGGGAGCGATTCACTGTTACCTGGCGGTTGAGCCGAAGGACACGCACAATGACATGAACTTTCTGGTGATGGGCCCTTGGCGCCACAGCGGAGTCAACTACGACGGTTATTCACTGGGGCCGCTGAAGTGGGACGGCGACACTGCCCTGCAATTTCGTCGCGACGTGCTCAAGCCATTCTTCGATCAGTATCTTAAAGACGGGGCGCCGAAGGCCGCGACACCGCCGGTGCTCATCTACAACACCGGCGAAAATCATTGGGACCGTCTGAATTCCTGGCCGCTGGCGTGTCAGTCTGGCTGCGCGACGAAATCGAAACCACTCTATCTGACGTCCGGCCTTGGTTTGTCCTTCACTCCTCCGAGCGGACACGATGCTAAGTCGCCCGCTGGTTCACAAGATTACGATGAATACGTTTCCGATCCCAGCAAGCCTGTGCCTTATTCACCGCGCCCTATTGTTTCTACCGATAGCGACGCCTGGCGGCGCTGGCTGCTCGTCGATCAACGTTTTGTCGCCGACCGCACCGATGTGTTGTTCTACACGACGCCGGTTTTGACAGAGCCTCTGCGAGTCAGCGGTGCGCCGGTGGTGAATCTTGTCGCGTCCACAAGCGGAACGGATAGTGACTGGGTGGTGAAGCTCATTGACGTCTATCCAGACGAAGTGCCGAGCCGGCCGGAGATGGGCGGCTATGAGTTGAGCATTGCCATGGATATTTTCCGGGGCCGTTATCGGGAGAGTTTCGAGACTGCAAAGCCTATCACACCTGCAGATCCAGTCCAGCTGGTTCCCTCTGTACGATCGAAATCCGCAGACGTTCGTGGCAAATATCTTTTTTGCCGAACCGCAAGACTACGTGAAAGCGGTTCAGCGCGTTTACCACTCGGAGGATGCAGCCAGTTTTATCGATCTGCCGGTGGTTCCAGTGCAGTAATTGTCAGATGGCAAGGTCAACTAGCGTAACAGCCATATCACTACTCGACTCTCGCGACGGGTGTGGATGTAGCGCCTGATAACGACAGTCGGAAATCACTTCGCCCGAATCGCCGTGTGACATTCGGGCATCTCACGACCGCTCGAAATCCCGCACTTTTATCCTCACGTTTCAGGCCGGTTACAAAGTCCGGCTTTTTCTTTTGCCTTGCATTGCAACTCTCTGCTCTAAAGGTTCTCTTGGATAAAGCGGGGACTCAGGTGAACGTCGAATTGTACCAGTGGTGAATCGCCAACCGCCTTAAAGCTGTGGACCTCGCGGGCCTTGATGACAAAGATGTCTCCGGCGCCGCCCTCGAAGGTCTTGCCGCTTACTGTCCACACCCCGCGGCCTTCGCGAATGAATTGGATTTCGTCATAAGGATGCCGGTGCGGACCCGGCCCCGAACCGGGCTTGCCATGGAATAGGAACACCGAAACACTGGTGTTGCCCTGTTCAGCTCCGATAAACTCGTACGAACTACCAACAAAAGGCAGGTTCTCTTGCCGCACGTGATACATCTTTCGCCACCTCCTAACAGGATGTGATGAGTGTAGCCATGGTTTAGCTCCCGCGAATACCTGAGTGACATTGAGATGTTAGCCTATCGTCATGTCCCAGTCTCCAAACCCAGCCGAGGCAGAACAAGTGGTGCCACTGCTTGCCTTGGCCACTCAGTTTCTCAGGGCCGGACGGCCAGCCGATGCGATCGCGCCGTTACAAGATGCGGCGCTGTTGCAGCCGTCCAATCCCATTATTCAACACGACCTTGGCCTCGCCTGCCTCGAAGTCGGCCGCGTACCGGATGCCATCGCGGCATTGCAACGGGCCGTCGCCACCAATCCGCGCTATGCCGATGCGCATTTCCGCCTGGGAATTGCCTTGGAGAAACTGGGTGACATCGGCGGAGCACTCGCTGCGTATGACGGCGCCACGAAGCTCCTACCATCCTTGACCGAAGCGTGGTTCCGCGCTGGTGCCCTGGTCTACACCCTGGGCCATGTCGGTGAGGCTATCAGCTGTTTCCGGCGTGCGGCAGCGACCGGAGGTAGGACCAGCTTCGGCCGCCTTGGTAAGGCGCGGGCACTAGTGATCGAGGATCGCAATCAGGAAGCTGAACAGGTTTTACGAGAGATGCTGGTGGCTGATCCGAGGAACGCGACGGCGTACGATCTGCTGGGCACGGTGCTCTCCGAGCTCGGCCGTTTCGAGGAGGCCCGTGCGTGCTTCGAACGGACAGTTGCGATCGCGCCGTTGCTGGCGGGAAGCTACTACGATCTGGTCC